>NZ_CP133265.1:1043750-1391666 GCF_030915505.1 Neobacillus sp. OS1-2
AGCCACAAGATCCTCCATAAACACAAGCTTCGTCGCCGGCTTCGCTCTACCCAAATTTGCAAAGCTTTTTGTAAACACACTCAAACCACTTGCTTTGACGTCAATATCATGTAAAATTTCTTTCATTGCCTTAAACAAGACAACCGTTTCAAGCATCGTCGACACAGCTAGAACAAGAATATTAATTAAAAACCCGCCAGACTTTGTCGGATGGATAGTATGATGCCAGCCTTCTTTTATCGTTTCAAAAGCCATAATGCCGACAATCAAGACTGCCCCTAAAAGGACTAAATTAACCAAGCGACCAAATCCATTAGGAAATTTCTCCGTTGGTGCCTTTTTACTTAAGGCGGAGCCGATAAACACAAAAAACTGATTCGCCGCATCCCCGAGACTATGCATCGTTTCGGCAAACATCGCAACGTTGCCTGTAAACATAAAGGCTACACCTTTAATGATCGAAATAATTGTATTAATAATGGCGGCAAGCATGGCCGATTTATTTCCCCGCTTCAAAAGCTGTATTAATTCTCCCACCTGAATCCTCTTTCCTTTTTGAAATTTATTAAAGTTACTATTTTCTAAAATACCATATTTCATTAAAAATTACTTTTTTTAGGGATAACATAATGAGACTTTTTCCAACAGGCTATAATGAATGTTAAAATTAGGATAAGTGATGAGGAGGAATTAAAATGACGGTTGAGGAAATCATGTGGAAGCTGGCAGAGTTGGGGTCGGAACAAACCAAGAAGACATTTATCAACCATGGTGCACATGGATCGTTATTCGGAGTGAAGGTAGGCGATTTAAAAAAGCTGGTAAAGTACGTGAAAAAGGATCAAGATTTAGCATTAGCACTATACAATACTGGTAATTCCGACGCCATGTATTTAGCTGGATTATCCGTCAACCCAAAATTAATGACGAAAAAAACGCTGCAGGATTGGGTCAGTCATGCCAACTGGTATATGCTTGCTGAATATACGGTGGCCTGGGTTGCGGCAGAAAGTCCGTTTGCACTCGAACTGGCTCGAGATTGGATGAAATCGGATATCGAAATGACGGCAGTAGCTGGGTGGAGTACATATGCAAACTACTTATCGATTACACCTGATGAAAAATTAGATCTTGAAGAAATTCGCACTCTTTTGCATCAGGTGGAAACGACGATTCATGGAGAAAAAAACCGGGTCCGCTATGTAATGAACGGCTTTGTCATTAGTGTTGGCGGCTATGTTACGGCCTTGCATCAGGAAGCAACCAGGGTAGGAGAAAAGATCGGCAAGGTGCATGTAGACGTTGGAAAAACCGCTTGTAAGGTGCCTTTAGCCACGGAATATATTAAAAAGATGGAGCTTCGGGATAAGATTGGGGTAAAGAAGAAAACATGTATCTGTTGAAGTTACATGTAAAGAATAAAGTAGCAAAACTCAGAATCAGACCACTGCCAGTGTGCAGCGGTCTGATTCCTTATACGTTTCTTAAAACCAAATATAACCGATTATTTCGTTCATTCTGTTCCTCCGCTGAGGCCAAATCATATTTTTTCAAGAGATGAAATACCTCATTTAAAAGATTTTGAGTATGCTCCGTGGCGAAAAACTGATCGAATAAGGGTTTCATTTCCTCCGGTAAAAAGTCTGCTTGGGCATCATATTTACTTTTTACATCTTCATGGGTGTGATCTAATTTGCATTCGCTCATCTAAAAATCCTCCTAATCAATGAATACACTTAGCATAGCAGAAATGGGCCAACAAAAAAAAGCCCAGTAACCAGGCTTATTTACTTAACCTTTTTAGTCTCCGTTACTTCTAGAACATCCAAAAGGAAAACAAATACGGGAATTCCAATAATCAACCCCCACACCCCAAAGAAATGCTCCGAGAAGATCAAGACTATAAATGTATAAAAAACAGGAAGATTTGTTTTTGAACTCATTAAATTTGGATTTAAAATATAGGCTTCAATACCATGAATAATCGCAATCGCAATTCCGACATAGAGAACCTTAATCATGCCGCCAATACTATAGGCGATAATCACAAGCGGAATTAACGAAATGATCACACCAGCAACCGGAATTAAGCCCAAAACAAAAATCATTATCGATAAACCGCCAAGCTGCGGGAAATCCAAGATCCACAAGAAAATCGTAGTAAGAACACAATTCACTAAGGCAATGATTAATTGTGCTTCAATTACTTTACCAAACGTTCCAACGAATTTATGAGCAAAGAACTCAATTTCTACGTAAATAGATGAGATTTTACTCGTTCTAAATTTCTTCGTAAATGCAATTAAGCGTGGTTTCTCTAATAAACAAAATAGGCTCAACAGCAGCGCCAATAACACTTGTAACGTGATTTTACTTATATCAGTAAAATATTTAATTAAAAAGGTAAAGCCTTGCTCAAGGTAATTAGAAATTTGATTTTCCTCAATGCGGCTCATCAGATAATTCAACACAATATTTTCATGATTCGTGGTGTAAAAAGCCGTTAACTGCTTAATCAACGCAGTAATTTCACCAGCAATCATCGGCAAGTACATCACTAACCCATATGAGAACAAACCGACTATACAGGCGTAGGATACCACCACAATCAATCTGCGATTAAGCGGAACCTTTTTTTCAATAAATTGGACCAAGCGATCCATTAAAAACGTAAAAATAAACGTGAGTAAAATCAAATTAATCATCGATCGCATCGAATATAAAATGATCGCAATGAACACAAAAATGGCTATTCTTTTAAATCCGCTGCTTTGCATAAGTTTATTTATCATAGGCAATTATCGAACCCCATTATGTTTACTAGTAAATACATGTTTATTATATCAAATGATAAGGTAATCTGTCCTTTTTAACTTGCTATCTTGCATTAAATTGGACAGGTGTCATCGAATTGTCAATTGCTTTACCTGTAAAGCCCTGTGCACGTAAATAATCTAACAGCGCTGGCAGATGTGCAAGTGTTTCCGGTCGTTCATGTAAAAGAATAACAATTGGACCATTATGTTCTGCCAATTTAGTTAATTGCTCAATGACACTCGTGACATATCGTCCATCCTTATAATACCAATCCTTACTGTCAATATTCCAATCCCACATGAAGTATCCATGGTCCTTAACAGCTTGCCGGTACTCGACTGTCATTTGTGGAACACTGCCATATGGCGTTCTCATAATATAAGAATCAATCCCGGAAATTTCTTTTAAGGTGTTCCGATTTTGGGTTAATTCCGATATGATCGAATCCACTGATGCATAAAAAGCTTTCTGGTTATGAGAAACACTATGGAGACCCACTGTTTCCCCGTTCTGTACCATCAATTTGACTGCATCAGGATATCTGCGAATATTCCCATCTATCATAAAAAATGTCGCTTTGTATTGATATTTCTCTAGAAGTGCGATGATTTCAGCGGAAAATGGTGCCGGACCATCATCAAAGGTTAAATAAATCGTCTTGTTGTTCCCCTGTGGCAGCGTATTATTTTGCTCCTGCTGGTCCCCAGTTGTTTCATTTTCGGGTGTCTGGGGAGTTCCTGTTTCTTGTGTCGCGGGTGGTTCTTTGCTTGTTTCAGGTGGAATCGTATCAGGCACTTGTTCTTGCTTATTTCTCCAACTTTCTGCTTGATCCTGCTGTTTTTGCATCTGTTCTTTTTCCAATCTTGAGTCCTTTGTGTTCATGGCAATTGAACCTGTTGTTGGCCCTTTTGCTGCGGCACGCTTTATATGTTCACTTTTTGAGTGATTGCTAGATTGGCCTGTTGCCTTCGCAAAAAAATAATTGCTCAAAAATACCCCTGTAAATAAGAACCCAATAGCAATAATGACAATGACTGTCCCTCTTGACCATCCGCTCTTTTGTTTCCTCATTGCTTCTCCCTCTTTGTTGTATTTTCCTTCCTCCATTATAGACGAATTTATGGCTAAATTGTTTCAAATCTATTAAAAATATTACAATTCTATTAAAATCAATGGATATTACTAGTAAATCCGACAGCATCGTTTGACAAAAATCTATAATTTTCGTGCCAATGTGAGAATTGCAACTTTTTACCAATTCATTATAACAGGAAAAACATGAAAAAAGGGGCTAGCGAAAAAAATTAATCAGAAATATCCAAAAGAGGTACAGGCAAATTCTATGACTTAGTAACATACAAATCATTGAGGCGGATTTTCCGTATCCCGGAGGTGAGATTTGTGTCTGGTGGGCAAAAAGCACTCTTTTACATCTTATCGATTTTTATTCCAATTGTTGGCATTATCTTAGGAATTATTTGGATGAGTGATCACGATCTTGAAAAGAAAGTGGTCGGCAAAAACTGTTTAATTATTGCCATTGCTGTAACAGTCTTAAGCTGTATTTGTTGGTTTGCACTTTCTGCCTTCTCGATTGTCCCCGCAGTTATGACGGGGTATTAGTAAAAGCGGAGGGCTTCTTGAGCTGGATATTCCTCAAAGTGAACCTTTTCATTTTCTTTTATTAAAGGCAAGAAACCCAATTCAGGTGAATGAATTGGGTTCATTGTCATAGGAGTGATTCGTGTTGATACAAGAAGTGCTGCACTTCTTCGGAAGAGCCATCTGCCACCAATTAGAAGAACGATCACTTCTTGCTTCTGGTGAAACATTGTCCGTTTGTGCCCGTGATACCGGTATTTATATCGGTGTCATTTCAACACTGGCATATTTACATCTGTTTAAGCGAAGGAAGAAAATGACGATTCCTACTATAAAAACGAGCTTGTTTCTTCTATTATTTATGGTGCCAATGGCAGTCGACGGCTTTGGGTCTTACGCCCATTTATTTAGGAGTACTAATCTGAGAAGGTTGGTGTCAGGCACCAGCTTTGGATTTGTTTTACCTTATTTTGTTTATCCGCTGTTGTCCGCTGCTGCCTTGCAAAACAAAAGCGAGCCGGTTGTAACGTGCAGGAAAGATGTACTTTTGCCAATGCTTCTAGGCAGTATCCTAAGTGTTTTAGTTTATTGGGGGCTGCTCCCCTATTTCGTTATTGATAGCTTGATCATCTTTACCATTATCATGTGGTTCTGCTTATTATCGTCATTTATTTTTTCATGGATTCAAACTAGCAGCATTGGTCTAAAGTGGGCTCTTTCCATTATTAGTGGGATCGTGTTTCTTTCTTTATTTTCCCTCTTACACGGTTATGCCTTTTCTTACTTGTAAGACTCATAGACGAAATTGGGACAGGTTTCCTGTCACCAGATTATCTAACAAGGTAAATTTTCATTTTGTCTGGACTAAAATACTGGTTTTTTAGGGAAAGTCAATGCGACAGGGCCTGTTGATTTCCGCTCCAGGTGCTTCGCTTTCCGCGGGCGTGCCGGGGAGCCTCCTCGTCGCTTCGCTCCTGCGGGGTCTCCCCTGCCCCGTACTCCCGCAGGAGTCTTCGCACCTTCCGCTCCAATCAACAGGGGACAATCACCCAAAAGAAATGCTACACACCTTTTTAGGTATAGTTAACTGTGTGGCAATCCTTATATTTAAGCAGGCTGCAGTAGGGATAGCTAGTACTCTTGCATTCATCCTACAAGTAACCGCTTTGAGAACAAGTTCATCAATAGGTGCAAAAATTTTTTTTAGAGTTAATCTCTGTTAGATAATATTGTTGATAATTGATAACCTCAGATCGGATCCTTAATTTATCTCATAAAAGTAAAGCATGTTGACTTAAACATATGCTACGAAAGAGCTATCTAAATTCCACAATTTATGTCCCAAATTTTCTATTAATTCATTTGCTCTTTTTTCAATGTTATCCGGAAGATTATCTTTACTGAAATACTTAAGCCTAAGACTCTCCCCATCATTCATTTCTAATGTTCCACATACATTTTTTGCACGAAATAGGTTAATTACACTATATGTTTCATCACCATTTGGATACTGAAAATAAAAACGTGGACCAGAAAAAACACCTATTAACTCAAACTGATTCGCTACAAGTCCCGTTTCTTCTTTCAATTCACGAGAAGCAGCTTCTTCTAAAGTTTCACTTAGTTCCATTGAACCGCCAGGTAAGCCCCAATCTAATGTATCTGAGCGATGTTGAAAAAGAATTTCCTTTTTCTCATTTATAACAAGTATCGTTGCTCCAACACTTATAATTGGTCTACTACCGATATATTTTCGTAATTCAGTGATGTACCCCACTTTTCCCCCTCCTATTTATCAAATGTTTATTTATTTCTACTTTACGAACCAGAAACAGCAAAAAGGCTCCAGCTTGAATCACGAGGGATGGTCTTATGGATTAGAAAAGGATAAATACGGTAGGTAATAAAAAAAAACTATAATAAAAAGCGGTTGATTGGAGCGGAAGGTGCGAGACTCCTGCGGGATCAGCGGGACAGGTGAGACCCCACAGGCGCTCTAGCGCCGAGGAGGCTCACCGCCCGCCCCGCGGAAAGCGAGCATCCTGGAGCGGAAATCAACCACTCTGGTCATTAGCAACAACCTTTACGAAAACAGCCATAAAGAAAATAAAATATATGACTATCGAAAGTTTTTTGACAGCCTGAAGAATGGTTTCCTGCCTTTTTACTTTTTCATCGTTTTTAAATTTGTCATTATTTATACATACCATTGATAAAATATGTTCACTTTTTATACATACCAATTACTTGTAATTGGCAATATGATGTAACTAAGGAACTCTTAAGAAAGTGAGTATGGAAGATGAATAAAGAGATGAGATTGCAAACGATTTCAAGACTTATCTCTGAACATGAGATAAAGACACAGGAAGAACTCGGGCAATGGCTTTTTGACAGTGGCTTACAGGTGACACAAGCAACAATCTCTAGAGACATCCGCGAGTTGAAGTTGATTAAGGTCCCTTCCAAAGATGGGAGTCAGAAGTATAGTTTTAAAATAGATCAGGATCATTTAATTTCTGAAAAGCTGCGCCATAAATTGCGGGATGCCCTTGTTAGTATGGAGATCATTCAATATTTCGTTATCATTAAAACGCTGCCTGGACATGCCCATGCGTTTGGAGCATTGCTGGATTCGATGGAGATTGATGGGAAAGCGGGAACGATTTGCGGGAATGACACGTGTTTAATTATTTGCCGTTCCCCTAAAGAGGCAGTTGACATTAAACAAAAGATCGATTTATATCAAGAATAATCACACGAAAGGGAGAGATAATCATGCTCAACTCAGCTGTGATCAATATGGATGTACTTGCGGATTTACAACAATTCGATACTTTTTCCAACCTTTCAGCTAAAACATTGAAAAAATACCTGCCTTATTTTTATTTTCGCAGCTACAAGAAAAACCAATGTCTGTTTATGCAGGGTGACCCGCGCGACAAAATCTTTTTTCTGCTCGATGGGTATGTGATGTTTGAACGTGCCAGTGAAGAGGGCAGTATGCTTTATTTAGACGTTATTAAAAAAAATCAAATGTTTCCCACTGGCGGGATTTTTAAGGATAAGGTCTACCAAGATACCGCCATCGCCGTGACCGATGTTCATTTGTACTTCATTCAAACCCATATAGTAGAGGAACTGCTTAAGTCGAATCCCAAGCAATTACTCTATATTATTTCGAAACTCTCAGATATTCTCAACCTACATCAAAAACGTGTACAGCGAATCCTCATCCCGCATGCCCAGGAACGGGTTTTGCATTCGATTCAATTTTTAATGGAAGATCTAGGCGTGAAGGATGGCTGTGAGATTGTGATTCCTTGTCCCCTTACAGCAGCTGATATTTCCAAGATATCTGGAACAACCAGGGAAACCGTTAGTTTGCTGATTAATCAGTTGAAAAGAGAAAAGATCCTCTCGGTAACTTCCAAAAAACTGAGAATCCATCAACCGGATTATTTTAATGAACTATAAACGAGGCTGACTCCATTTTGGGTCGGTCTTTTATTTTGCCTCGATAATTTTCTTAATTTTAGAACTTTATCTGTGAACTTATTATGTCATTCAGCCATTATTCAGGCAATTCCTATCGAAAAGACCTTTTTGCATAAAAGTATACATATTTATACAACTCCATTTATGTTTTCGACAAAAAAGCGTTAAGATTATTACATTTTGATTGTAAGGATGCTTACAAAGGAAAGGGGTTACATCGCTTAGAATGAAGGTGTAGCAAGGATAGATTAAATAAAGGAGGAAGAAAGATGAGCAGTATAACAGAAATGACTACTCCCCAGGATATACAAAATCAATTAAAGCACCCGATCCATGTTACCTCAGAAATCGGTAGTTTAAGAACCGTTTTACTCAAGAGGCCTGGTAAAGAGGTAGAGAATCTAACACCTGAATACCTGCAACGACTTTTATTCGATGATATTCCTTATTTACCGATTATCCAGAGAGAGCATGATTATTTTGCCGAGACATTAAAAAACCGAGGCATAGAAGTCCTATACCTCGAAAAGTTGGTTGTCGAAACCTTAAGTAATGTAGAGATAAAAAAACAATTTGTTGATGATATATTACGAGAAAGCAAGGCTAATGTCAACGGTGCAGCCAGTGTATTAAAGGAATATCTTCTATCTTTTTCGACGGCAGACATGGTTGACAAAGTGATGAGCGGGATTCTTAAGAGAGAGATAGAACCCGAGAAAAAATCGCACCTTTATGAATTGATGGAGGATCACTATCCATTTTATCTTGACCCGATGCCAAACCTTTATTTCACCCGTGACCCTGCAGCAAGTATCGGAAACGGCTTATCGATTAACCGAATGAGGGAACCGGCACGAAGGCGTGAATCATTATTCATGCAATACATTATAAACCATCATCCACGATTTGCTAGACACAATGTTCCTGTTTGGTTAGACCGTGACTTTGGCTTCTCGATTGAAGGCGGTGATGAACTCGTACTAAATGATGAAGTAGTGGCCATTGGCGTTTCTGCCCGTACATCTGCACGAGCGATTGAAAAATTAGCGCTAAATTTATTTAAGAGACAGGACACTATTAAAAAAGTAGTTGCTGTAGAAATTCCTAAATGTCGCGCCTTTATGCATCTTGATACAGTGTTTACGATGGTAGATTACGATAAATTCACCATCCACCCTGAAATACAAGGACCACAAGGCAATATGAATGTATATATTCTGGAAAAAGGTGCAGATGATGCGCACGTTACGATCACACATCGTACAAATCTTCAAGAAACCTTAAAAGAGGTTTTAGGATTAAATGAATTGATTTTAATCCCATGCGGCGGTGGTGATGAAATCGCAGCTTCTCGTGAGCAATGGAATGATGGCTCCAATACTTTAGCGATTGCACCAGGCGTCGTTGTCACCTATGACCGGAACTACATCTCCAATGATTTATTACGTCAGCACGGTATAGAGGTCCTTGAAATCTCAAGCTCGGAATTATCCCGTGGCCGTGGGGGCCCACGCTGCATGAGCATGCCGATTGTCAGAGAGGATTTACACAAATAATTTTAACAAAAAGGAGAATGATCAATATGTTAATGACTGCACCGAAATTTAATGGGAAAAGCTTTCTTTGCGAAAAGGATTTTTCAAAAGAGGAATTTGTTTATTTGATCGATTTAGCGATGAAATTAAAAGATGAGAAAAAGCATGGAATTACCCATCGTCATCTTGAAGGAAAGAACATTGCGCTGCTTTTTGAAAAGCCATCCACTCGCACACGCTGTGCTTTCACGGTAGCCTGTACCGACCTAGGGGCGCATCCTGAATATCTAGGAAAAGATGATATTCAGCTTGGGAAAAAGGAATCGGTGGAAGATACCGCAAAGGTTTTGGGCCGCATGTTTGACGGCATCGAGTTCCGTGGCTTCGAGCACAAAAAGGTAGAAATGCTAGCGGAGCATTCGGGAGTGCCGGTTTGGAATGGTCTAACCGATTTATGGCATCCAACCCAGACACTTGCTGATTTCTTAACCGTAAAAGAAAACTTTGGCCGCCTCGAAGGAATTAAATTCGTCTATGTTGGTGATGGTAGAAATAATGTAGCCAACAGTCTGCTCGTTGGCGGTGCCCTTGTTGGTATGGACGTTCGAATTTGTGCACCTGAATCATTGTTCCCAGCACCGGAAATCGTGGAATTGGCTCGTGAGTTGGCCGAAAAATCAGGCGGACGTGTAACGGTTACCGCTGATGTTGAAGAAGGTGTTTCAGGTGCAGATGTCATTTATACCGATGTGTGGGTGTCAATGGGCGAAGAATCGAAGTTCGCAGAACGGATCGCCCTTCTCTCTCCGTACCAAGTGACAATGGACATGGTGAAAATGACAGGCAATGACAACATGATATTCCTGCACTGCCTCCCTGCCTTCCATGACCAGGAAACAAGCTATGGGAAGGACATATTCGAAAAACATGGGCTTGCTGAAATGGAAGTAACTGACGAAGTATTCCGCGGCGAGCATTCAAAGGTATTTGATCAAGCTGAAAATAGAATGCATACGATTAAAGCGGTGATGGCAGCAACACTTGGTCACTTAGAATAAGAGGTTACCGTGGGGAAGATGCGGAGTATTCGCCTCTCCCCTCTTTCTAAATTAGATTCGCTCATTGGAGGCCAAAATTCGCTCATAGAATACCGAAATTCGCTCATTGGACTGTGAAATTCGCTCATTGAACTCCCGAATATTTGATTGGTAAGCAAAGACAGCTAAAATAACTGTGAAATGGAGGAATAGTATGGACCATTTAATTCCAGAACTCCGCAAAATAGAGAAGGGTTTCCATCAATCGTTAATCGAGCTAATTGAGATCCCAAGTGTGATAAATGAAACCGACAAGGATACCCCTTTCGGAAAACACATTGACCAAGCCTTGAAAAAGACTCTAGAGATTTGCGATCAGCTGGGATTTCGCACCTATTACGATCCAAAGGGATATTACGGCTATGCTGAAATCGGTGCCGGCGAAGAAATGATTGGTATTCTTGGACATCTTGATGTCGTTCCACCCGGAAGCAGCGAAGAATGGGAAACACCTCCCTTTCAAGCAGCCATCATCGACGGAAACATGTTTGGCAGAGGGACACAGGATGACAAGGGTCCGACACTTGCCGCCCTTTTTGCTACGAAAGCGTTAATGAATCTTGGAATAAATTTTAATAAACGTGTCCGCTTTATTTTTGGAACAGATGAAGAAACACTGTGGCGTTGCATGAACCGCTATTGCAAATTGGAGGAAATTCCAAGCATGGGCTTTGCTCCAGACTCCGTTTTCCCGCTTGTTTACGCTGAAAAAGGACTGCTCCAGCTTCATTTAGAAGGGAAAAATGAAACAAAACTTCGACTGCAAGCTGGCAATGCCTTTAATGCGGTGCCCGACATGGCAACCTATACGGGTGAAAAACAACAAGAATTGAAGGCTGCATTGGATAGGTTTGGGTTCGCTTATGAAGCAACCAACGATAATGTGAATGTACTAGGTAAAGCGGTACATGCCCAAGTAACTGAAAAAGGGATCAACGCCATTAATCGCCTTTTAATCGGATTAAAGCACATCGGCTACACTTCCAAAATCATTGAATTCATTAATGACATGGTCGAAGAGGATCCATTTGCGATGAAGATTTTTGACGAATGCGAAGATGAAGCATCCGGAAAATTGAAATTCAATGTTGGAAAAATAGAGTTAAATGAGGAAATCGAGAGGCTCTCGGTTGATATTCGTATCCCGGTGACAGCCGATAAACAAGTGATTGTAAATACACTCACACAAATTGCTAAGGAATACGGATTAGAGTACAAAGAGTTCGACTATTTAAAATCAATCTATGTGCCGAAGGAACACTTCTTAATTCAGACATTAATGAATGTGTATCAAGAGGTAACTGGTGATCTCGTTTCCGAGCCCATCTCGTCAGGCGGGGCCACTTATGCTAGAGCCATGAACAACTTTGTTGCCTTTGGAGCTATTTTCCCACAGCAAATGAAAACGGAGCATCAGCCGAACGAACACATTGAGCTTGAGGAAATGTTTAAGGCGATGCACATTTACGCCAAAGCCATCTACCATTTAACCCGTTAAAACTAATTTTATGGGGGAATTCCTATGAAAAAATTCAAGATGCCTACTGCCTATACGTTATTATTCTTGATTATTGTGATCATTGCGGCATTAACCTGGGCGATTCCAGGAGGAAAATATGAAACAAAGGTAGACAAAGCAACACAGCAAGAAATTCCTGTATCCGGGACCTATCACCAGTTAGCTGGTAAAGAACAAACTCCTCAAGGGGTATGGGAGGTATTAAATGCCCCCATCAACGGGTTCTTTGATGCCAAAGATATTGCCCTATTCGTCCTAGTCATTGGAGGCTTCCTTGGGGTTGTTATGAAAACAGGAGCAATCGATGCCGGGATTTCTCGCGTCATTAGAAAATTGAAGGGCCGAGAGCAATGGCTGATACCGATATTGATGATATTATTTGCTATCGGCGGTTCAACTTACGGGATGGCTGAAGAAACGATCGCTTTCTACCCCATTCTTATCCCTGTTTTAATCGCAGCGGGCTATGACGCGTTAACGGCCGTATCCATTATCGCTTTAGGTGCCGGTATCGGCTGTTTAGGTTCCACTGTTAATCCGTTTGCAACAGGAATTGCTTCGGGATTTGCCGGGGTTTCCATCGGAGACGGGATGGGGTTACGCCTGGTTATCCTTGTTGTTACCTTAATCGTAACGATTTTGTTTGTCATGCGTTATGCCAAAAAGGTTAAAGACGATCCATCTAAATCATTGATTGCCAATATGAAGTTAGAAAATGAGAAGCATTTCTTAACGCAAAAGACAGAGGATATTGAATTCACTGGCCGCCGTAAAGCTGTTCTTTCGGTTTTCGGGCTAACCTTTGTCGTGATGATTTTAGGGGTTATTCCATGGGCCTATAAATTTAATATTACTATATTCGAAGATTTGGTGAATGCTTTAGGAAAAATTCCATTCATCGGCAAATTACTTGGCGGTATGATCCCACTTGGTGACTGGTGGTTCGGAGAATTAACGATGCTATTTTTAACCTCCTCCATCATCATCGCCTTTATTTTCAAAATGGGCGAAGAGAATTTCACCAGTACCTTCATTAACGGGGCCCGTGATTTATTGGGTGTTGCCATTATTATTGGGATTTCCCGCGGAATCACGGTCGTCATGGATGCTGGCGGAATGACAGCAACCGTCCTTCATTGGGGCGAAGGCATGCTCGATAATATGGGGTCTATCCTATTTACGAATCTATCATTCTTATTTTACTTGCCATTGTCCTTCCTAGTACCATCAACATCAGGACTGGCAACACTATCGATGCCAATTATGGCACCGTTAGCAGACTTTGCTGGCATCGGACGTGATTTAGTCATCACCGCATACCAAAGTGCTTCCGGGATTATCAATTTGCTTACACCAACTAGTGCCGTTATCATGGGCGCACTTGCCATTGCGCGGATTCCCTATAGCACCTATCTTAAACATGTTTGGAAATTGGTGGTAGCGTTATCAGTCATGGTTATGGCGATCATGAGCATCGCTGCCATGATGAGCTAAGCGTAAATATAGAGCCACAGAAAAGATCAACTCGCTAAGCGGCGGTTGGTCTCTTTTTGTTAAAAAATCTTATAGTATTTAAGAAGAAATAAATAGCAATCATAAGACTAACAATAAAGTCTCTCCCAGTAGAAGGATGGTTTATATGGACAATAAAGATAGCAAGCTCGGATTATTTGCTTTAATCTCCTTAGTCATTGGATCACAAATTGGCGGGGGTGGGTTTAATCTTGCCACCGACATGGCTTCAAGCGCCAATGCCGGCGCGATCATCCTTGGCTGGATTATTACCGGAATCGGGATGATCTCTTTAGTATTTTCCTTCCATCATATCAGCAATAAGCGCCCCGATTTAGAGGGTGGCATTTATAGCTTCGCCAAAGCCGGCTTTGGCAGTTACATGGGGTTTAATTCTGCCTGGGGTTATTGGCTGTCAGTATGGCTTGGCAATATTGCCTTTTTAACCCTTCTCTTTAGTGCAATTGGCTATTTTATTCCGGTATTTACAGGCGGGAATCTTAGTTCTGTTCTTGGGGCTTCCGTATTCCTATGGGTTTTGATTTTATTTGTTTTACGTGGTGTTCATGAAGCGGCCCTTGTAAATATCGTGGTTACCATTGCGAAAATTATTCCCATTTTCCTGTTTATCATCATTGCCATTTTTGCTTTTAAATGGGATACCTTTACAATCGACTTCTGGGGCGGCAACACCTATCATTTTTCCGACGTGATGAAACAGATGAAAGGAACAATGCTTGTCTCCTTGTGGGTATTTACAGGTGTTGAAGGTGCCGTGGTCCTATCAAGCCGGGCGAGGAATAAAAAGGATGTTGGCAAAGCAACGATTATTGGACTTATTTCAACCTTAACGATCTATATTCTCATCTCGTTATTATCATTAGGGGTGATGACCAGGCAGGAGCTGTCCGGATTAAAAAGTCCCTCCATGGCTTACGTACTAGAAAGCATTGTCGGTCCATGGGGTGCGGCCTTTGTTAATATAGGACTGATGCTCTCATTATTAGGCGCCCTCTTAGGCTGGACCCTGTTCGCGGCGGAAATTCCCTATTTAGCCGGAAAGGATGGAACTTTTCCAAAGATCTTCGCTAAGGAAAACAAACATAACGTCCCAAAGAACTCTTTGGTTTTCACCGGTATCTTAATCCAACTCTTCCTGCTAACCTTATTAGTTTCAGAAAAGCCTTATCGATTTGCCTTTTCCATGGCTAGTTCGGCCATTCTAGTACCTTATCTATTCTCCGCCCTGTATCAAGTGAAATATAGTTGGGAGCATAAACAACTGGGACAAATGGCAATTGGACTCCTTGCTTCTATCTATAGTGTTTGGATCCTGTATGCCGCAGGAACCGGCTACTTATTATTAACGGCGATTTTGTATTCGCTTGGGATCTTCGTTTATTTATATGCCCAAAAAGAATTAAAGCAAAAACCATTTAAACGCTTTGAACTTGTCTGGGCCTTGATCATTGTTCTACTGGCGATTGTGGCAATTTACCTGCTGGCAGTTGGAAAAATTACCATCTAAACAAGGCTGGCACAGCGCCAGCCTTCTATTTTTGTGTTTTTTTGAATATTAGAACATTATCTTTGTATTTTATGTGACATCCACTGGTTATTCACTTGTTGCTGCTTGAAAATCATGATTCATGGGATTTGGTACATAAATATGCATTCAGGCTTATAGAAGAACCAAAAAAACGTAATGATTTTAACAGTTTACTTGTTATAGCCCTAACAAAAGGAAATGAGGATACCACTTACAATAGGGATAAGATAAGAAAAGAAATATAAATAAAGGAGAAATAGATTATGTCAAAGAAAGTGGTTATTGCTTTAGGCGGGAATGCCATTCAATCAGGAGATGCTTCTGCAAAGGCACAGCAGCAGGCACTTGAAACAACTGCACGGCAATTAGTTGATTTCATTGAACAAGGAATTGATATCATTATTTCACATGGAAATGGTCCGCAAGTCGGAAATGTTTTATTGCAACAGGCCGCGGCTGATTCTGTAAAAAACCCGGCGATGCCACTTGATACTTGCGGTGCCATGACCCAGGGGATGATCGGTTATTGGATGCAAAATGCGATGGATAAAGTTTTGAAGGAACGCGGGATTTCAAAAAATGTCGTGACCGTTGTAACTCGCGTTGTTGTCGATCAAAATGACCCTGCCTTTTTAAACCCAACCAAGCCAATTGGTCCTTTCTATAGCGAAGAAGAAGCAACGGCAATCATGGAAGAAACACATACCTGTTTTAAAGAAGATGCGGGCCGAGGCTGGCGCCGGGTTGTTCCATCACCAAAGCCAGTGAGCATTCGCGAGCATGCAGTTATCAATTCCCTAGTTGAGCAAGGAAACATCGTCATTTCTGTCGGCGGCGGCGGCATTCCCGTTATTGAAACGGACGAAGGCCTACTTGGCATCGAAGCCGTGATTGATAAAGACTTCGCCTCGCAAAAGCTTGCGGAGCTTGTCGATGCAGATGCCTTATTAATCCTGACTGGCGTTGACAATGTCTACATTGATTTCAATAAACCAACCCAGAAAAAATTAGAGGAAGTCAGTATTGAAGAACTGCAGGGTTATATTGCAGGCGGACATTTTGCGGCGGGAAGTATGCTCCCAAAAGTGGAGGCAGCCATTAGTTTTGCCGAAACGAGCCCTGAACGGAAAACCATTATTACCTCGCTCGACCAAGCCTTAAACGCAGCCCTTGGAAAAGCAGGAACTGTCGTCAGTTTACAAGGTGCCGCAGTTTTCGCATAACATAACAAAACCTCATTGAATCTAGTTCAATGAGGTTTTGTTTATTAAAAATGATTGGACTGATCTTTCGTCTTTGCTTTTATAGGCAGTATGGATTGTTCTACTTTTTCATATTTTGATAGGACTGAGTTTACAAAGCTGAGCTTTGGAACGAGCCAATAGGAAACGATTGCTGCTACCACTCCCAATAGAGCGCCAGTGAGCACATCGCCAGGATAGTGGACACCAACCATAACGCGGGAGATAGCCACAAAGACGGCTACAACTAACCAGATCCATCCCTCTTTCTTCCTGACTAACCAAATCGAAAAACAGATGGAGAAGAACAGGATCGAGTGGTCACTCGGAAACGAGTTATCGACTGCATGTTCAACTAACTTGTTAACATGCGGCAGGACTGCAAAAGGCTGGTTATGCGCGTAAAAGCTCCCGGCGATTTTCCCAAGGACTTCAGCTATCGCAACAGCAAGCACACTTTGGATGACCATCCTTCTATTTTTGTTAGTTCGGGTGAACCAATATACTACTAATCCAATAACCAGAATATACAACATATACTCTGCCATGAAGATGGCGATTGGGTTTAATGAATCGTATTCTTTTCCTAAATTATTGATTGCACGAAAGGCATCGATATTTACTTGCGATAAAGACATGTATTACAACCTCCTGCTATTTTGAACCAAGAACTTCAGTTTTTGATTGTTGTTTCTGATTATAGATCGGCAAGATAACGAGTACACCGATGATAAAAAGAATCGCCGATACTTCAAATGTGGTTTCCAATGAAAAATTCTCTTTTATTACACCGGCCACACTCATCGTGATGACCATTGATCCTGCAAATAGCGGGCTTAAGATCCCGTTGACCCTGCCAATAAAGGCCTCTTCCGTCCTTTTCAAAATCAATGTATTGATTCCAATCTGGATACATGGCATCATCAGGCCGTTAAAGAATTCAGCAATTAACGTGATCGTTACGTTTGTTGACCAGCCCATGACCGCAATACCAATCCCATTAACCAGCATTCCAAACACAAGCAGTCGTTGCGGCGCCACATTTTTTGCAAAAATCATTGCCACAGCACCACCGATAATCATCCCGACACCATTGACCATTAGCAGCCACTGAAGATTTTCCTTCGGCAAGCCAAGTTGTTCGGTGACGAGAAAAATGGATAACGGGTTAATGAAACCAATTCCAAGCCCAGCAGCCATGAAACATAGACCTAATAGGCTCAATTCTTTTTTTCCAAGAACATACTTTATCCCACTTTTCATTTCCTGCAAAAGGCTTGATTCCCCAACTGCTTCTAATGGGCGATCCTTTGGCAGGAATCCGAGTGCTGCAGCTGAAAGTAAGAAGGCGAGACCAGTAATGGTGATCGAGATATCAATTCCAAACGATTGAAAGACAAACGTTCCAATCACCGGGCCTAAAACCATAAATACTGCAAAGACCGTTTGATAGACGGACATCGCCTGCTGTACTTGATCCGCGGACAAATGCATTTTAAACAATTTCATCCCTGATGGCTGGGAGAATTGTGACAGGATAGCTGAGATTAACGTCGCGAAAAAAACGACTTTCCATGTACCGAAAACGAGTGTAATCAGCACAAGAAAAATAGATACTGCACTCAGGACATCACACCAAACCATTGTCTTTTTCGGCGCCCAGCGGTCGGCAAAGGTTCCGCCAATAAAGGAGAAGATAAAGATTGGTGCGAATTCTGCCACTGAAATCATCGAAACGGCAAAGGCATCGCCATTGGTCTGATCCATTACAAATAGAAGAACGGCAAAGTTTCGAACCCAAATACCAACCTGAAGAAATAATCCTGACATAATAATGGCGAGAAAGACTCGATTGTGAAATAAGCCTCCTGATGGAGCTGTTTGTGTTACGTTATTTTCCATATAAAAACCTCCTGGTAATCTTCTGGACAGGAGGCAGTACAATACAATTTCAAGGCGGAAAAATACCCCTTATGGGATACTTTGATCTTATCGACTTGTATAAAAGTACAGACTAATCCTATTCAGAAAAAAAGATTGTATTTTTTTTCATACGAAATAGGATTATAAGATCATCGTTCCAAGGTCACCCTTCCGTTTTTTGTAAGATTAATTCTAAATGATTTTAAGCCGTAAATCAAGCTTTTTCATACAGGGTAAGTTTAGGCATCATAAGTTGCCGTAAAATCCAATAAAAAAGGGAAATAAAAAAATCCAGTATTCATTTACTGGACTTTACCTCATTTCATTATAGAATGCAGTACTTATTCTACTTATTCCCCGGAGCCGGCTTATCTACCCCTTTCACATGATGCCGATGCCCATCATCTTCACTGGTATAAAAATCATAATAATGAACATGCATTCCATTTCCTACCGGAATCGCTGGTCCAGAATAGGCCTTATAGTGATGGGAATGTCCGTTTTCGAACATAACATATCCTTCCGTGTAATGAATATGACTCCCATCCTGGGTCTGCATCGGGGGAAAAGTAATATCTAAACATTGATGAACATGCCCATGCACCACTGACGTATAATCAACCGAGCCATGATTATGGTACGGCACAAACCCGTTAACAAAGTCATCTTTCCCTGTTTTAGCCATAAACCTCCCCCTTCCATCCCTATATTACTAATCATATTTGCCTGCTCTATCCAATATGTTTAGGTACAAATAAAAAAACCACCTCAAAAAGTTAAGGCAGTCATTTAATTATCTCTTCCGGGATTATAGTAATATGGATCACCGATAGGATTGTTTATTTCATGATTATCAATAAATAACGTTCCGTTTTC
Source organism: Neobacillus sp. OS1-2 (assembly GCF_030915505.1). GTDB lineage: Bacteria > Bacillota > Bacilli > Bacillales > Cytobacillaceae > Neobacillus. The sequence continues at coordinate 1,062,920 of NZ_CP133265.1, forward strand.
TAAATATGTAGCCAACGTTATGTTCTCTCCCTTTTCCCCCATTTTTTTAACTTCATTTATTAGCCAGCTCTGATCTAATTGTAAATATTTTAAATTATGATAGACAATTTGCCTGTCCATGATAAGAGGGATAGGCAGATATTCTTTTTTTACTTGAATATTTAAATCTTTTGGTTGAACTGGTCGGTATTCTGCCATTGGAATAACGCTAATATTTCCTGTTTCTTCCATCAAGGCAATCGCAATATTCTGAGTATCCGAATATCCCTTTACTCGCAAATGTGACAATAATTCATTTACAGGCATCCGGACTTTTTTTAGCCCATTCCGATTAATATCGCCATTACGGATTAGGACGGTAGGACTTTCATATAAAATCCATCTTAATTTATTGTGTAAGGATAAACGGACAAATATTTTATATAAAATAACGATGATGACAGCATAGGTTAATGATTTTCCGACATTGTTGACCTCAAGCGGTGTACTGATAATATTTGTGAGGACAAAGATATACAATAAATCAAACGTATGCATTTGGGCTACTGCCTTTTTTCCGGTCAAACGTAAAAACAAATACCCTGCTATAAAAACAATGCAGGTTCGGTAGATAATTTCCATACGTATCTCCTCCGAAAAATGCAAACTTTCGATTTGTTCAACTTATTATTTGTGTTTTATCCAAGGTTAAACCAATGGAATGATTAAATGAAAAAGGAATTCATTTCTGTTAAGGGGGATGAACCTCGCAATTATGGTATCGCTTACTTGTAAACGCTCCAAAAAGGGACATTTTTTTGTCACATCATCTGTGAAATTATTCACAAACTAGTGATATACTAACCTCATTAAGTTGTTAATAAAGAAAGTTCAGTTACCGAGTCTTGCATGTACCATTTTTTATCATACATTCCACTATATAAAGGAGATTACCATCATGGAAAACAGAAATAGAAAAGTGAATCGCGTTGTCTTAATTGGAACAGGGGCAGTAGGCACTAGTTATGCCTATTCAATGATTAATCAAGGTGTTGCCGAAGAACTGGTTCTCATCGATGTGAACGAGGCAAAAGCAGAAGGAGAAGCAATGGATTTGAATCACGGGATTCCATTTGCACCATCCCCCATCAACGTTTGGAACGGTTCATACCAAGATTGTGCTACCGCAGACCTAGTCGTCATTACTGCGGGGTTAGCGCAAAAGCCTGGGGAAACCCGCTTACAATTGGTAGAAAAGAACACAAAAATTTTCAAACAAATTGTTAAAAGCATTATGGCTAGTGGATTTGACGGTATCTTCTTGGTTGCAACAAACCCTGTCGACATCTTAACCTATGTAACCTGGAAAGAATCTGGCCTTCCAAAAGAACGTGTCATCGGTTCCGGAACCGTGTTAGATTCTGCCCGCCTTCGCTTTCAGCTTGGTAAACATTTCAACATGGATACACGAAATGTGCATGCTTATATCATTGGTGAACACGGGGATACAGAACTTCCGGTATGGAGCCGTGCATCAGTCGGTGTGGAAAGATTGGAAGAACTTGCAGCTGGCAAGGGCGACATAAACACAGAATGCTTAGAAAAGATCTTCGTTAACGTCCGTGACGCAGCGTACCATATCATTGAGCGAAAAGGCGCAACCTTTTATGGTATTGGCATGTCCCTTGTTCGCATTACGAAGGCAATTTTAAATAATGAAAACTGTATCCTAACCGTTTCCGCTTATCTAGATGGACAATATGGACAATATGATGTCTTTATCGGAGTTCCTGTAGTCATTAACCGCGGCGGAATCCGTGAAGTCCTTGAAATTCAACTAAATGAAAAAGAAATAAAGCAATTTAACCACTCTGTGAACATCCTAAAAGAAACGATGAAACCTGTACTTTAGTATAAAATACGATCCTTGAAAGCAGATGAACAGGATGAAAACAATCAATCATACAAAAAAGGGTTATTTTATGATGGCTGTTTTATGGCTCGCCTATGTAACCTTTGCCATGAACTGGGTCGCTGGTTCCTCTTTAACACCGCAAATCACTGAAACCTTTTTTGGTGGACCGGTGGATCCCATTATTTCTCAACTTGTGAATTATTCGATTACGACGGCACGCGTCTTTGCCAACATCCTAGCCGCGATCGTGCTCATGAAATGTGGGCCTCGAAAAGCAGCGGGGGTGGCGATTGGCCTTCTGATGATGGGGCTGGTTGCGATCTATCTGCCCAATTACTGGGCCTATACCGCCGCACGGATGGTTATGGCCGTTGGGGGCTCGATGGTCATTGTCTATATGAACCCTGTTGTTGCTCACTATGTTAAAAATTCACAAGTAAAGCTGCGCATTAATGCCGCCAATACGGTCGCCTATAATGCCGGAGCCTTTATTGTCGCCGTCTTATTTACGGTTTTTGCTAAGCAAATGGTCGGCAATTGGCGGGTAACGTTAACGTTCTTTGCCTCGTTAACCATCATATTTTTCATCGCATGGCTTTGGAAAGCAGAAACCTTTGAAACACAAGAAACGGACGGCACTGCCGAAAAGTATGGCTATAAAGATGCGCTCAAGGACGGCTTCCTTTGGCGCTATGGCCTAGCGTTTGCTTCCTTTCTAACATTGTATGTATTATCGCTGGTCAGTTTTAAAGCGATTTTTGATCAATATACATTGTTAAATGGTTCTGTAACGAACCTGTTGATCTCTGGTTTTGGGATTTTAGGGACCTTTGCGGGGATTCGGATTGGGAATAAAGGGGTACCGCGCAAGCCCATTCTACTATTCTCAGGGATTGTCATGGTTGGGACGTTTGCTTTGGCGATTATGTTTGCGAACAAAATTCCGCTAGTATCCTACCTGCTCATTTCGATTTCGGGGTTTGCCATGTATATTCAATACCCCATCTTTTTGAACTTGCCCCATGAGTTGAAAGGGATGACGCCACAAAAATTGACGATTATGTTCGGCTTATTCTGGGCGATTGCCTATGCGGGCCAAACAATTGCGACGATTGCCTGGAGCTTTATTTTAGGACATTCCGGCTACACACCGGCGATGATTTTCTTTATCGCTGCTTCCAGCTTGTACATCTTCCTCGTGGCCACCTTCCCAGAAACAAGGAAAAAGGAAGCGGCCTTGTTGAAAGCTGCGTGAGTGAAGTAAAATCCTTAACTTGAAAAGTTTGAGAAAGAAGGGTGTACATCGTACATCCTTCTTAACTCATTTATCAAAATAAGAGTGGATAAAAAAAGAAATCGTGCCTTATGGATACTTGGAAATTACGTGAAGGGTACACCAAGGAACGGAAAATATAACCCAGAATTACTAAAAAAGAAAATTTCATTCGAAGATACCTTTTTTAGAATATAAAAAAGACCAGCATTCTCTGCTGATCTTGTTATCCACCTATGTATGGTGGAGACGGCGGGACGTGCGTTTCCATGCTTTCGTCATGGCACTGACTATATCTTGAACCTGCCCTAGAACAGGTCCCCTGGCGTCTTATGCGAAACATAATTTTCACCAAATGGTGGGATTTCGCATCCTAGTACTACCATTTTAGGATGGCAGCCTATAAGTCGATACACGGCTGTTGAATTGCTCCACATACCGCTCGGCATTGCCTTATCACTTTTTAAAGTGACTTAGGTTTCACCGATAAAGCCAGATTTTCACTTATGTGTTACCACATAAGGCGACTAATACTTAATCGAACCCGCGTCCAAAGATATCGCCACTTAAGCATCTACGAGTGTAGTCGATATATTGGTATTTCGCTGAATCTTCTGCCTATCGACCGGCGTCCGGTCAGCTAGCCTGGTTGTTCTCTTCCTTCATCCTCAGGCGGTGGAATCCGGCGTAGCCTACTAAGAGTGAGTCCGCTACCCTACCACATAGGCGATGGAGGGGCGAACAGCTATGCAGTTATTAAGCTGCGAAAGCTAGGTTGTTGTTAGTTTTGCCAGTTATGGCTTTGACGTTTTAACGAGGCCGATCCCCTCGACTCGCAACCTAAGCTCAAACTACCCCTGTCGAATCCGTAGCGTCCCCATGATAAAAATGAAGCTAGAACGTTAGGATGCTCAACAATGTTCCTGAGCAAAAGTTTCTATCGCAACTTGGCGACAAACTTATTATACCACACCTACAGCAAATTTCAATTGTAAGTATTTGTAAGATACCTCATTTCACTAAACCTTACATTTTCTGACGATCGCGGAAGGCACGTTCAATTTCGCGCTTCGCCTCTTTTTGCTTCAAGGATTCACGCTTATCATAGTTTTTCTTACCCTTTGCCAAGCCGATTAAAACCTTACAAAAGCCATTTTTCAAATACAGCTTTACTGGAACAAGGGCATAACCTGCCTCTTTTGTTTCTCCAAGCAGCTTACTGATTTCTCGCTTATGAAGCAATAACTTACGTGTTCGCAATGGGTCATGATTAAAAATATTGCCCTGTTCATACGGACTGACATGCATCCCAAACAGAATCGCCTCGCCATTTTGAATCCGTGCATAGGCATCCTTAAGATTCACTTTACCGGCACGAATCGACTTGATTTCTGTCCCCTGCAAGACGATACCTGCTTCATACGTTTCTTCAATAAAATAATCATGGTAAGCCTTCTTGTTTTGTGCGACTACTTTTCCTGCACCTTTTGGCATAATTTTCACCTCAATCTATAGATTTTATTTTAGCAAAAAATATATGCTACTACAATTGAAAGAGAGCCTCCGAAGAAAGGCTCCCCCTAAATAATTATTTATTTTTACGCTTCGTGCTTTTCGACTTAGGCACGTTATCGTAAAATTTACGTTTCTTTTTCTTTTTGTTACCCTGGCCGCCGCCAGATTCGGAATTTTGTTTTCCATCTTGGCTGGATTTCCGGTTTTTATTTCGACCCTGACCACTGTCACCTTGCTGCTTATTGCGGCGCGGCTTATGTGTATCGCTGCCCGTTTTAAAAACCTTCGGAGTCTCAGACCGTTCCCTGCGAGGTGTTCCCTTCATGCCGACGATTTCAAAATCAATCGAGCGCTCGTCTTTATTGACTTTTACCACTCGAACGGTGATTTCATCACCAATTCGGAACACATTGCCGGTTCGCTCACCAATCATCGCCAGATGGCGCTCATCATAACGATAATAATCATCGGTCATATAGCTGACATGGACAAGGCCTTCAATGGTATTCGGCAGCTCGACAAACATCCCAAAGTTTGTCACAGAGCTGACAATGCCGTCATACTCAACACCAACCTTGTCCTCCATGTACTCCGCTTTCTTCAATTCATCGGTTTCACGTTCAGCATCAACGGAACGGCGCTCCATTTTTGAAGAATGCGCAGCAATCTCAGGTAGGCGCACATTCCATTTTTCCCTTGTCGTCTCATCAAGCTTGCCCTCAATTAGATAGGTCCGGATTAAGCGGTGGACAATCGTATCGGGATAACGGCGAATCGGCGAGGTAAAATGGGTATAGAATTCCGTTGATAACCCGAAATGTCCAAGGCTTTCCGGATCATATTTAGCCTGCTGCATCGAGCGGAGCATTACTTTCGATACTACCATTTCCTCAGGCTTTCCTTGAACCTCTTCAATGATTTCCTGAAGGGCCTTTGGATGGACATCATTGGCGGTTCCTTTCACAATATAACCGAAGTTAGTGATAAACTCGAAAAATCTCCTTAGCTTATCTTCCTTCGGATCCTCGTGAATTCGGTAAATAAACGGAACATCCATCCAGTGGAAATGTTCAGCAACTGTCTCATTGGCGGCAAGCATGAACTCTTCGATTAATTTCTCCGCTACCGAACGCTCGCGAAGAACCACATCTGTTGGCTTGCCCTCTTCGTCAACCAATACCTTTGATTCTTTAAAATCAAAGTCAATTGCCCCGCGCTTCATCCGTTTATTGCGGAGGATTGCGGCGAGTTCTTCCATCAATTCAAACATGGGGACAAGCGGTTCGTATCGCTTGCGGGTTTCTTCTTCTTTTTCAACAAGAATCAGATTGACAGCATGATACGTCATTCGCTCGGTTGTTTTAATCACGCTTTGAAAAATTTCATGGGAGACGACAGCGCCATCAGATGAAATTTCCATTTCACATGATAAAACAAGGCGATCCACCTTTGGATTTAACGAACAAATCCCGTTGGATAGACGGTGCGGAATCATTGGAATCACTCGGTCTACTAAATAAACACTTGTTGCCCGTTCCTCCGCCTCTAGGTCAATGGGCGTGCCTTCTTTTACATAATAGCTGACATCGGCAATATGGACGCCTAGCTTATAGTGACCGTTTTCAAGCTTCGTCACAGTTACCGCGTCATCAAGGTCTTTGGCATCCGCGCCGTCAATCGTGACAATCGTTTCGTTCCGTAAGTCACGGCGATTCGCTAATTCACTTTCGTCAATGGTCTCAGGTGTATCGTTCGCTTGCTTTAATACGTCTTCAGGGAAAGCCATCGGCAGTCCATGCTTATGTATGACAGAGAGAATATCCACGCCTGGGTCATTTTTATGGCCAAGAATCGTGATGACTTCCCCTTCGGCACTTTTTCGTCCCTCAGGATAGGTGACAAGCTTAACGACGACCTTATGCCCTTCAACCGCTCCTTTAGAAGCCGATTTTGGGATAAAAATGTCACTAGCAAATTTTTTATCATCGGGAATCACAAAGCCAAAGCTCTTACTTTCAACATATGTTCCGACAACTTGCTGAACGCCGCGTTCAATAATGCGGATAATCGTGCCTTCCCGGCGCTGGCCGGAAGTTTCAGATGAAACCCGTGCCAAAACGATGTCGCCATGCATGGCCGTATTGGTTTCGTTGGGCGGAATAAAAATATCATCCATTCCAGGCTCATCAGGGACGACAAAGGCAAAACCTTTCGCATGACCAATCAGCTTTCCGCGAATTAAGTTCATTTTTTGCGGCAGACCGTAACGGTTGCTGCGGGTGCGAACCACGAGACCCTTTTCTTCCATTTGAACGAGAGCCTTGACAAATTCTTTGAAGTCCCCTGAGTCCTGGATGCCAAATGCTGCTTCCAGCTCCTGAACCGTCAATGGTTTGTATGCCTCTTCCCTCATATATTGCAAAAGCCTATCAATGTGCTTTTGAATGTTGTCTTCCAAACAAATCCCTCCTTAGGGTGTTCTAGTAATCGTGCCAGTCCAGCTTTTCTAAAAAGGCATATATGTCCTCGTGCAACTGATCCCGCTCCCTATCAAGCGTGATCACGTGCCCGGATTGTTCATACCATTTAATTTCCTTTTTGACTGACTCTATTGTTTCATAAATAATGTTGGCACTTTCGGTATTAATCATCTTGTCGTGACGCGCCTGAACGACAAATGTCGGAGCATAAATCATATCGACATTTTCACGAACGTCCGCGATTAATTGCTGTAGTGCTTTTAATGTTTTCATCGGTGTCTTTTTGAACTGATTCATTTCCATTTCGATTTGCTCGTCTGTTTTTCCTTCATATTTCTTAAATTCACGGGCATAATCAAGAATTCCTTGATACATTACATCCTCACTTTTTATATACATCGGTGCGCACATCGGCACAATGGCTTTTATAGGTACAGTGTAACCCAATTTAAGGGAAAAAACACCGCCAAGCGAGAGTCCGGCAACAGCAATTTCTTCGTGACCTTTATTTTTTAAAAAATGGTAGCCATTTATGACGTCCTGCCACCAGTCTTCAGGGCCTGTGTGGACAAGTTCTTCCGGAGGTACTCCATGTCCTTTGTAGTGTGGGGCATGGCAGGTATACCCTTTTTTTTCGAGGTAGCGTCCGAGCATCCGGACATCTGCAGAATTTCCGGTAAAACCGTGGAGCAAGAGAACGGCTCGTTTGCCCCCTTCAAAAGTAAATGGCTTTGGTGTCGTGACTTTCATGTAAAAACTCCTTTTGTTTCGATTCACTTCTATTAGTTTAAGCAATGTGTGGTTGAACATGCTAGAAAAAAGGCTTAGGACAGCAAAAAAACTGTCAAGAAAACCGATTTTTTCGGTTTTCTCGACAGTCTAAACCCCCTTACATTGTTTACTTAATAAATGATGTAAGGAGTCTTCTTTATGAACAAAAAATTTAGATTATCAGCCTAATCAGTATTTTAATTTGATTTTTTTTCTAGTTTTTTAATTTCTAGATAAATACAATAGATAAATATTAAGAAAAGTAACACGGGAAAGATAATAAAGACGGAATTATATTTTACAGAACTGTCGGCGTGTAAACCATATAAGTAAATAGACATCCAAGACCCACAACAGAGTGAAATAATACCTACTAAGAAATTCATACTTTTTTCCTCCTTTTTACGAATAATATTAATTTATATTTCATAATATTCATCGTGAAACCAATAAATGGGAAAACCGGGGGAGATATTATGAAAATATTTTTAAAATGCCTGTTAGGTGTAATTGTATTATTAGCTATTCCCTTTAGTAAAGGCTTGGTATCAGCTGAAGAAATAAATAATAGTCAAATCACAAATACTAGTGACCAAATTTCTGGTCCAGAATCTCCTGGGACAGATATTATAGGAATAGGGGCACCTTATATAGAAGCTCTCGAGTATGATCTATCAGAATCTCCAAATAATATTATTTTAGACGAAAATAATGTTCTGTTTTTTGAAACACAAGGAGATTTCGAATCATATCAAAATGCGTTAAATCATGATAATACCATATTTTTTAGAACACCAAGCGAATATGAAGCGTATCAAAATACAATAGATCCTATACAAAATAACGCAGATTATGGTTACCAGACAATCCCAACTTTAGTATCTTCGACAAGAGAGACAAATCATTGGGTGGGGTATCACAGTGGAACCCCTGCATGGACACCGGCCTCCAGTTATACTTTGACCAAAGGGAAAACATATTCAACTTCTGGGTCTTACAAGTATAAAGATATTACTGTTCAACTCGGTTTCAGTTATATAACTAATATTTCTACAACTATACCTGCTGACAGCAAGAGACTAAGTAGATTAGGTATATGGGGTGATTATACTTTTTCAAAGTATAAATACACTGAATATTTTAGAGGTGTACCTACAGGTAAAGCCCCGACTTACGCTGTAATTGCAACAAGACATTCATACGTTATTAAACCAGCTTATAGATGAAATAAAAAATATATTTACTAAAAATACTTTCTACAAGAAATTGTTAATACCTCTATACTAGATTGTTTTTTAACAAATTTTTGGTAGTAAAATAAATTTTGATGGGTAAAGTCACAAAAAGGGATGAACCACATTACTCAGGTTCCTCCCTTTTTCAAGTATTCTAGGAATTAATCAAACGTTGATTAAAGGAAAAAGGTGATATTTACACTTTCCCATTTACTTATCTAATATATGTTTTATGAATGTGACTATATACAAAAACTTCACATCTGTGAATTGCAGGAATTTCAATTTCATTTTTTCATTATTCGTTTTCAGCAGTACCACATCAAATAAACTATCCTTCTAAACAACAGCAAAAAACCCGACGCTTTGGCCGGGTTTTGACTAAACTACTATTAGATTTTAAAGTAAGTAACTGCAAGAGCAAGGATAAAGAATAATACTGATAAAACAATCGTGATCCGATGTAGAATCAAGTCTATTCCTCGTGCTTTTTGCTTACCGAAAAGGGTTTCCGCTCCACCTGAAATGGCACCGGATAGACCAGCGCTCTTACCGGATTGAAGTAATACAACCGCAATAAGACCAATACTTACGATTACTAATAATGTTACGACAAATGCATGCATGAAGGCCACCTCCTGTTAGACGAACATATCACAGTATATTAAATTTACCACACTATTTAACTTTAAACAATAGAGTTTTGTGACAGGTTATGGAATAACGGCATGGGCCTAAAAAGGCACCCAACAACAGCTGTCGGGCGCCATAGAAATTATTTGCTTAAGTTATAAAAAGATTTAAGACCATTGTATTGTGAAGTTTCACCTAATTGGTCTTCGATACGAAGCAATTGGTTGTATTTCGCTACGCGGTCTGTACGTGATGGCGCACCAGTTTTGATTTGACCAGCGTTTGTTGCAACAGCGATATCAGCGATTGTGTTATCTTCTGTTTCACCAGAACGGTGGGAAATAACTGCAGTGTAGCCAGCGCGTTTTGCCATTTCGATTGCATCAAATGTTTCAGTTAATGTACCGATTTGATTTACTTTGATTAGGATGGAGTTGCCAATTCCTTTTTCGATACCCTCAGCAAGCTTCTTCGTGTTGGTAACAAATAAATCATCACCCACTAATTGAACTTTTTTGCCAAGACGCTCTGTTAAAAGCTTGTGGCCTTCCCAGTCGTTTTCGTCTAAGCCGTCTTCGATCGAGATGATTGGGTATTTATTCGCTAGTTCTTCGTACCAATCAACCATTTCAGCAGATGTTTTTACAACACCTTCGCCTGCAAGATGGTATTTGCCGTCTTCTTTGTTGTAGAACTCAGAAGATGCTGCATCCATTGCTAAGAATACTTCTTCACCAGGCTTGTAGCCGGCTTTTTCAATTGCTTCCACAATCGTTTGAAGAGCTTCTTCGTTTGAACCTAAGTTTGGTGCAAAGCCGCCTTCGTCACCAACAGCCGTGTTAAGGCCTTTGCCTTTAAGAACTGTTTTTAATGTATGGAAAATTTCAGCACCCATACGAAGCGCTTCTTTAAAGCTTGGCGCACCTACAGGCATGATCATGAATTCTTGAATATCTACGTTGTTGTCCGCATGCTCGCCGCCATTAACGATGTTCATCATTGGCACTGGAAGCTGCTTAGAATTGAAACCACCAAGGTATTGGTATAAAGGAATATCTAGGTAGTTTGCTGCTGCATGAGCAACTGCCATCGACACACCAAGGATAGCGTTAGCGCCTAGTTTACCTTTGTTATCTGTTCCATCAAGCTCGATTAACGCTTGGTCAACAGCTACTTGGTCAAGAACGCTGTATTCTTCGCCAACAAGATGCGGAGCGATAATTTCATTTACATTGTCAACTGCTTTAAGAACACCTTTGCCAAGGTAACGTCCTTTGTCACCGTCGCGAAGCTCAACTGCTTCGTATTCACCAGTTGACGCACCGCTTGGAACTAATGCACGTCCGAAAGCACCTGATTCTGTAAATACTTCTACCTCTACGGTTGGGTTACCGCGGGAGTCTAATACTTCACGAGCGTATACATCTGCAATAAATGGCATTTAAATCTCTCCTTAGAAATTATTTAATTAATGTTTTTCCAGTCATTTCGGCTGGTTGCTGAAGCTTTAATAAATCTAGCATAGTTGGGGCTAAATCACCAAGAATTCCGCCTTCACGTAATTCCACACCTTGTTTCGTAACAATAACCGGTACAGGATTCGTTGTGTGTGCAGTCATTGGTTCACCTTCAAGGGTAATGACTTCGTCGGCATTTCCGTGATCTGCCGTAATAATGGCTGATCCGCCTTTTTCAAGGATTAGGTCAACGATTTTTCCTAAACATTCATCCACGGTTTCAATCGCCTTAATCGTTGGCTCAAGCTTACCTGAATGTCCAACCATATCAGGGTTTGCAAAATTTAAGATAATGGCATCCACTTTATCATTCTGTATTTCATTCATCAATGCTTCCGTTACTTCATACGCACTCATTTCCGGTTGAAGATCGTAAGTAGCAACCTTTGGTGAGTTGATTAAAATCCGCTCCTCGCCAGGAAACTTCGCCTCACGACCACCGCTCATAAAGAAGGTAACATGTGGATATTTCTCTGTTTCAGCGATTCTAAGCTGCTTTAAATTATTTTGTGACAATACTTCACCCAACGTGTTGTCCAAATTAGTTGGTTTGAAGGCAACATAGCCATCTACGGACTCGCTGAAATGGGTTAAACAAACAAAGTATAGATCCTTTGGATGTTTTGGCCCGCGGTCAAAGTCACGGAAATCTGCGTTCGTAAAGGTATTGGAAATCTGAATAGCTCTGTCCGGACGGAAATTATAAAAAATAACGGCGTCGTTATCTTGAATCGTTGCGACCGGCTGCCCATCTTCTTTTGTAATCACAGATGGAATCACGAATTCGTCAAAAATTCCATGCTGGTAAGAATCCTCTACTACTTCCAATGGATTAGTGTACGAAGGACCTTCACCATACACCATCGAACGGTATGATTTTTCCACACGCTCCCAACGCTTATCCCGATCCATCGAGTAATAACGACCCGAGACTGTTGCGAATTCGCCTACTCCGTATTCTTTCATTTTATCCAGTGTTTGCTGAATGTATTTTGCTGCTGTTTTCGGACCGACATCACGTCCATCAAGGAAAGCATGCACATATACTTTTTCCACGCCTTCTTCCTTCGCAAGCTTTAAAAGCGCAAACATGTGTTGAATATGGCTATGAACCCCGCCGTCAGATAGTAATCCAAACAAGTGAAGCGCAGTCCCGTTCTTTTTCACATGCTCCATGGCCCCTGTAAAGGTTTCATTTTTTTCAAATTCACCTTCACGAATGGCGATATTTACGCGAGTTAAGCTTTGGTACACGATCCGCCCGGCTCCGATGTTCAAGTGTCCAACCTCAGAGTTTCCCATTTGGCCTTCAGGAAGACCCACTGCTTCACCAGAAGCAGTTAAATGGGAATGTGGAAAGTTGCTCCAGAAACGGTCAAAGTTAGGCTTTTTCGATTGGGCAACTGCATTTCCTTTTGTTTCGCCTCTGCATCCAAAACCATCAAGGATGATGAGGGCAACAGGAGATTTACTCATACTGACCTGCCTCCAGTAGCTTTAAAAAGGATTGTGCTTCAAGGCTTGCTCCGCCCACTAATGCACCATCAATATCCGGTTGTGCCATGTATTCTTTAATATTTTCCGGTTTCACACTGCCGCCGTATTGAATTCTTACGGCATCTGCCACATCTTGTGAAAAGGCTTGCGCAACCACCTGGCGGATATGGGCGCAAACATCATTTGCATCTTTAGATGTTGATGATTTGCCAGTACCGATGGCCCAGATTGGTTCATAAGCAATGATTGTTTGTTTTACTTGTTCTTCGGTTAATCCAGCTAATGCTTTGGCCACTTGATCGCCAACTAATTGATTGGTTTCGCCATTTTCGCGCTGTTCTAACGTTTCTCCGCAGCAAACGATTGGTGTTAGGTTGTAGTTAAATGCCGCAAGTGCCTTTTTGTTAACAGATTCATCTGTTTCATTAAACATTTCGCGTCGTTCTGAGTGTCCGATAATGACATATTGAACGCCGAGATCAGCCAAGGCTTTAGGGCTGATTTCTCCTGTAAACGCTCCTGATTCTTCAAAGTGCATATTTTGAGCACCGATTTTTACATTGCTGCCTTGTGTTGTTTCCACAAGGGTTTGTAAAAATAATGCCGGTGCGCAAATGACAGATTCCATTTTTTCAGTAGCTGGAACAAGATTTTTTACTTCTTCTGCAAAGCTTTTGGCTTCCGCTAATGTTTTGTTCATTTTCCAGTTACCTGCAATGATTGGTTTACGCATGGGTGGCACATCCTTTCTTGAAAAGTGTAATTTGTTCATATCTTGAAAACTTTGTTCATAACGAGTAAATATTTGTCTATAAAGATTATTTATCGTTCAATGCCACGACACCAGGAAGTGCTTTACCTTCGATGAACTCAAGGGAAGCGCCGCCGCCTGTTGAAATATGGCTCATTTTTTCGGCTAGGCCAAATTTTTCAGCAGCTGCTGCTGAGTCGCCGCCGCCAATGACTGAATATGTACCCTCTGCTTCGGCAAGCGCCTCCGCAACAGCCTTGGTGCCACCGGCAAATTTGTCAATTTCAAATACGCCCATTGGTCCATTCCAGATAACCAATTTTGACTTTTGAATGACATCACGGTAGATTTCTGCTGTTTTTGGCCCGATATCAAGAGCTTCCCAATCTGCAGGAATTTCTTCAATTGCTACTACTTTAGAGTTTGCATCTGCTGAGAAATCATCCGCAACAATTGCATCTACCGGCATGTAGAAATTAACTCCTTTAGCCTTTGCTTTTTCCATAAAGGATTTCGCAAGATCCATCTTATCGGCTTCAAGCAGAGATTTTCCAATTTCGTGGCCCTGTGCTTTAACAAATGTATAAGCTAATCCGCCGCCAATAATTAAATTGTCGACAAGTTCTAACAGATTTTCAATGACACCAATCTTGTCCTTTACCTTCGCACCACCGATGATCGCTGTAAAAGGACGTTCTGGATTGGAAAGAGCCTTTCCAAGTACATCCAATTCTTTTTCCATTAAAAAGCCGGAAACAGCGGGAAGGTAATGTGCAACGCCTTCTGTTGAGGCATGGGCGCGGTGTGCTGCACCAAATGCGTCGTTTACATACACATCAGCAAGCTCTGCAAATGCTTTAGCAAGTTCAGGATCATTCTTTTCTTCACCAGGGTAGAAACGAACGTTTTCAAGCAGGAGTACATCGCCCTCATCCATGGAGCCGATGACGGCTTTAACGGAATCTCCGTATGCTTCATCCACTTTTTTCACGTCTTTGCCAAGAAGCTCAGCCAGTCTAACACCAACTGGAGTTAAGCGCATTTCTTCAACCACTTTTCCTTTTGGACGGCCGAAATGGCTTGCTAAAATGACCTTTGCGCCTTGCTCGATTAAATACTGAATCGTTGGCAATGCGGCACGAATCCGTGTTTCATCGGTAATTTTCCCATCCTGCATCGGGACGTTAAAATCCACCCGGCAAAATACGCGTTTCCCTTTTACATCGATATCTTTAAGTGTTTTCTTGTTCATGTAAAGGACCTCCTTAAAGTATTGGCTGCTGAAAATGACAGTAAAAAAGGGAGGGGGGCACCAACTCCCCGCTCCCCTTTGGAAAACCTTACGCTTTAAAAATAATTTTTATAGCCCTTTTGAAGCGATGTAATCAACAAGGTCTACTACGCGGTTTGAGTAACCAACTTCGTTGTCATACCAAGAAAGTACTTTTACCATGTTGCCTTCAAGAACCATTGTTGATAATGCATCAATAGTAGAAGAAGCAGTGCTGCCATTATAGTCTGTAGAAACCAATGGAAGCTCGCTGTAAGCTAAAATTCCTTTTAATGGACCTTCAGCAGCTGTTCTTAATGCAGCATTTACTTCTTCAGCTGTTACCTCTTTATCTAATTCCATTACTAAGTCTACAATTGAAACGTTTGGAGTTGGAACACGCATTGCCATACCGTTCAATTTACCCTTAAGTTCTGGTAATACTAGTGAAACTGCTTTTGCAGCACCAGTTGAAGTAGGAATCATGTTTTCAGCTGCTGCACGTGCACGACGGTAGTCCTTGTGTGGCAAGTCAAGGATTTGTTGGTCATTTGTGTAAGAGTGAATTGTTGTCATCATACCGCGCTTAATTCCGAATGTATCATTTAAAACTTTTGCAAACGGTGCTAAGCAGTTTGTTGTACAAGAAGCGTTTGATAGTACGTGGTGGTTGTTTGCATCGTATTTGTCTTCGTTAACACCCATAACGATTGTAATATCTTCGTTATTTGCTGGTGCAGAGATAATAACCTTTTTAGCACCTGCTTCAAGGTGTTTCGCTGCATCTTCACGTTTTGTGAAACGGCCAGTTGATTCAACAACTACATCAACACCAAGGTCGCCCCAGCCAAGTTGTGCAGGATCGCGTTCAGCGATAACTTTTACTTTGTGTCCGCCGACAACTAGGTATTCGCCGTCAACTGTTACGTCTTCTGCAAGTGTTCCGTGAACTGTGTCATATTTTAAAAGATGTGCAAGCATGTTTGCATCTGTTAAATCGTTAATTGCTACGATTTCCACATTGCTATTGTTTAATGCCGCACGAAATACGTTACGACCAATACGTCCAAATCCATTAATTCCAACTTTTACTGCCATGATAAAATTCCTCCTTTTATTGGGTAAAGATATATTTTTTTAAAAAGGATTTACCCTTTCAATAACCGTTTTGCCACACCTTCATCTGTTATTAAAATAGTTGATGCCGGTGCTTTTTTCAGATATGCCTTAATTGCCTTTGCCTTCGATGCCCCGCCTGCCACAGCAATGACATTCGGGATATGAGCAAGGTCTTCAAGTTGCAGTCCAATGGTTAAAACCTTATGGACAATCTCACCTTGTTCATTGAAATAATAGCCAAAAGCTTCGCCGACTGCTTTCCCGATTTCTAGCTTTTGCTTAAGTTTCGGGTTGGATTTCCGCCGCTCGGCCATTGTGATAGCATCCCCAATTCCATGGATAACCATGCTTGCGGATTGAATCAAGGTCAAGACTTCGTGAATATCGGGTTCTTTGATGAATGATTCGTAAATTTCGGAACTGACCTGATCCGGAACGTATAAAACACGATGCTTTGAATCTGTGTTTTTTGCCATATTCGAGCAAATCGTATTCGCTTGATTGGCCACATCCTCGCCAACCCCGCCGCGTGCCGGAACGAAAAGAAGCTCTTTGTTTTGATGATTGGTTGTTAATCTCTCAGCAACAGCAGCCATGGTTGATCCGCCAGTAACAGCGATGATATTTTTCCCGCCTAAAAGCTTTTTCATGCAAAGCGCACAAGCCCTGCCTAATTCGCCTTTGACCAGTGGTGACTCATCACTATCTCCAGGTACAATGATGACTTTCTTAATGCCGAGCTGATGCTTTAATTCCAACTCCATTACATCAATACCCTTTAACTCACGCATCAAACCATCTAAATCCTCGAGTAAATTTTTCCCTTCAGAGGTTAAACTCATTCCCACATTATTTGCGTAAATAAGATCTTGCTCCTTGAGGAAGTCTACTTCACTACGAAGAATCCTTTCGGTGAAGCCAAGACTTACGGCTAGGCTTCTTCTTCCCACCGGCTGCATTAAGCCAATGTGCCTTAGAATGGTATATCGCTTTTGCAGCACTTGCAGGAGATCGGGTAGTAATCTTTTTTGAATATCGATAAATGACTGCATGAATGGCATGCTCCTTTATTCTATGTAGTTGGTCCGAAAATGTCCACCGTAGACATATTATGTCCCACCTACACTAAAAAAAATCACCCCTTGTACGTTTTTAATTGTAACAGGAGTGAAACCCTATTTCAACACATTTGACTCAGTTTTTTTCTTGTAAACGGTTACTAATGGCAAATTTATCAACAAAGCCAAATCCAACCTCTTCCCCGTCAAGAAGGACTACCGGAATCATCAATCCGTAACGCTCGGTTAATTCATCGCTCGTTTCGATATCGATTTCTTCGAGCCTAAAATTCCATTCCTGTTTCAGCTCATCTAAGGTAGCTTTCGCTTTGTCACATAATGGGCAGCGATTCCGTGTATATAAAGTGATCGTCGTTTGTGTCATCGTTAAATTCCTTTCTAATTGAACCTTTTTCGTTTGGATGAAGATTGGATTCCCATTTGATCGCGGTACTTTGCAATCGTACGCCTTGAGACAACGATCCCTTCCCTCTCCTTTAATTGTTCCACAATTTCTTGATCTGATAATGGTTTTTCCTTATTTTCTTGTTCTATTAATTTACTAATCTTATTTTTCACTTGCGTAGATGAAGTATTCTCTTCCGCTGCAACGGTCTGAATCGTGCTTGTAAAAAAGGTTTTTAATGCAAAGGTTCCAATGGGTGTTTGCACATATTTTTCCCGGACTGCACGGCTCACCGTTGATTCATGAATATTTAGTTCCGCTGCCACTTCCTTCATGGTCATGGGGACTAAATAGGTTGTTCCTTTTTGAAAAAAAGCCAATTGCTTTTCAACAATTTTGGAGACTACCCTTGTTAGCGTTTCCTTCCGTTGTTCAATACTTTTTAAAATCCACTGATAATCCTGGACCTTATCCTCCAAAAAACGGCTGACCTGCTGATTCTGATCTTTGAATTTTTTATAATATTTTTCATTAAACCCGATTCTTGGCAAGGTATCATCGGACATTCGCACTGTGAGGCCTGCCGCTGATTGCTCAACGATCGCATCGGGAATAATATACGAAGTCGTTTCTTTCCCAAGCAGCGCACCCGGCTTTGGGTTAAGCAATTGAATTTGGTCAAATATATCTTGAATATCCTTTAGGGTTACTTTCAGTTCTTTGGCAATCTGCTTCCATTTCTTATCTGCAAATGGGACAAAATAGTCAGTAAGTATGCGCTGGGCCAACTCATTATTGGGATTTTCATAATACACTTGCATCAAGAGGCACTCTTGAAGATCCCTTGCACCGATCCCCGCCGGCTCTAGCGTTTGAATCACCGCTAAACAATCTTCTACTACCTCTTCCTCTGCTTTAAGTTTATGGGCAATATCACTAACGTCGCCTGTAAAGTAACCGTTTTCATCTATGTTCTGAATTAGATGACGGATTATTTTTACTTGCTCTGCCGAAAGGTTTGAACTGTTAATTTGTGAGAGTAAATGGTCCTCTAGTGAAAAAGGTTTATCGGCAATTTGTTCGATCCAGTCCTTTTCTGCCTTTTGATGGCGCTTCGGTTTACGATCCATGAGCGGATTCATCGGCTTCACATGGCCAGTTTCAATTTGCATGAGGGGATTTTCTAGTGCCTTATCTTCTAAAAAGGCCGTCAATTCCTGGGCCGAATATTGCAATAACGCAATCGCCTGTGACAATTCCTGTGTCATCGTTAATTTTAACGTTTGCTGCTGCCATAAACCTGCCTTTAAGTTCATCCGTCTCCCCCCTCATCACCATTTTACACGATAAAGCGCATTTCGTGTATTGGAAATTGCCTACGTAGTGGTTCACGTTCATTTTTGTAAAAATAAAAGCCCCCTGTTTACTGGAACAGGGGGCTTTGATGACGCGCTCGGAGGGAATCGAACCCCCATTTTAAGAACCGGAATCTTACGTGCTATCCGTTGCACCACGAGCGCTAAATTGTAACGACTTACATATTATATTCTAGATCGACTAACATTGCAAGTGAATTGTAGGTTTAAAAATAGCAGAAATGGATATGATGAGTTAGGGAAAGTTGTCGAAGTTTTTTAAAGTCGAATTGTTTGACCTTTATTGACCATCAGTGTATGATTACATTACATATTATTATTACCTTTTCCATTCAAAGGAGGAAGAAAAATGAATTTGATTCCTACAGTTATTGAACAAACAAACCGCGGCGAACGTGCCTATGACATTTATTCCCGTCTGTTAAAAGACCGGATTATTATGCTTGGCAGTGCCATTGATGACAATGTTTCCAATAGCATTGTAGCACAGTTATTATTTTTAGAAGCAGAAAATCCTGAAAAGGATATTACTCTTTACATCAATAGCCCTGGTGGAAGCATCACTGCCGGTATGGCTATTTATGATACGATGCAGTATATTAAAGCAGATGTATCGACGGTATGTATTGGTATGGCGGCTTCTATGGGTGCATTCTTACTTGCAGCCGGGGAAAAAGGCAAGCGTTATGCATTACCGAATGCGGAAGTCATGATTCACCAGCCACTTGGCGGTGCCCAAGGACAAGCAACGGAAATCGAGATTGCAGCGAAACGCATCCTCTTCCTTCGTGAAAAGTTAAACGGAATTCTTTCAGAACGCACAGGTCAGCCGCTTGAAGTGATTCAACGCGATACCGACCGTGATAACTTCATGACTGCTGAGAGAGCAAAGGAATACGGCCTAATTGATAATATCGTTACCCGTAAGCCTATTGAAAAAAAGGATAATAAATAATTTCATGAGCAACTGGCTTCCAGCCGGTTGCTTTTCTGTTTTTACCGATCTCGGGTATAAATAAAGGGTCCAGCCTGCTTAACGTGGCTGAACCCCTTTTCTTTAATGTTCTTTTTCAATAAAATCTGTTAATACGTTGATTGCCCTGTCTTCATCATCGCCATCAGCGATAATGTTAATGACAACTCCTGACCCTACTGCCAGGCTCATTAAGCCCATGATGCTTTTCGCGTTAACCTTCTTGCCATCTTTCTCTAGGAAAATATCAGCTGAAAAACGGTTGGCTTCCTGCACAAAAAGTGCGGCTGGTCGTGCTTGAAGACCCGTTTTCAATTTTACCTCTACTTGTTTCACCAACATTATACAATTCCTCCTCATGGTCTATTTCTATTCTTTCTTGTAACTAATTCACTATTTCACAAGCTTCCATGCTTTAACGCCATGTCCCCAGCGCGCAGTTTGTCTGCAATCTCATCAATTTTTCTCAAGCGATGATTAATTCCTGACTTACTGATGGTCCCGCCGGATACCATTTCCCCTAATTCTTTCAGAGTAACATCAGGATATTGAACACGAAGTTCAGCAATTTCTCTCAGTTTATCAGGCAAAATTTGCAAGCCCACATTGGCATCGATAAACCGGATGTTGTCAACCTGCCTGATGGAGGCGCCAATGGTTTTATTAAGATTGGCGGTTTCACAGTTTACCAGACGATTAACGGAATTCCGCATATCCCTGACAATTCTGACATCCTCAAAGCGAAGCAGAGCGTTATGAGCCCCAACAATATTAAGAAATTCCGTAATTTTCTCGGCTTCTTTTAAATAGGTGATAAAGCCCTTTTTTCGCTCAAGCGTTTTACTGTTTAATCCAAATGTATTCATCAATTCACATAAAGAGTCGTTATGTTCTTTATAAAGTGAAGAAATTTCCAAATGATAAGAAGATGTTTCTGGATTATTAACAGACCCTCCGGCAAGAAAGGCACCACGTAAATAAGAACGCTTACAACACTTCTTTTTTATCAATTCTGGTGAAATATCGTGAATAATGGTAAATCCTTCACCCAAAATTTTCATGTCCTCAAGAATTTGCTTTGCCTGCTGGGATAAACGAACGATGTATACGTTATTTTTCTTCAGGCGCATTTTCTTTCTAACTAAAAGCTCTACTTGAATTTGGTAGCTCTTCTTCAACAATGTATAAATTCTTCTGGCAATCGCAGCATTTTCGGTTTGAATATCCACTACTAACTTACGATTTGAAAAGGACAGGGAACCGTTCATGCGAATCAATGCCGATAGCTCGGACTGAATGCAGCACGTTTTCACTTCCAAGTTCGTTAATTCCTTTTTTGTCTCCGAAGCGAAAGACATCCCCTCACCCCTTTATTTAAAAACCACTCTATTTTACAGTATTATTAACTTCACAATACTATCTACGCTTCATAACGCTTTTTGGTTTCATCTACAAGCAAATTATATAAAATGTTTGCCACTTTTTTCGGATCATGCCGTAACGCCCCATTTTCCTGATAGGCAATGTCAGCATGCACTACTTCAAGCCCAAGCTCAAACAACTGAGGCAAATCATACAGAACCGGGTCAGCCAATTCTTCATTATAACGAAGCTGAATATGCTGTGGAATTTCTTCGTTATTGACGAGAATTGTATTTATGAAAGCACAGCTCATATGATCATAGATGGCCTTCACATGATCACTTGCTGTAAAGCCATGCGTTTCCCCTGCCTGCGTCATCAGGTTACATATATACACCTTTTTGGCATGGGAGCGACACAGCTCATCGCCTAGACGCGGGACAAGCAAATTGGGCAAAATACTGGTATACAAGCTGCCAGGGCCAATAATAATTAAGTCTGCCTGGCGAATCGCTTGAATCGACTCCGGCAAAGGGCGAATCGCCTTTTTAGAAGTTAAAAATACTCGTTTGATTCTTTTCCCAGAGTAAGGAATTTTCGATTCCCCGGAAACGATGGCGCCGTCCTCCATCTCTGCATGTAATACCACGCTCTGGTTTGCTGCTGGAAGTACCTTGCCGCGAACATTTAGGATCTTACTCATTTCCTGAATCGCATGAACGAAATTTCCGGTGATGGAGGTCATCGCCGCTAGGATTAAATTTCCAAGTGAATGTCCGGAAAGTTCATTCGATGTTTTGAAACGGTGCTGAAACATCTCCTCTACGAGTGGTTCCACATCTGACAGTGATGCCAGTACATTGCGGATGTCACCAGGTGGAGGTATATGCAGATCCTCGCGCAAGCGCCCCGAGCTGCCGCCGTCATCCGCGACCGTCACAATGGCGGTAATATCGACAGGATACTGTTTTAATCCTCGTAATAAAACCGGTAATCCTGTTCCCCCGCCAATGACGACGATTCGAGGCTGTCCAAACTCTCTCATGTTGTTTTATCCTTTCTCTTCTCAATGTCACGGTGGGTGACGCATGTCTTATAATCATTTTGGAAAAATCGGCCCAAGTACTCTGCTAAGGTAACAGATCGATGCTGGCCGCCGGTACAGCCAATCGCAATCACTAGCTGTGCTTTCCCTTCTCTTTTATAATGCGGGAGCATGAAGCTGAGTAAGTCCGTCAATTTTTCTAGAAATTTATTGGTTTCATTCCATTTAAGGACATAGCTTGAGACCTCTTCATCCAAGCCTGTTAATGGACGCATGTGTTCAATATAAAAAGGATTGGGCAGGAAGCGCACATCAAATACAAGATCCGCATCAATCGGAATCCCGTGCTTAAAGCCAAACGACATGACATTGACAGTAAAGATTAATTGTTTATTTGCCGTAAACTCCGTTAATATTTTCTCACGTAATTCACGCGGTTTCATCTGGGAAGTATTGTAAATCAATTGTGCCCGGCCTTTTAATCCCTCAAGAAGCTCTCGTTCGAGCGTGATACCCTCAAGAGGTAAGCCTGAATGGGCAAGTGGATGTGACCGCCTTGTTTCCTTATACCGGCGTACTAATGTAGAATCATCCGCATCTAAAAAAAGAATCTGCGGTGTCACCCAGGATGTTTCCGCCAGGTCATCAAGGGCTTTAAAGAGGTGATCAAAGAATTCTCTCCCTCTTAGATCCATAACAAGGGCAACTTTATTCATTTTATTCCCTGATTCCTTCATAAGTTCAAGGAATTTTGGAAGTAATGTGGGAGGCAGGTTATCAACACAGAAGAATCCTAAGTCTTCAAAGCTTTGAATGGCTACCGTTTTTCCAGCCCCAGACATTCCGGTAATGATGACCATCTGGATTTCACTTGTCGAACCGGTACTCATGGCAATTCCTCCTATTATTGTCCAGCGGAAGCACCCTAAGGCGCTTCCGCTTTTCTTTATGTCTAGCTCCAGCGCCCTAGCGGCTAGTGTCCTTCGCTCTCCGCCCTACGATAAGTCAACATCGGATCGCTTGCGCTCTCCGTGTTTCCTTTATCTCAGTTGGAGTGCTCCAGGCCATACGCCGCTGACCAGGGCGCTTCCGCTTTTCTTTATGTCTAGCTCCAGCGCCCTAGCGGCTAGTGTCCTTCGCTCTCCGCCCTACGATAAGTCAACATCGGATCGCTTGCGCTCTCCGTGTTTCCTTTATCTCAGTTGGAGTGCTCCAGGCCATACGCCGCTGACCAGGGCGCTTCCGCTTTTCTTATTAACTTGGATCTAATCGATAACTAATGAGTTCAAAATCTTTTGTATAAGTAAAAGTGCCGTAAATGATTCCATTTCCATGAATCATGTAATCAATGATATGTAGATCGCCAGCGGCCATCGGCAGACTTTTAATCTGATCAAACGGCTGCCATGCCAGCTTTCCTTCTTCCGATTCATCTAAATCGATGCCATCTGAATCGGTGGCAACGAAGGTAAACATCATCCACTCGGAGAGGAGCTCGTCGCTCTCTTTCATAATCATCGTAAAAATACCTTTTAATTGTGGGTTTTTTAAATAAATGCCCGTTTCTTCACGGAATTCCCGAATGCAAGAGTCACGAACCGACTCGCCCGGCTCCATTTTCCCGCCAGGAGCCACCCACCAGCCACGGCGCGGTTTCTGCAGCAACAATATTTGATTATTTCTAATTAATACACAATTCGTCACCCGCTGCATGTATTCACCCTCTTAATAAAGCGCAAGCGCCTTGACTAGGGCTCGAGCTATAATTCCAAAACAATCTGCTAATTTATTCATTTCATTATACTATTTTTAGAATCCAGTCACAATGAATACAAAATTGATATTTCTGTTAACTTTATTTGGTGCCTGTCACCATTTCTACACTTCCGACTATGCAAACGCAGAAAATGGTGCCTGACACCACCTTTAGGCATAAAAAAAGAGCACAAGCTGCTGGGCCTGTGCAGGAAAGGTATATATTTTAAAAGGGGGTCAATTTCTCTTATCATACCCTATCTTTATTTCACCACTGTTACAGGATAGTTACTTTTTTATGAATTGTTTTGGCCGGCCATTTTACTGTTACGGCCCTTGGAAATGCCCAAGCTATTTCTTTAATTTCATTTCTTCTTTTAGCTCTTCTACATAATGCTGGGCACTTTGTGCGGCAATACTGCCGTCGCCAGTAGCCGTTACAATCTGACGCAACGTTTTTTCACGGATATCTCCAGCGGCGAAAATCCCCGGCACCTTCGTTTCCATGAGCTCATTCGTCTCAATGTAGCCATTTTCGTTGGTAATACCGATGCTTTCAAATGGTTTTGACAGCGGCAGCATCCCGATATAAATGAACACACCATCCGCTGGAAGTGTCTGCTCCTCACCATTTTGAGTTGAAACGAGCGTCACACTGCCAACCTTACCGTCTTTGTCATTTATCGATTTAATCGTGTGATTCCAAATAAAGTCCACTTTTTCGTTCGCAAAGGCACGGTCTTGGAGAATCTTTTGCGCACGCAACTTGTCACGTCGGTGAACAATGGTTACTTTAGAAGCAAAGCGAGTTAAATACACGCCTTCCTCAACAGCAGAGTCTCCGCCGCCAATGACGTAAAGTTCTTTTCCTTTAAAAAATGCCCCGTCACAAACGGCACAATAGGAAACACCGCGGCCGCCGAGCTCCTTTTCTCCTGGAACGCCGATTTTCTTATATTCAGCACCTGTTGTAATGATAACAGAATAGGCTTTATATTGTTTTGCGCCCGCAGTCACGATCTTGTAATCACCATGATCAACGATTCCTTTTATATCACCATAAGCATATTCAGCGCCAAACTTTTTGGCATGCTCAAACATTTTTGTTGATAAATCAGGTCCTAAAATACTTTCAAATCCTGGATAGTTCTCGACATCCTCGGTATTGGCCATTTGCCCGCCCGGCATTCCGCGCTCAATCATGAGTGTGGAAAGATTTGCGCGTGATGTATACACAGCGGCTGTCATTCCCGCAGGACCAGCCCCAGCAATAATAACGTCATAAATTTTTTCTTCAGTCATTAAGGTTCACTCCCTACTTATATATAAAAAAATACGATTAAGTATTATCATTCCCTACTTAATCGTAATAAACAATCTTATAATAGTCCATTTTTCTGCTTAATTTAAATAGTTATTCACTAATTTTACATATTTTCCGATGGTTGCTGGTGATAGACCGTAGCGCTCAGCCACTTCCAGCTGCGAAACCTTTTCGCTGCGCAGTTTATGCCACAAGTACTCGACTGCCGCTGCCCAGGCACGTTTATTTTTCAAATGGATATCCGCCTTAGATACTTCAACAAACACCGAAAACCACATTAAATACAACCCTGACTCAATGGCGCCTATTGGGTGGTAATTTTCATAAAAAATCTCAGCAATTTCCTGGGCGTCTGCGATCACCGATGGTTTTCCTGACCGAATCAACGAAATATACTCTTTTTCTAAAGAAGTAAATTTCTGATTTTGAAACAGACGCTTTGAGGTAATGATTTCTTCCTTTTTACTTGAAACAGTTGTCAGGAAAAGGGCAAATAATCGTTCTTCCACATAGTCACTTTCAAGCTTTTGGAAAATAGATCCCTTATAGTCCTCAAAGCCATTTGCCCGTGGATTTTTATCATTCCATGGCTCCAAGCCTTCTTTATCAGGCGTTATTTCGAGTACCTTTTTCCAGATGCTTTTCGCGAAATTTTCATAGCCCGTGAAGTAAGCAGCATAGGAAAGCCAATAATAAAACGGACCATCCCCGTTAAAACCATGCTTATATAACTTTTTCAACCATATATATGCAAGCTCATATTCCCCGACCAAGGCAAAGGTTGCCCCTAGTTTGAATTGATACTCGCTAAGCAGCGGCTGGATTTTTTTCAATGGTTCCAATAATTCTGCAGCACTCTCTGACTGACCTTGATAATGCGCAAATACAAGCCTGTTGCATAGGGCATGAAGATTACCTGGATTTCGCTCCAGAACATCTTCCAAGATGGACTCCGCTCTTTCCACTTTTCCTAAATAAAAGTAGGCAAGCGCTAAATTGTTATAGGCGGACCAGTATTCCGGATATTCCTTTACGACCTCTTTTAACAGTTCAATAGCCTTTGGAAAATAGCCAGATTCCAGCAGCTCCCGCGCCTGTTCTTGTTTGATGATGAGATCATCCTCTTGATACAGTTCATCCTCAAAATCATCCGATTCCAAAGTGAGTAAATCAAGCAGATCCTCTGTGTCTTCCGAAAAATCACCATCAGGATCCAGCTGTAAATAGAGCTTACTGTGGTGGTATGCATCTTTAAAAAATCCCATATGGGCATAATTATTCGCTAAAAAGTAATGGCATTCCGCCATTTCCGGGTCAAGCTCTTCAATGACGAGGTGCAAGAGTCGGTTGGAATTTTCAAACTCGCCAAGTTCGGTTGACACAATCGCCAACTGGCATGTTATCATCGGTTCACCCGGCTCAAGCTGTATGGCTCGCCCAAGATATTTTTTTGCTTTTATAAAATCACGTCGATGGTATGCCTTTAAACCCTTCGTGAAATAATATTCCCCCGTAGGAACAAATGATAATAGTTTTCCTTTTTGCATTCTTGCCATCAAGTCTTTCACCATGAAGTCCTCCACATTTTTCAACATAACTTATGTAGTATACCATATTTAGGGGCTCTTCGAGAAGGGTCCTGTGATTTTGGCAAAAATAAAAAACCGGTGCGATTAGGACCGGTCTTTGTGTCTTTCTTCAAGTGTTCGTAAAACCTCTTTAAAGGGAAGTTCTTGTTCGACCAGTAGCACTTGCAAGTGGTAAAGTAGGTCTGCCGCTTCCCACCTTAGCTCTTCATGGTCGCGGTTCTTGGCAGCGATAATCACCTCGGCGGCTTCCTCACCAACCTTTTTCAAAATTTTATCCACACCTTTTTCAAAAAGGTACGTTGTATAGGCCCCCTCGGGCCGTTGTTGCTCTCGTTCCACGATCACTTTTTCAAGTGATTGTAAAATCTGGTAATCACTCAAGTTCGAGGTATTTTCCTCGATCCGTTCTGAAAAACAACTGACTGCTCCGGTATGACAAGCTGGGCCTTTTGGATAAACCAACACCAATAACGCATCTTGGTCGCAGTCGTAGTTGATGCTGACAACCGTTTGGGTATTGCCGCTTGTGGCTCCTTTGTGCCATAATTCCTGACGGGAGCGGCTGTAAAACCACGTTTCCCCCGTTTCAATCGTTTTTGCCAGCGATTCCTCGTTCATATAAGCAAGTGTTAACACTTCTTTCGTTCCGGCATCCTGAATAATCGCCGGAACGAGCCCCTTTTCATCAAATCGAACATTCATCGTATGCTCACTCCTTTTTCCCGCAAATAGCTTTTCACTTCATCTACTGACGTTTCTTTGTAATGAAAAATCGAGGCTGCGAGGGCGGCATCAGCTTTTCCTGCTAAAAATGCCTCTTCAAAATGTTCGGCTCTTCCGGCTCCGCCTGAAGCGATAACCGGAATCGTGACGGCCTCGCTAATTGCTTTCGTTAACTTTAAATCGAAGCCGTTTTTCTCACCATCGCTGTCCATGCTGGTTAAAAGAATTTCACCAGCACCTAGTTCGGCCGCCTCTATTGCCCATTCCACAGCTGTTTTTTCTGTCGGTTTTCTGCCTCCATGGGTATAAACACGCCACGTTCCTATCTCTGGGTCAAATTTAGCATCGATAGCAACTACGATGCATTGTGAGCCAAAGTAGCCTGCGCCTTCACGAATCAAATCCGAATTTATAACGGCTGCCGTATTGAGCGACACCTTGTCTGCACCAGCCCGGAGGATTTTTTTCATGTCCTCCAGTGAATTGATGCCGCCGCCAACGGTAAAGGGAATCGCCAGTTCAGCGGCGACAGCCTTCACGACTTCAATCATCGTTTTCCTTCCTTCTACCGATGCGGAGATATCTAGAAATACGAGCTCGTCCGCCCCTTGCTCATCGTAAAATCGGGCCAGTTCTACGGGATCGCCTGCATCACGAAGTTGAACAAATTGAATGCCCTTCACCACCCGGCCATCTTTCACATCAAGACAGGGAATAATTCGCTTTGTTAGTGTCATGAGCGTTTCACCTCTTCTAGTGCTTCCTTTAGGGTAAAACGATTTTCATAAAGGGCTTTTCCAACGATTGCACCGCTTATATTTTTAGCGGTCGATAATGCCTTTAGATCAGCAAGACTGCTTACCCCGCCTGAGGCGATGACATTTTTGCCCGTTGTTTCGGCCATTTCACAAACTGCTGCAATATTGGGACCTGAAAGCGTACCGTCGGTGGCAATGTCGGTAAAAATAAAGGTTTCAGCTCCCGCATCCGCAAACCGTTTTCCTAGTTCAACTGCCTTGAGGGCAGAGGTTTCAAGCCAGCCATGTGTCGCAACATAGCCGTTTTTCGCATCAATTCCGACTGCGATGTTTGACCCGTATTTTTTGATCATGTCGATGGCAAAGTTAGGATTGGAAACAGCAATACTGCCGATGATGACACGATTGACACCATTTTCAAGATAGTGATGGATATCTGCCTCCGAACGGATGCCCCCGCCAATCTGGATGCTTACGTTCGCTAGCTTTTGGGCTGCTGTGATGACAAATCGGTCATTGACCCGTTTTCCATCCTTTGCTCCGTCAAGGTCAACCATATGGATCCATTCAGCACCTTCTGCTGCAAAGCTTTGCGCCATATCGAACGGCGAATCCCCATAGATGGTTTCTTGATCATAATCCCCCCGAAGGAGGCGGACGCAATTGCCGCCCCGCATATCAATTGCCGGATAAATCGTGAAGCTCATTGTACCGCCTTCCTTTCTGAAGCCAATTGTAGAAAGTTATTCAGCAAGGCCATCCCTAGCCTGCTGCTCTTTTCAGGATGAAATTGCATGCCATAAATATTGTCTTTACCGACAACAGCAGATACCTGTTCATGATAGTCAGCTTTCGCAAGGAGCACTTCAGAATTTTCCGCATCGACAAAATAGGAATGCACGAAATAGACGTAATCCTCGTTCAAGTTTTTTAGTATTGGCGATTGTTTTGTGAACTCTAATTTATTCCAGCCCATTTGCGGGACTTTATAGGTTTCGCCTTGCTCTGTTTTGCCAGGAAACCGGCGGACACTTCCAGGTAGCAATCCCAAACCTTTAGTAGGGCCATTTTCCTCACTTTGTTCAAACAACAGCTGCATACCGAGGCAGATGCCTAGGAGAGGTTTCCCGGTTGCGGCAAATTCTCTTATCGTCTCTATAGGAAGTCGTTCCATTGCGTCACGGAACGAGCCAACTCCCGGGAGAATCAAAGCATCCGCTTGAAGTAAATTCGATTTATCAGCGGAAATAAAATAATTAGCGTTTAATCGCTCTAAGGCCTTACTCACACTAAAAAGATTCCCCATACCATAATCAACAATACCAATCATCCTGCCAGCCCCATTTCTTTAAAGACCGTTTTGAGTAGTGCCCGGAACCGCTTAAAGCTTCCCACAGTGTCAAACTAGTTATTGGTGACAGGCACCATTTACAACATACCCTTAGTGGAAGGTACGCCTTTGATGCGCGGGTCGATGGTTGTGGCTTCGTCGAGTGCCCGTCCCAGGGCTTTGAAGACGGCTTCGATCATGTGGTGCGTGTTTTTGCCATAATGGACGATGACATGGAGGTTCATCCGCGCCTCTAAGGCAAGCTTCCAAAGGAATTCGTGTACTAGTTCCGTATCAAAGGTCCCTACTTTCTGTCCCGGAAACTCGGCACGCATTTCGAGATGCGGGCGGTTGCTGAGATCGACCACAACCTGGGCCAGAGCTTCGTCCATCGGAACAAAGGCATTTCCATATCGTTTAATCCCCTTTTTGTCGCCTAAGGCTTCACGGAGTGCGTGTCCCAAACAAATACCGATATCTTCGGTTGTGTGGTGATCATCGACCTCGGTATCGCCTAGGGCGTCAACAGTCAGGTTAAATTGACCGTGTTTCGTGAATAAATCGAGCATATGGGTTAGGAATGGGACACCAGTTTCTAAATTCGACTGACCCTCTCCGTCAATTGCTAAGGATAGTTGGATTTTGGTTTCGTTTGTCTTTCGTTCAATACTTGCCGTTCTTTCCATGAAAGGGGCCTCCTTGAAATATCACTTTTCTCTAATACCATTAATCATTTGTCAGTCTTTTTTCCACTGCCCTCGCGTGTGCTTCGAGCCCTTCCGCACGGGCAAAAGCGGCGATTTTTGTGCCATTTTCTTTTAACGCTCGCTCACTGTAAACAATGACGCTAGATTTTTTCTGAAAATCATCCACATTCAGCGGGCTGGAGAACCGCGCCGTTCCGTTTGTCGGTAGTACATGGTTCGGGCCGGCAAAATAATCCCCAACGGGTTCAGAGCTATAACGACCAATAAATATAGCGCCAGCGTGCCGAATCTTCCCAAGAAGCTCCATCGCATTTTCGGTGATAATTTCAAGGTGTTCAGGTGCTAACTGGTTTACCGTTTCAACTGCTTCTTCGAGATCTTTTGTTAGATAAATTGCCCCGTAATCCGCAATCGAACGGGCAGCAATGTCCCGCCGTGGCAGCAAGGCTAGTTGCTTTTCAACTTCCTCTGACACCTTTTCCGCTAACTCCACAGACGGCGTAACCAAAACACTACATGCCCTTGGGTCGTGCTCTGCCTGCGACAACAGGTCTGCGGCAACCTCGTCCGCTTTAGCTGTTTTATCCGCTAAAACGGCAATCTCGCTCGGTCCGGCAATCATATCAATATCGACATCACCGAATACCTCTCGCTTTGCCAAGGCAACATAGATATTCCCGGGACCAGTAATTTTATCAACAGCTCCAATCGATTCAGTTCCATAAGCAAGTGCCGCGATTGCCTGAGCACCGCCGATTTTATAGATTTCTTCCACGCCAGCTTCTTTAGCCGCAACGAGCACTGCAGCCGGTAATTTCCCATCACTGTCAGGCGGCGATACCATCACGATTCGTTTAACTCCAGCCACTCTCGCTGGAATCACGTTCATTAACACCGATGACGGGTAGGCCGCTGTTCCGCCGGGCACATATACACCAACGGAGTCTAACGGAGTTATTTTTTGACCTAGAATCGTGCCATTTTCCTCTGTCGTCATCCACGATGGCCGGAGCTGCTTTTCATGGAAGGTCCGAATATTTGTAGCCGCCTCTCGAATGATCATGATTAATCGTTCTTCTACTTCCCCATAGGCTTCCTCGACTTCTTTTTCCGTAACGGAAAAAGAAGGAAGGTTGACCTGGTCGAATTTTTCCGTATATTCCCGTAATGCCTCGTCACCGCGGCCCCGAATTTCCGTAATAATTTTTTTTACAACAGCCTGCTGCTCGGAGGTACCCGCTTCAATCGAGCGTTTGATTGAAACAAGCTCATTTACATTCAGTATTTTCATATAAGAACCCCCCATTAAACTACTTTACTAAGTCGATCCACCATTTCATCAATTTGCAAATCCTTTATGCGGTAACTGACAGGGTTCACAATGAAGCGCGATGTCACGTCAATAATTCTTTCATATTCGACAAGCCCGTTTTCAATTAGTGTTCGGCCGGTTGATACAATATCAACAATTCGGTCAGATAAGCCAATTATCGGAGCAAGCTCTATCGATCCATTTAATTTGATGATTTCAACCTGTTCGCCTTGCTCACGAAAATAGGCTTCGGCGACTTTCGGGTATTTCGTTGCGACTCTTGGGGCCACTTCGTTCATTTTTGTGTCAGGGAGGCCGGCAACAGCCAAGTAGCAGTGGCTGATTTTGAGATCAAGGAGTTCGTATACATCGCGCTCCTCCTCAAGCAAGACATCCTTCCCGGCAATGCCAACATCAGCAACACCGTGCTCCACATATGTAGCGACATCCATTGGCTTCGCTAGGATAAACCGTAAACCCTCTTCGGCCACATCAATAATCAATTTTCGTGAATCATCAAATTCAGGGGGCAGTTTATAGCCAGCATTTCGCAGCAGTTCAACAGCTTCTTCAAAAATACGCCCTTTCGGCATGGCAATCGTTAGGATGTCACTCATCAGCACTACCTCCAATTAGATAAGTAGTCCCGGAAAATCTCTTTGTAAAAGCATCCAGATTTTTTACACCGGTTATATCCTGAAGCACAGCCCTTTTCCCCTGTTCATGCATGTTCGATGCCATCAGAAAGGCTTCCTTCCGCCGCTCTTGGCTGAAAAAAATACAGTGAGTTGTATTTTCTACCTCAGAGCTTCCGAGCGCCTCAAGCAGCATATCAATTCGAACGGCAAATCCCGTGGCGCTAGCAGCCTTGCCAAACTTCTCCATTAAACTATAACGGCCGCCATTTCCGAGTGGAAAGCCGACATTCCCGGCATAGGCTTCGAATAATATCCCTGAATAATAGCTCATATGGCTGACAATGGTAAAATCAAACTTCACAAATTGTTCGACACCGTAATCCTTAATGACATCCCACAGCTCTTTCAACTCAACAATAGCTTGCTTGCCTTTGTCATTTTCAATAATATCAAGGGCTTGACCGATGATTTCCTCACCGCCCCTTAATTGGAGGAGCTGCAAGAGTCTTTGCTTATCAATCGATGACAGCGGCAACGAATTCACATGTTCACGATAGCCAACATAATTTTTTTCATATAAAAATTTACGCAATGCATCGGCACGGCCGTTGGTTCCGAGGATTTGCACGAACAGTTCCTGGGCAAAGCCAACATGACCAATCGATACTTGGAATTCGCTAAGACCCACTTTTTTTAAGGAGGAAATCAGCAAAGCGATCGCCTCTCCGTCACATGAAACGGTATCTTCATTTAGGCATTCAATCCCAATCTGCTCAAACTCTGCCGGCCGGCCCCCTTCGCGCTGCTGGGCACGGAATACATTCGCAGAGTAGGCTAATCTTACCGGTAGATCCTCATCTAATAGTTTGGAAGCCGCCACCCGGGCGATGGGTGCAGTCATATCAGGTCTGAGTACGAGTGTATGCCCTTCTTTATCAAGCAATTTAAACAGCTGCTGGTCAGCTATCGCTGAGGCTGCTCCAACGGTTTCGTAGTATTCAAGTGCCGGGGTTTCGATAAATTGGTAGCCCCAAAGTTTCATCGTTTCCGCCATTCTTGAGCGAACACGATGCTTCTTTTCATATAACCCCGGCAGCGTATCACGCATCCCTAAAGGCTTTTCAAACATAAACAAGCGGCTCAATGTGTTCACCCTTTTCATTTTGCTTTAGTCTGCTAAATTGGTAGTATGTTAAAGATAATTATTAGTAGTGTACCCCTTGAATATCGATTCGTCAACGAAAAAATCTCACAATTGGTTGAACTAAAAGTAAGTATGTATGCTTTTGTATTTGATGATTCCGCCGAAGATTGGACTTATTCGCCGAACTGAGTAAGAATTCTGCCAAAATTCAGTTTTATCCAGCCGAACTGTGCCTTTTATCCGCCAACTATATAATTTATTCCGCCATAGCAGCATTTTATATTGTAAAAGAACCCGGTTGCTAAGACCGAGTTCAATCCACACATCATATTTTATTTTCCCCACCATAGATCGGGTCATCCGCCCTGCGCTGCGTCAGTTCTTCTTTCGTATAAATCACCCGCATTGGGTTGCCTCCAACGAAGTAGCCAGGCGGAACGTCCTTATGGACAAGCGTCCCGGCTGAGACTATTGCCCCATCGCCAATCGTAATGCCCGGCATGATGGTAGAATTGGCGCCAATCATCACTTCACTGCCAATTTCGACAAATCCGAGCCGGTATTCTTTAATCAAATACTCGTGTGCGAGGATGGTAGTATTGTAGCCAATGACCGTGTTACGGCCGACGCTGATTTTTTCCGGAAACATCACATCAAGCATGACCATCAAAGCAAAGGAGGTGTGCTCACCGACCTTCATTCCCAGGAAAGTGCGGTACAGCCAGTTCTTCATCCCCAAAAACGGCGTATAACGGGCTAGTTGAATCACAATAAAATTTTTAACAACCTTCCAAAAAGGCACGGTCTTGTAGACGTGCCATAAAGAGTTCGCCCCTTCAACAGGGTGGCGGGTCGTATTTCTCATCTTCTCACTCTCCGAGAACAGTTAATAAGTCAGTCATGTTCTCTAACATGTAATCCGGTTCATATTTCGCCACATAGTCCCTTCCCTTAATGGACCAGGCAACACCAGCTGTCAATGTTCCGGCATTTTTCCCCGCTAAAATATCATGGAAGTTATCGCCGACCATCATCGCTTCAGATGGGTTCGAATTCAATTGTTCGAGCGCCTTATGGATTGGCTCCGGATCTGGCTTGACCTTTTCTACATGATCAAAGGCCACAACCACTTCAAAGAATCCGTCCAAATTCATCAATCGCAGCCCTTTCATAGTAACATCCAGCTTTTTCGTTGTCACAATCCCAAGCTTATAGCCGCGCTCCTTCAAGGTTTCAACCGTTTCCTGTACCCCGGCAAATTCTTTGACAAGCTCATCATGATTGGCAATATTATAGGCGCGATAGTCTGAGATCATTTCCTCCACTCGGTCGGGATCCATGCCGCCAAAGACGTCATGAAGGGTTGGGCCGAGAAATGGGAGTACATCCTCACGGCTGTACGTGTTCGGATAATATTTTTCCAGTGTATGCAAGTAGGTCGAAATAATTAATTCATTCGTATCAATTAAGGTCCCATCTAGATCAAATAGAATTGTCGTAATTTTGTTTTTCATAGTTGCCTTCCTTTCTTTTTACAAGCCCTGAGCGTTTCCAGATCGTACCGACCACTAAAGTTAACACAACCGCTACACCCAGCCGGATTAAAAACAGCGGCAAGATCGGGATGCCGAGCGGGACAAAGATTAACGTATCTTCGACCACCGCATGACAGGCCATTAGAAAAATAAATGCCAGGGTAATATCTTTTTTACTGACACCATCCTCTTTTACAGCCTGGATCATGACACCCGCACCATAGGCCAAACCGAATAATAAACCTGCAGCCATAGTTGTGGAGGTATTTTCCTTCATCCCAAGCGTTTTCGTAATCGGAGCCATTGTTTTCGAAAATTTATGTAACCATTGTAAGTCTTTTAAAATTTGAATGATCATCATTAGGGGAATAACAATCATGGCTAGTTGGAAAATGCCTAGTCCCGCTTTTTGAACGGCCTCGATTAAAATTCCGGCAACCCCATTGGCCGGTGCTGTGCTCTGCTGAATCAAGCCATACTTCGCCGTTTCCCCGCCTCCGTGCCAAACAAGGTTAATCACGATCGCTGACAAAAGAGCGAGCCCTGGCCTTGTGACCAGTACCACCCACAGCTTCACGCCCGCTTTCATTGCCACGCTTGATTCAATGAATAAATTATGGGAAAAAGACAGCATCACGGCTAAAATAAATACTTCTTTCACTGAAAAATCAAGTGTCAAAATCGCACCAATCGCCGCATAAAGATTGAGGAAATTTCCCAGTACAAGCGGTATTGCGGCATCGCCTGATAGACCAATCAGCTTCATCAACGGGGAAATCAATTTCATCACCCACGGCAATACAGGTGTATATTGCAGCACTGCCACAATCAGAGTAACCGGAAAAATAATTTTTCCTAATGACCATGTTGTCTTAAAACCAACCAGTAACCCCTTTTTTAATGAGTTTACGAACATCTCCCCATACCCCTTTTTAATGTCCAGCTCCAGGCCATACGCCGCTGACCAGGGCGCTTGCGCTTTTCTTAATTAGCTTGATCTAAATATCGGATCTCTGACCGTTGTTTAGTCCGGCGATAAAGAATAATCGCCACTGCCACTACGATCAAGGCAATCGAAATGGTCTGTGCCATCCTAAGGCTGCCCAGCATTAAACTATCGGTCCTAAGGCCCTCGACGAAAAAGCGGCCCACGGAATACCAAATGACGTAGGATAAGAATAATTCACCACGGCGAAAATTCACCCGGCGAAGGAAAATTAATAAAAAGAAGCCAACAAGATCCCAAATGGATTCATATAAAAATGTCGGATGATAGTAGGTTCCATTAATATACATTTGATTGATAATAAAATCCGGTAAATGCAAATTCTCAAGGAACGACCTAGTCACCTCACCGCCATGGGCTTCTTGGTTCATGAAATTCCCCCAGCGGCCAATCGCCTGCCCAAGAATGATACTCGGCGCAGCAATATCGGCAATTTTCCAAAAAGAAATGCCTCGCTTTTTAGCAAAAATAAACGTGGTAAGGACAGAACCAATCAACGCCCCGTGAATCGCAATCCCGCCATTCCAAATTTGCGGAATGTCTGCCGGGTGATTGACATAATACTTCCATTCAAAAATCACATAATAAATCCTTGCCGATATAATCGCAATCGGAATGGCCCACAGCATCAAATCGGCGAACGTGTCCTTGGGAAGGCCACGGCGATTTGCTTCTCTAATCGCTAAAAATAGGGCAAGTGCCAGTCCGGAGCCAATAATGATTCCATACCAGTGCACGTCTATCGGACCGAGTGAAAAGGCAATTGGGTTAAGCGGCTTAATCGTTTCGTTCATCTTTCTATCTCCTCCTTACATATCCTCGTGTTCCCCGTCTTCAATCACATCTGAAAGCCGGTCGGTAAATTGCTGGGCCGCGTTTACGCCCATCCGTTTTAACCGGAAGTTCATCGCCGCTACCTCAATGATAACAGCAAGGTTCCGTCCAGGGCGAACAGGAACGGTCAGCTTAGTAACCTCTGTGTCAATGATCTTCATTTTTTCCTCGTCCAAGCCAAGGCGGTCATATTGCTTTTTCGCATCCCAGATTTCTAAATCCATAATCAGTGTGATCCGTTTATTACTGCGAACGGCACCGGCACCGAACAAGGTCATCACATTGATAATGCCGAGGCCGCGGATTTCTAATAAGTGTTCAATTAAATCCGGAGATGTGCCCACTAATGTATCCTGGTCTTCTTGACGGATTTCCACGCAATCATCGGCAACAAGACGGTGGCCGCGCTTCACGAGCTCCAGTGCCGTTTCACTTTTACCAACGCCGCTTTTTCCGGTAATAAGCACCCCAATTCCATAAACGTCGACCAATACGCCATGGACCGCCGTTGTCGGAGCAAGCTTGCTTTCTAAATAATTCGTTAGACGGCTTGAAAAACGGGTGGTCTTCATGGTTGTCCGTAAAACGGGCACAGATTCCCGTTCCGCTGCTTCAATGAGCTCGACTGGAACTTCGATACCCCTTGTGACAATGATCGCCGGAGTGATATCGGTGCATAATCGGTCCATTCTGGAAATGCGCTCCCCTTCCGGCAGCTCCTCAAAAAAGGACAGTTCCGTTTTTCCTAAAAGCTGGATCCGTTCCGCCGGATAAAATTCAAAATAACCGGCAATTTCAATTCCCGGCCGGGATATATCACTTGTGGTGATGGGGCGGTTAATTCCCTCTTCGCCACTGACCAATTCGAGATGAAATTTATCTAAAATATCTTTGGTGCGTACTTTTGTCAAGAAGGTTCCTCCTCGTAGAAAAGCGTAAGGCGCCTGCCTATCGGCGACAAGCATAAGACGAGCCGGCAGGAAGGTTGTTCTTTAACCTTCATGTTGGATTGGCTTATGACCTCGAGCCGATGGCGCCTGAAGCTAGACAGTTATCAAATTTTAAAAACATAAAATTCATTTCCTCTTATTTTAGCATTTTTTGAAAAAGAACCAAATGGAAGTTGTTCAAAAACTAAAAAAACGCAGACCATTAATCAATGGTCTGCACCTCTTTCCTTACTTTCTTGCTTTTCGTGATGGCTCCAGGATGGTTTTTTGAATGACGATGTTCACGAGCGACATCAGCACCGCGAAAAATAGTGCCGTGCCATGCCAAAGCCTTGGATTTCAAAGGCATCGCCCATTAAATAATCGGTCAGTTCCAATGTAATCGCGTTGATGACAAATAGAAAAAGCCCCATCGTTAAAACCGTTACCGGTAAAGTAAACAAAATCAGGAGTGGACGCACCAGCACATTTAAGATGGATAATAATATGCTTGCCTGAAGTGCGGCCCAAAACCCCGTCAGTTGAAAGCTTTCGTGAAAATAACCGGCAAGTGCCATAAACAAAACCGCATTAATTAAACATCCAATTAGCCATCTCATCTTCTCGTGTCCCCTATTTATGCCTCTTGTGATTTGTGAATCGTAATCGTGCCTGTTTTCGTATCGGCATAGATTCTCATCATTTTATCAGGATGGTTGATCGATTGAAAGCGGAGCGATTTTTGAATCATTTCACTTTTCTCCTCCAGCACCTGTACACCGGTAAGGTTCACATTAAAACCGCCAAGATTTGTCTTGAGCTCGCCATTGACCGGCACTCCTTCCGGAACATAAAGGTCAATGCCGCCGGTTGTCGCTTTGGCCTGAATCAATTCGGAGCGATTTCCGTGGAGGTTCACACTAATATTGCCGTTAAACGACTGCGTTTCCACCTTTCTATAATCACCATCAAGCTGAATCGCACCGTTTATGGTCTCCGTTTCGACCTCATCAAACTGGCTGCCGGTAATCTTAATTCTTCCGTTCGCCGTTTCGACTTCGGCTTTTTTTCCATTTACGCGCTGGAGTTCAATTTTGCCATTCGCGGTTTTTACCCGAAGGTCGTGAAGATTCATTTCTTCACCAGTCACACCGCCATTAAACATTCTGATGCGAACACGCTCATATTGCCGTTTTGGCACATAGATGACCGCTTCCACCTTCATCCATTTCTGCTGCGTCGCAAAACGTAACTTTTGATGGTCGACAGTAAAAATTACATCTCGGAGGAAGTTTTGCCGCGCTTGATCCTGATTGTCGACCCGGTATACCTTGGCCTGGCACTCAATCCTTACGTCGGGCTGTTCCCATGCCGCAAGCTTAACGGAACCATTGGCCACATCGATGTCTATATCTTTTACATCCGCGTTTCCTTGATGGAAAATATGAGAGATATCAACCGATTGACCGAAATTCAAGTCAAAATCAAAGTCTTTAATTTTTTTTAGGGCCGTATCCACAAAGTCAAAAATTTTATCCTTTGTCGATTGGTATTTTGCTTGGAATGGGTCGTCCTTTTTTGTTTCTTCAAATTGAACAGCTGTGGAAAGCTCGTTCACAATTTGTTCCTGCTTCTGCTCCATCGTTTGCTGTGCTTTTTCCAGTTCTTCAAGTAGTGCCAGTGCCTCATCAACCTTCAGCTTTCCTTCTTCGACCATTTGCAGAATTCGTTTTCTTTCCTCTTTCATCGTTTCCACCTCAGATTTCATTTTTTTCTCTCTCTTCCAGCTTATTCAGCCAGTAGAACCTTTACGCCTTTGACAATGTTCCAAATCACTACAATGAGCCAGACGACGACCAGCACAACGATACTACTAATCGTAAAAGTAGGAACCGTATCTTGAATATTGGTAAAATCATAAAAGACCGCAAATAGTAGCAGCGGTGTTAGGATTAGCGGAATTAAATGCGATAATAAGGATTTCTTGGCATGCATTTTAGTGGATTCATCTCCCGAAGCGATAAAGACCACAAGCGGAAAAATAAACCCGGCAAAAAAAATACTGAAATAACACAAACTTGACAGAACCTTTCTAGTTTCCATTACGTTCATCACCTCTATTCTTTATGTACGGACTGGATTGAAAAAAGTTTCTATAAATCGGGTCGCAACGTCCGATATTTTTTTGAAAAGTTTTTGTAGGGGGGCGATTCCGCCGGTTTGGTGGGGAATTCCGCCAATCCAATCCATCTCACCTTCCTACAAGGCAGAAAAAAAGAGCCGGAAATCATCCGGCTCTTCTTCATTGTTTATGCTTTTACGGTACTTTTTTCAATTTGCTGTTTCATTCGCAGCCGATCACGCTCAAGGATTGGCTTTAAGTATTTTCCTGTATACGACACAGGGGTTTCTGCTATCTTCTCCGGTGTTCCTGTTGCGATAATCGTTCCGCCCTTGTCGCCGCCTTCAGGGCCAAGGTCAACAAGATAATCGGCGGCCTTGATAACATCAAGATTGTGTTCGATCACCAAAACAGTATCGCCATTTTCAACCAGGCGTTGTAACACCATAAGCAAACGGGAGATATCGTCCACATGAAGGCCGGTTGTCGGCTCATCCAAAATATAGAAGGACTTACCGTTCGATCGTCGGTGCAATTCGGAAGCAAGCTTCACGCGCTGGGCCTCTCCTCCGGACAGCGTTGTCGCCGGCTGACCTAGTTTAATATAGCCTAGTCCGACATCCAAAATCGTCTGCAGCTTGCGGCTGATTTTTGGAATGTTTTCGAAAAAGTCTACAGCTGCTTCGACGGTCATATCAAGGATATCGGCTATATTTTTCCCTTTGTATTTTACTTCCAGCGTTTCTCGGTTATAGCGTTTACCATGGCACACTTCACAAGGAACATAAACATCAGGCAAAAAGTGCATTTCAATTTTGATAATGCCATCACCGCGGCAGGCCTCACAGCGGCCGCCCTTAACATTAAAGCTGAAGCGGCCTTTTTTATACCCGCGAACCTTTGCTTCGTTCGTAGTCGAAAACACATCGCGAACGTCATCAAACACACCGGTATACGTAGCCGGATTGGATCGCGGTGTCCGGCCGATTGGCGACTGATCAATATCAATGACTTTTTCTAAGTGTTCAATCCCCTTGATGCTCTTGTGTTCTCCAGGCTTCGTTTTCGCACGATTTAGCTTTTGTGCCAGCGATTTATGAAGAATCTCATTAATGAGTGTACTTTTTCCAGAACCAGATACACCTGTTACGGCGATGAAAACGCCAAGTGGAAACTTTACATTCACATTTTTTAAATTGTTTTCGGAAGCTCCCTTGATCTCGATATAGCGGCCGTCCGGTTTGCGGCGTTCCAACGGGAGCGGGATAAACTTCTTTCCTGATAAATATTGACCGGTCAACGAGTTCGGGTCTGCCATTACCTCGGAAGGTGTTCCCGCGGAAACCACTTCACCACCGTGTATGCCGGCCCCCGGTCCGATATCAATCAAATAATCTGCGGCGAGCATGGTGTCCTCGTCGTGCTCGACGACAATCAAGGTATTGCCAATATCACGCATGCTTCGCAATGTACCAATCAAACGGTCATTGTCACGCTGATGGAGGCCGATTGACGGCTCATCCAAAATATACATCACACCTGTTAAGCGTGAACCAATCTGTGTCGCCAAACGAATCCGCTGCGCCTCCCCGCCTGACAAGGTGCCCGCCATACGGCTAAGCGTTAAGTAATCAAGACCGACATTAATTAAGAAGCCAAGGCGCTCCTTGATTTCACGAAAAATCAGCTTGGCAATTTGCATTTCTTTTTCCGAAAGCTGCAATTCGGCGAAAAATTGCTGTGCTTCTTCAATCGAAAGATCTGTTACATGGGCAATATGACGGCCGTTAATTAAAACAGCTAAGGTTTCTTTTTTCAAGCGATAGCCTTTACATGTTGGGCATGGCTTCTGGGTCATATATTTTTCCATTTGTTCACGGATATAATCAGAGCTTGTCTCCTTAAAGCGGCGTTCGACGTTACGAATGACCCCTTCAAATTCGATATTTCCCTCACGAATTTGCCCAAAATCGTTCTCATAACGGAAGTATATTTTTTCACGGCCGGAACCGTAGAGGACTTTTTCCAATAGGTGTTCCGGAATGTCCTTTACAGGCGTATTCATATCCACGCCAAAATGATTGCAAACAGCCTCCAAGAGCTGCGGGTAATACTGTGAACTTGTCGGTTCCCACGGGGCAATCGCATGCTGTTTTAGGGTTAAGTCCTTATTGGGTATAACAAGATCGACATCGACTTCGAGCTTGGAGCCGAGCCCATCACATTCCGCACAGGCACCAAAAGGACTGTTAAAGGAAAACATCCGCGGTTCTAGCTCGCCGATGGAAAAGCCGCAAATAGGGCAAGCATGGTTTTCGCTAAACAATAATTCTTCTTCGCCAATCACGTCGACGATTACTTTTCCTTCGCCCAGTTTCAAAGCTGTTTCAAGTGAGTCAGCTACCCTTGCAGCAATGCCATCTTTGACGACGATTCGATCGATGACCACTTCAATCGAATGCTTTTTATTTTTTTCAAGTTCAATCTCTTCACCAAGATCCATCATTTCTCCGTCCACGCGCACCCGGACAAAGCCTTGCTTCTTCACGTCTTCGAAGACCTTTACATGTGCCCCTTTTCGTCCGGAAATAATCGGGGCAAGGATTTGCATTTTTGTCCGTTCGGGATATTCAAGGATGCGGTCGACCATTTGTTCAATCGTTTGTGATGAAATTTCAATATGGTGAATCGGGCAGGTTGGATGTCCAACCCTTGCGAATAATAATCGTAAGTAATCATAAATTTCTGTCACTGTCCCGACAGTTGAACGCGGGTTGCGGCTAGTTGTTTTTTGATCAATCGAAATCGCCGGAGACAGCCCCTCAATCGCATCGACATCAGGCTTATCCATTTGTCCAAGGAATTGCCTTGCATAGGCCGAAAGCGATTCAACATACCGCCGCTGGCCTTCCGCATAAATCGTATCAAACGCGAGCGAAGACTTTCCTGATCCGGAAAGTCCCGTCACGACGACAAGCTTATCTCGCGGAATCGTGACATCAATATTTTTCAAATTGTGGGCTCTAGCGCCTTTCACAATCAGTTTTTCCATTGCCATGTGTTTACGTCATCCTTCCGCTTTCAATTCCAAAAGTAAGTCACGAAGCTCGGCGGCCCGTTCAAAATTAAGCGCTTTGGCTTCGATTTTCATTTCTTTTTCCATTGTCGCAATTAGCTTTTCTCTTTCTTTCTTGTTCATTTTGCCAAACGATGAAGCCGGTGTAAACTCCTCCTGATCCTCAGCCGCATGGGTGGCGCGAATGACATCACGGATTGCCTTTTGAATCGTTTGAGGTGTTACACCATGTTTCTTATTATATTCCTCCTGGATTTCACGGCGCCGTTTTGTCTCACCGATCGCCTTCTCCATCGAATCCGTGATTCTATCTGCATACATGATGACGTGGCCATTAGCATTCCGGGCAGCCCGGCCAATCGTTTGGATGAGCGAACGTTCCGAGCGAAGGAAACCTTCTTTGTCGGCATCGAGAATCGTTATGAGCGAAACCTCAGGGATGTCAAGACCTTCCCGTAGAAGGTTGATTCCGATGAGAACATCATATTTCCCCATGCGCAGCTCGCGGATAATTTCTATTCGTTCGAGCGTCTTGACCTCCGAGTGGAGATACTGAACTTTAATCCCGATTTCCTTGAGATAGTCGGTTAGGTCTTCAGACATTTTCTTCGTCAGTGTCGTAACAAGTACCCGCTCATTTTTCTTCACGCGGTCATGAATTTCCCCAATCAAATCATCAATTTGCCCCTCAATCGGACGGACTTCAATGGTTGGATCGAGGAGTCCTGTCGGACGGATAATTTGCTGAATCATGTCAGGTGTATGCTCAAGCTCATACGGACCGGGCGTTGCTGATACAAAAATAGCATTGTGTACATGTTTTTCAAATTCATCAAAGGTTAGCGGCCGATTATCAAGGGCTGACGGCAGACGGAAGCCATGGTCAACAAGCACCTGTTTTCGCGCTTTATCGCCATTGAACATCCCCCTAACCTGTGGAAGGGTGACATGCGACTCATCAATAATCATCAGAAAATCTTCCGGAAAATAATCCAGAAGTGTGTAGGGAGTTGAGCCAGCTGGTCTGAGCGTTAGATGGCGCGAATAGTTTTCAATCCCTGAGCAAAAGCCCATTTCGCGCATCATTTCTAGATCATAGCGTGTCCGCTGCTCGATCCGCTGTGCTTCAAGCAGTTTGTTGTCTGCGCGCAGTTCCTCAAGTCGTTCCTCTAGCTCTTTTTCAATATTCTCAATGGCTACCCGCATTTTTTCTTCTCTTGTAACGAAG
This sequence comes from Neobacillus sp. OS1-2, assembly GCF_030915505.1. Lineage (GTDB taxonomy): Bacteria > Bacillota > Bacilli > Bacillales > Cytobacillaceae > Neobacillus. The sequence continues at coordinate 1,107,105 of NZ_CP133265.1, forward strand.
TGGGATGCCGGGAAAATAGCCACATGTTCGCGTTCGCCGATGATTTCACCTGTAAGGGCATCGACTTCGCGAATGCGATCAATTTCATCGCCGAAAAATTCAACGCGCACGCAATGCTCATCGCGTGAAACCGGAAAAATTTCCACAACATCACCGCGGACACGAAAGGTTCCCCGCTTGAAATCAATATCATTTCGTTCATATTGGATATCGACAAGGCGATGCAGCAGCTGATTGCGCTCAATTTCCATTCCTGTTCGGAGTGACAGCACCATTTCACGATATTCTTCCGGCGAACCGAGACCGTAGATGCAGGAGACGCTGGCAATGATAATGACATCTTTCCGCTCAAATAAGGAAGAGGTAGCAGAGTGACGTAGTTTATCTATCTCATCATTGATGCTGGCATCTTTTTCAATGAATGTATCCGTCTGTGGCACATAGGCTTCCGGTTGATAGTAATCATAGTAACTGACAAAATATTCGACCGCGTTGTTCGGGAAAAATTCCTTAAACTCACTATAAAGCTGGCCGGCAAGTGTTTTATTGTGGGCAATGACAAGAGTGGGCTTATTTATCTCTTTAATCACGTTTGAAACGGTAAATGTCTTACCCGTACCGGTGGCACCAAGCAGTGTTTGATGGCGTTTATTTTGGTGGATGCCCTCCACTAACTGGCGAATCGCCTCTGGCTGATCTCCTTGTGGCGAGTATTTTGAAACTAATTCAAATTGGTCTTTCACAAAGGGTTCCTCCCGTTAAATGAAATCACCTTGCAGCTTGTAAAACTCGGTTTTGGACGGGATGTTGCTGAAAAGTGTCGTCTCTAAATTTTCATATTAACATTCTACCACAATCAGCCAAAAACAAACCACTAATATGCGAACTAGTATTCGATTTTATTTTTTCTAAATAAAGTAGGGAAACCTCTTTCGAGGCTTCCCCCTTATCAAACCGTACGTGCCCTATTAAGGCATACGGCTTACCAATGTGTTACAAATGGTCAATACGTTGCCAATCTTTGAGCATATTTCATTTTGCGGACACGGTCAGGAGTATAATACTCTTGACCCTTTTCTTTTGCCTTTAGGATTCGTCTTTCCTGTTCTTTCTTTTGCTTTTCTTTCATTCGAAGAATGTAACTTTCTAGAGAAAAGCCATATATCTTGTGGTAGTAATACCAGTATGAAGGGATAAGTCCAATAATAGCAAAGAACTCATTATTCCATTTTGTTTTCATCGCATGACCTTTTCTTTGGCTAGGGTGTTTGTGAATCATGGCTACTCTTAACCTTTGTCGAATATAGCCATCTATCGCAAGTAGTTCTTTCCCAAATGCTTTAAAGAAGCATGAACTGTTAAATCCGTGTTCTTCATTTGCCTTAATTGCTTTATAAATATTGAGAAAATAGTTTACTTTTCCTCGAATCACTGGGTTAACATACTCAATCCACTTTTCCTTACTCAGAGTGAGTGTTTTCTTCGTCTTGACTTTGATTTTCTGGCGAAAATCATTCCAAGTTGATTCTTTCGGTTTAGCTATATAGTATGGCTTACCATCCTTCTTGCGTTTTCTCCAGTGTTCGAAAGTGAATCCCATAAAGTCAAAGTCATCATCATCGAAGTTTACAAATTTTGTTTTCTCCGTTGCAAGTTCCAACCCAAGTTCGGCTAATTTCCTTTTCGTAATATCTGCCGCTCTCTTTATGTCTTCTTTGGTTTTTGCGAATAACAAAAAGTCATCGGCGAATCTTACAAAACGAATATTGTTTTCAGCCCAGATCCAATCAAGTTCATTTAAATATACGTTCGCTAGTAACGGAGAAATAACCCCTCCTTGCGGAGTGCCGGTATCTGTTGAGTGAAATTTACCTTCTTCCATATAACCAGCTTTTAGCCACAACCAAATCATATCTAACACTGTACCATCTGCGATGTATTTATTTAATACTCTCATCAGCTTCTTATGTGGGATATTATCGAAAAAGCCTTTAATATCTGCATCGAAGATGTAATTATATCCTTGTTCGATATTCGCCATGATTATTTGCAGGACACGTTCTGCACCAACATTTGGTCTGTATCCACATGACCATTTGTGAAAGATATCCCTTTCGAATTTCGGCTGAAGTACATTTACTATTGCCTGTTGGACAATTCTATCTTCAATATTCGGAATGCCTAAGGGTCGCTTTTTGCCATTTTTCTTAGGAATATAATGTCTTCTTACTGGTGACGGCTTATACTCTTTATTTCTCAGTCTCTGTAGAAGCGAGTCCAGATTTTCATCTAAGTGATATCTATAGCTGTCAATTGTTTCGCCATCAATACCACCTGACCCGTTGTTGGCTTCTACCTTTTCCCAAGCAGCTTTTAGCCTTCTGTCGAAAAGTATTTGTCCATAAATACTATGCCATTTGAATTTTAACGTATGATTCATTACATATTCCGCACCCTTCATTGTGTACATTCAGTTCGTTTATACCGAGGTATCGTTTTCTGTTAACATTACACATCTTTACAGATGTGGAGCCACAAGGTCGTTCCCCTTCCGTTCATGCATGGTTTAGTCCATACACTACTTCCGTACTATGAGAACGTCTGACTTCTCCATTCACATCTAGCATTTCGGATTACCCTTATAGGTAGATGTCCCTTTGGGTTGGAATGGAGACCTCACGGGGTCATCGCACCTTCCTTCTAAACATACCCAGCACCATCACTTGATAAATTGCCTCTATCCGGCTGATTCATTGGTATAGAGACCACTAATGTTATAGTGGGCTTCCCATTATATTCGCATAGTCGCCAACTTACCCTGCCGCCGTGCTTCACACTTATTGCATTTGGGTCTGCTTATCCGACTGCGGGTCTCTCGATTGTCCGCATCTCCTTCAGACATCACCTCACGGTGATGCCCTAGATTAGTCTTCACTAGTTGTATCAGCACTCTAGTGGAAGGATTTTCACCTTCGGGAAAACGAGTCTTCTAGGATTCGGGAGCCGTGTTTATCGCAATAACGTACTCCAACCTTTAACAACTCATTCAGTGCAGTTCTACTGCACAAGGTACGACTGCCTGTCGCACAAATAAAAAGCCTGTCGCAATGGACAGACTTAGCTATTTTTTTACTGCTCGCGGTTTCATTTTTTGCCGCCAGCCAGAAGCCCGCGGTTAACGAGAAAGCATCAATGATGATGAGTGCAGAGTTGTTTGTATATCCTTTATAGGCAGACGCAGCGATGAGCGCGATGGTTAAGCCAAGGCCGATGAGCCGATTATACGTGACCCTCGTGAAAAGTAAGACTAGTAACCCTGGCAAAATAATTGCCGATAAAAATTGAATAACGCTTATCAATGGGCTCCCACCTTATTTAAAGATTTCTGTTTATTCATTCTAGAAATTTATCAATGAAATTGCAATAAAAAAGTTTGCTTGTCTACTTCTCGATTTTTACAAAACTAGCTTTGGCTTTTTGCTGAGAAAATAAGCTGACAACGACAAAGCCAAGGAAGGAAAGGACAATCGGCGTGACAACCGTATGCAGCCCGAATGGATTTGGATAAAAACGATCTAATAAAATGTACGAACCCATTCCCAAAATCATCGAGGTAATCGCTCCGTATTTATTTCCTTTACTCCAATACAGTCCTAAAATAACCGGCCAAATAAAGACGGACTCAAGACCGCCAAAGGAGAATAAATTGAGCCAGACAATTAAATCGGGTGGACTCAACGCCAGCAGGATGACGAGAATGCCAATGACTGCCGTTACACTGAAGCTGACCTTTTTTACATGGTCTTCTGCTGCATTAGGCTTAATGTAATTTAAATAAACATCCTTCACAAGTGCGGAGCTGACCAAAATCAGCAGGGCATCGACCGTCGACATGATTGCCGCCATCGGGGCAGCGAGGACAATCCCGGCCACAAACGGCGGCAGCACCTTCATCGATAACAGCGGCATAACGGTATCACCGATTTTCACACCTGGAAGCACGGGTCTGGCGAAAACGCCAATAAGATGCATGCCAAGCATAATGAAACCGACGACAATCGTCCCGATAATGATGGCGGTATGCATGGCCTTCGAGTTTTTATACGACATGGCACGCACCGTGATTTGCGGAAGACCGACAACCCCAATCCCCACTAATATCCAAAAGGAAGAAACATAGGCTGGCGTAAGGCTCCGATTGGCACCAAATGGGGTAATTAGATTAGGATTTTCCGCTGTTAAATCCGAAATAATCTTTGGGATGCCGCCGCCGGCTTTAATGGTAGCAATCAGCAGAATTAACGTCCCTATGAACATGACAACACCTTGAACGGCATCGGTCAAGGCCACGGCCCGAAAGCCGCCGACAATGACAAAGACAAGAACCGAGAAGGCGAAGATGAATAAGGCTGTTGCGTACGGAAGGCCTGTTAGTGATTCAACGAGCCGTGCACCGCCAATCCATTGTGCAGTCATCGATGAAAAAAGAAAGATAATGATGCTCGCGGCCGAAACAATGACAACGGTTTTACTTTTATAGCGCTCTTTCAGAAAATCGATGAGCGTAATCGCTTTGTATTGCCTCGCAACAATCGCAAATTTCTTTCCTAACACCATTAACGTAAAATAACCGGTGGCCAGCTGGGCCATGGCAAGGAGTACCCAGCCTAATCCTTGCGTATAGGCAATCCCCGGGCCGCCGATAAAGCTGCTGGCACTGCCATAGGTAGCGACCATGGTCATCGCCAGGATGAACCCGCCCATTTGCCGCTCACCTAAAAAATATTCCTCAAGGAACGAGTTAGATTTGAGGACAAATTTGTTTGACCATAAGCCGATTGAAAAGATTATAAGTAAGAAAATGAGTAACGGGGTTATCACTGGCCAATTCACTTGATGTCCCCCTCTTGCTCATCAAAGGGCACTTCTTTAAACAGGAATTTCACCGTTAGAATAACGAGAATAATCATGACGATAGATCCAACGATACAGCTGTAGAAGAACCATGCCGGTAAGCCAAATATGTAGGTATAGCCTTCGACCTTGGCGGAGCCGAGTCCGTAGGCAAACCCATACCACCAGATAAAATTGATGATTACAAGGGCAATGCCTATTAGGGCTTCGCGATGGGCGATTTTAAAACGCTTATCCTGTGGATTGACTGTTTTTTTCAACAGTATTCCCCCTCAAAAATTGTGGTTAGTCTAGTTTGAACGAATCATGAACATTTTACCAAACTTATGAGCGAGGTAAAGAAAAAAGCATAAAAAAGCTTACTAAGTTGGGGAGTGTATTATTGGTGACAGGCACCAAATGTAAAAAAATACCAAACGCAATAAAGGCACCCAATCTAAAAGGTGCCAAATGGTAAGTGCTATTAGTTACAGGTGCCGTGCGGGCTCGGGCAGCCGTTTGTTTCTTTTTCTACTTGGATAGTGCTGTGTTCGATGTGGAATTCGTCGTGAAGGATTCGCTGAGATTGTGAGAGAATTTCATCATGAACCCCGTTATCGGCGATGGTAATGTGACAGCTTAAGACTGGATATCCAGAAGTAATCGTCCAGATATGAAGGTCATGGACTTCCTTTACGAGTGGAATCCCGCCGAGCGTGGATTTCACTTGACTGATATCAATTTGCGTTGGCGCCCCTTCCATTAAAATATGGAAGGAATCCTTGGTAACGCGAAATCCGCTGACAAGGATCAACGCTGCTACAATAACACTGGCAATCGGGTCTGCAATGCCCCAGCCGAAAAACATAATAAGAAGGGCCGCAATAATTGCTCCAACTGACCCGAGCATATCACCAATCACATGTAAAAAGGCACTTCTAACATTCAAGTTATCATCTTTGTCGCCTTTCATTAAAATCCAGGCGGCAATGATGTTTACCATCAATCCTGTTATGGAAATGATCAGCATCCCCGTGCTTTGTACATCCGGTGGAGCGAAAAAGCGCTGAATGGCTTCATAAAAGATAAATAAGGAAATGACAACCAACGTTAGTCCGTTTAGAGCTGCTGCAATAATTTCGAATCGTTTGTAGCCGTACGTTTTTTCTTGTGATACTTGTTTTTCCCCGAGTTTGATGGCGAAAAAGCTCAGGCCAAGTGCCACGGCGTCACTCAGCATGTGACCGGCATCAGATAATAGTGCCAAACTGTTTGTCAAAAATCCGCCGATTACTTCGACGATCATAAATACAGCAATCAGAATGAAAGAACTCAATAAAGCTTTTTTATTACTTGTATGTGAATGGCCATGCGAGTGGCCGTGAGAATGTCCGTGATGGTGGTGATGACCCATGTTTATCCCCCCTAGAGCACCGTGGTGGCGGCTCTTTTATAGTTCTCTTTAAAAATCATAGCTATTCTTTTACTCTCAAAAGTCTTAAACCGTTAAAGGTAACGAGTAACGTCACTCCCATATCAGCAAAAATTGCGATCCATAGGGTCAGCCAGCCTGGAACGACCAACAGAAGCGCTGCCAGCTTCACTACAAGTGATAAGGTAATATTTTGCTTGATAATCCGTAATGTCTTACGGCTTAGTTTAATGGTAAACGGCAGCTTTGTTAAGTCGTCATTCATTAAGGCAATGTCAGCCGTTTCTAAAGCGGTATCCGTCCCTGCTCCGCCCATCGCAATCCCCACATTCGCTGCAGCAAGTGCCGGTGCATCATTGACCCCGTCGCCGACCATCCCGACTCTGCCAAACTGTGATTTTAATTTTTTTATAAAAGTCAATTTATCTTCAGGCAGCAGCTCCGCTTCCACACTAGTAACGCCAACTTGACTGCCGATTGAAGCGGCAGTTGCCATGTTGTCTCCGGTCAACATAATCGTTTGTTTAATTCCTTGCTGATAAAGCTGCTCCATGACACCCCGGCTGCTTTCGCGAACCTCATCAGCAACCGCAATCAATCCGAGGATTTCCACTGAAGCATTTCCGGCAATCATCACGGTTTTGCCCTCATTTTGCAAAGCGGCGATTTGGACACCAATTTCCGAAGGGATCGAATCGAACAGTTTTGTATTCCCAACCCGGTACTCCACCCCGTTTACCATCCCTTTAATGCCCTTACCGGTCATCGAGGTAAACTCCGTAACTTCACTTTCAAGGTATGCTGCTTTTTTGATTATGGCACTTGCAAGCGGGTGTTGCGATTTGCTTTCGAGTGCCGCAATAATCGCAAGCAGATTCTCATCACCGCTATAGTTGATGAAATCTGTGACAACCGGCACCCCTTTTGTCAGCGTACCCGTTTTATCAAAGGCAATCGCCTTCACCGCACCTAGTTCCTCTAAATAGCTGCCACCCTTTATCAACACTCCATTACGAGCAGCGTTGCCGATGGCTGTAACGATGGCTACTGGGGTAGAAATTACCAGTGCACACGGACAGCCGACGACTAAAACTGCAAGACCCTGGTAAATCCATTCCTGCCAGCTAGCCGTAAACAAGAGCGGCGGGACCACAGCAACAAGGGCTGCAATTAACATAATGACCGGGGTGTAGTACTTGGCAAATCGGTCGACAAACTGCTGGGAGGGTGCCTTTTCTGCCTGCGCCTCTTCTACTAAATGAATGATTTTGGCAATCGCCGTGTCATCAACGAGCCTGCTGACCTTTATTTGTAAAAATCCTTCTTCATTTAGCGTGCCTGCGAAGACGTCATCATTGACGGCTTTTTCAACAGGAACGGATTCGCCGGTAATGGCCGCTTGATTGACAGAGGAATGACCGTCGATAATGATTCCGTCCATGGCAATCATTTGCCCCGGTTTCACAAGCATTAAATCGCCGATCTCGATATCCTCGGCTTTTAGTAACATTTCCTTGCCATTCCTGACAACGATGGCCTCTGTTGGTGCCATTTCCATCAGCGAGCGAATCGAGTTCCTTGCCTTATCCATCGAGTACCGTTCCAGAACCTCGCTAATCGCGAACAAGATGACAACAACGGCACCTTCGCTCCATTCGCCAATAATAGCCGCACCAATGATCGCAATGGTCATCAGTGTTTTCATGTCAAAATCTAGTCGGAATAAATTTTTCAAGCCTATTTTAAATAGGGGAAAACCTCCTAGTAAAATAGCGGCAACGAAAAGGATGTTTTCGGAAAAAAGATATCCGGCTGCGAGAAATAGTAATGACAGCCCGAGCAGTCCAAACCTTTTCCAAATCGGTTCCTTTGGTAAGACAGGTAGTTTTTCTTTTTCCGGAAAAATCGATAACCTTTCAAAGGCCCCGGCTTCGTGCAGGTGTTCCATTGTGGTGCTTCCGAAAACAGTCAGTTTAGAGGCACCGAAGTTTACCTTTGCGTCAACAACACCATCCAGGTGTTGTACGTTCTTTTCGAACTTTGCGGCACAACTGGTTCAGGAAAAACCTTGAACACGATAGACTTGTTTTTCAATCGTTTCACTCACGACCTGCCACCTCCTCCTGGTGGGCCACCGCGATATGAATTAATTGCTTTACATGATCATCATCAAGTGAGTAATAGGCAAGCTTGCCCTCTTTACGGTATTTCGCGAGACCAAGGCTTTTTAAATGCCTTAAGTGGTGGGAGGCTGTCGCCGTTGTCGCCCCAACAATATTGGCCACATCGCAGACGCAAAGCTCGTCTTCTAGCGTCAAAGCATAAGCAATTTTCATCCGAGTTTCATCTGCCAACGCTTTAAAAAGCTTACTCACTTCAGGGATATAGTTCCCTTTTTCAAGTTGCTGCTGAACTCGAGTGGTTTTCTCGCTATCCACACAGGTAATCTCGCAAACATCATGCTCTTTCATGCAAGTCACACTTCCTTCATTCAAATGTTCGTTTGATTATATAATATTCAAATGGAGGTTTGAATGTCAATGGTTTTTCTTATTTAGGAATAAAATCGATTGAGGTAAGGGGAATAGAAAAGGAGAGCCCCTTAAAATGGAGGCTCTCCCTTATTATTTTGTAATATATTTCACTGCGTACGAAGCAAGCTGGACTCTATTTTCAAGACAGAGCTTATCTAATAGATTTTTGATGTGGTTTTTCACGGTGTTTTCAGCAATAAATAGGTTTTCAGCAATTTGCTTATTGGTTCGCCCTTCTGAAACTAATAGAAGAATTTCCTTTTCCCTCGGAGTTAGAGAACTAATCGCCGGGGTGTTCTGCAAATCACGTTCACGGAATTGGTAGAGCAATTTTCCAGCCAACCCCCTTGTTGCCGCGTCCGAACCATCAACAATTGAACGTAGATACAGAAGCCAATCGTCGGGGTCCATATTTTTTAATAAGTAGCCTTGGGCGCCGTACTGGATGCTAGTAAACAAATCCCCGACATTGTCGGAGACGCTTAGTATAATCACTTTGATGAACGGATATTTCTCCTTGATGATTTTCGTTGCTGCCAAGCCATCCAATACTGGCATTTCGATATCGATTAATAAAATATCGGGAAGCTGTTCAGTACAAAGTTGAATGGCTTCCTTGCCATTCTTTGCCTGCCCCACAATGGTAAACAGTGAATCTCCTTCAAGTATCTCCATAATCGCCTGCCTCGCGTGGGGGTGATCGTCAGCAATCAACACTCGATAAGGTACCATTATTTGTCGCTCCCTCGTACCGTTATTTTTGTTCCATTATTTTTTATAGAGGCAATGTCAAGTACCGCACCAATTTTTTCAACACGTTCTTTTAACATGACGAGACCATATTGATTCAGATTCCGTTCATCCTTTGCAAACCCTTTCCCATCGTCTTCAATTTTCATCTCCCAACCATCGGAAATCTTCTGGAGCAGGAACGACGCAGATTGTGCCTCGGAATGTTTTCTGATATTCGTAAAGGCCTCTTGAATGATGCCAAACAGTTGCACCTCTTCCGAAGGATTAAAGTATTCCTCCTCTAACCCGATGGAAACATTTGCGTCAACCCCTGAAACAGCACTCCATTCATTCAGCCAATTCTCTATTCGTTTCGGAAAAGAAATCAACTCTAAAGGATTCACACGCAGATTAAAAATTGCCTGCCTCAGATTGGCGTCGATAGAGTTGACAAGACCGCTCGCCTCCTCTACCTTTCCTTTTTTTAAATTTACCTTTAGTAAAAATAATGTCTGAGCAATGTTATCGTGCAGTTCTTTTGCCAGCCGTTCCCTTTCCTCATAAACAGCCCGCATTTCCCTCTCGGTTGCGAGTCGACGGTTCTTTTCCTCAATCAGCTTAAACAGCCAAGTAGAAAACCCATAGGAAACGACCAATGTTAAAAGGATAATCAAGTAATTCCCCGTCTCCATCGATAAATTTCGCAGTAACACAGTATTATGCCGAATCAGTTCAAAGCCCCCAATAAGCAGGGTAGGGATTAAGATCGTGATTATTTTTAACGTACGATACGACATTTACACCACCTCTTCCACTTCATTAAAGCATATTGGATCGAATTATTCCCCCTATTTACGGTAGCGGTTCAGCAGATCCACCATAAATTGCTTCGTGTTAACGTGATCATTCCGAATCGCCTCAATCATCCTTCCATTTTCCATAAAAATTACTTGATCAGCCACTTCGGCGGCCACATCCATCATATGAGTAGAAAAGATTATCGTCGTACCACTCTGTTTTATTTTGTTTAACAACTCAATAAAAACATCTATCCAATATGGATCGAGGCCATTTGTCGGTTCATCAAGAATCAAAACGGCGGGGGCTGCCAGCCATGCCTGGCCAAATAGCAACCGTTGTCGCATCCCTTTTGATAAGTGTTTAATCATCTCATCCCTTTTTGCCTCCAACCCAAGCGTGTCGATCACTTCCATAATCCGAGGTTGTGCAACCTTTCGAAACGTTCCGTAAAACGTTAAAAACTCTATGACGCTCAGCGATTCTTGGGCAAAAAACTCATCAGGCATGTATCCAATTAACGACACATACTGTTTACGATTTCCCTTGATATCTACCTGATTAATCAAAACAGTCCCATCACCAGGTGGCGAAATGCCAGCAATGATCTGCAGCAGGGTGCTCTTCCCAGCACCGTTTCCACCGCAGAGTACAATGCATTCTCCGTCTTCTGCTGTTAACGAGAATGAATGAAGAGCTGTTTTTTGCTTAAATATCTTGGAGACATTTTTAATCGTTATCATAGATACCTCCTCCTTCCTAGTAACAGGATTGAGAGGGAAAACAGCATAAAGATATAAGCAATCAGGTAGCCAATCAAGATGATCCAGCCTGCACCCGATTGGAATAGGTGAACAATCGCATCATACGACGCACCAAATATCGCACCACTATCCCATTTAATAATTAAAAAGAATCGCAAAAACTCGGCTGGATTTAGGACCATCGCTACTTTCATTAACGGTTCAATCATTGAGTAGGGAATGAGTCCCAAAACAGCAATCAAAGCGGTTGGCCAAATCATGATAAGGAAGAACCAGATGGCGACCGACGCCATTAATGCCTTCCATCTTGTTTTGGCAACTGTTCCAAGAAATACCCCAAGAATTAAAAATACATAGATCAAAAGGAGAGAAAAGAGATAGATTCCCAGCAGCCATGGCAGCGATAATTGGATGCCTACAAATAAACCAATTGCCATGCTGATTCCAAAGCTTAAGGTGAACACAGCCGCCTGCGCCATAATCAAACCGGCAAATTTCCCAAACAGGTAGGCTGGAATACCGATAGGATACGTACAGAGAAGATGCCATTGCCCGCTTTCCAATTCATTAGTAATCGAAAAGGAACCGATAATCAGCATAAATAGCGGCAATAAATACAGCAAGATATTCACGATCGTTCCAGTTATATTGGTAAAATTAGAAAGGCCGGCATTCGTTCGTTCGAGTAAAAATAATAAAGAAAACACCAGCACCCATAGAATTAGAAAAAGATAGTAAGAACGCTGCCTCGTCATTGTCTTCCATTCAGAAAGCCATAAATTTTTCATTTTTTGGTTCCTTTCATGCAAAAGGACAATCGTAGCAGACTGTCCTATTACTCCATTATTCATTCATTAATGACTATCCTCGGAATGTTCCATTTTCAAGTCATCCTGTCCGTGCATGTTCATTTTTTCCTTCATTTCTTTTACCATTTCCTCATTCTTTTCCCATTTATGATTTTGGAGGTTATCATAGGTTAATAGACTGCCGCCATGTTCATCGATAAAAATTTGAGCATCTTTTTTATCTGTAAAAGAAAGAACATTATAGGCCATTGGGGTTTTAATCGGTTTGTCATACACATATGCAGCCTCATCCGCTTCAATCCATTCTTTTGAATCATAATCTTTAACAAAGGAATGGTTGATTTTTTTATCGGGATTTTCCTTCATCCATTTATACATACAGCCAATATCATCAAATACCATTGATTTTCCACTTTCAAGAATAATTTCTGTAGCAAACTCGTTATTTTTTACCGCCATATGGCAGATTTCACATTTATCGGTTTTTTCATTGATCGCCACCGGCTTCACTTCCTTTTTACTGCATCCTGCGACAACGAATAAAGCTAAGATAGCAATGAAGCAGGTATTTACCAATTTGTGTTTCATATTTTTTTCCTCCCAAAATAGATTATTAATAGACTAGCGAAAATCATTGACAAACAGATGGCCCAGAAGATAGTCTCAGGCTGTTCAGATTGTTGCTGGTTGTTTAACACCTTCGTCATTAATGGTTCCTGGTCAGTTACTAGCATGTTTACGGGGCTTTTTAGCATTTTTTGCAATAACATCATCCCCGGGTGCTGAAAGAAAAGCTGATAAGGTGGTGTTTCTCGTGCCAGTTTAAGAAAAAACGGATCAGCGCTGTGAGGCAAATTGCTTTTTCCATCACTGTCGATATCAAGCTTAATGGCGGTGTCCCAGTAATTATGCTGAATGGTATTATCCGTTCCATCCGTCGCTTGGAAATCATTCACATTACTGATAAACGTATTGCCGGTAATCAAATTGTTCCTAATACGATTGATTTGTGCGCCAACAAAATTTGCAGTTATTTCGTTGTCAGTGATGTCATTCTCGCTTGAATCCTCGATAAACATCCCGACACGATTATCAGTTATGCGATTGTGATGCACAATTGAATGGTGTACATCGTAGAGTAGCAGCCCTTGGGCATTCACATTTTGATTATTTTCCAGCAATTGATTTTCAGCAATAACGGAATGATTGGTTCCCATTACCATTGCACCGGTAAAATTCCGTGTTGATATGTTTTGGGTTGCGGTAATACTGTCGGAAAACATCACATGCAGCCCGTACCGTGAATCACTGATGGTATTGCTTTTAAAGATGTTATGATGACTATTCTCCATATAAAAGCCATCTTGTACATGCTCAATCTTGATTCCTTCAAATGTATTTTGGTGGGAATCCCAAAGTTCAACCCCATTTCCCTTTCCGTTTCCTGTTAGTCTAATATTCCGGAAACTTGTCCTTTCAACGTTTTCAAGGTATATTCCAGATTTCCAGATTTTCAAGGTGACATCTTCAATGTGATGATTCTTCCCACTCATTTTAATCACTGCCGGGCTTTTATCTTTTTTACAGCTCATGATCTGAATCCCTTTTACGGTTACACTTTTCCCCTTGATGGTAATAGCTGGTTTATCATTACAAGCTTTAAGAATAGTTCCTTGTTCAGCTTCTATTACTATCGGCTTTAATAAAACAATCGGTTCTTGATATATGCCAGCAGCTATTATTAGTTTCCCACCTGCTGGCACACCATTGATTTGTGATTGAAGAGATCCGTTTGCAGATGTCCCCTTTCCTCCAACTAAACTAATCATCCCCACAAATAAAATCAGTTTCAGTAATACTTTCATTTCTATAATTCCTTCCAGATAAACTTTTTTAAAGGGGTTGAAATCTGTAACAAGTCTAAAATAAACGATTCGGTAGGTATTTCCAATGACTCAGTAGGGCTATTTTTTTGTTCACATTTGAACGTTTTTTGGCAGTTTTTTTTCAAACAGGGCAGTTGAATCTATGTATGGAAAAAAGGGGAGATGGTTCATAAACCATTTCCCCTCTTTTCTTGCACGTGTACTTTTTTCCCGAGACGCATGGTCACAATGAGCGCAAATTTATGCAGCCCGAGCATGAGAAAGCCAGCCATCATCTGGTCAAGTCTAGTGTTGAACGGTGCAGGAAGGAGATTGATAGAGCTTAGTTCGGTGGGGGTAAAGCAAAATGTTGCAGTCATTTGTGCAAGCAGCGGGTTATTCACCTCACCCAGGCTGGCATTGAGGATAAATAGAATACAAGCAGGCAGCAACAATAGCCCGCTCAACATGGCGTAGCGTTTATTCTGCCCGTTTACAATGGGGCGCCACATATGGAAGGACGTGTATAGCAGAACAAGCAAATAGCCATTATGAACAGTGGAATGTTGTGAAAGATAGGTTAAAATGACTGGCAGATGGTAAAAGAGGAACAGGATTGCAAAAGTGTATAGTGCAGCGGACGGAGAGAGGAATAGTTTGTTTAGTCGTGCGCTCTTAGTGCGCCATGAATCGGGAATACCTAATAGAAGAAGTGGCGGGATGATGAAAAATAACATACTCATTTGGATCATGTGCAAACTGAACGACAGATGACTGACGGTCGATAAAGGACTGCCAATCGTTACATAGAGTAAGACCAAGCCAAGGAAAAAAAGGAAGGGTTGTTTTAGATGAATGATTCCGTTTGTAAAGTTCATCAATAAGAATCCATATAGTGCGGCCGCAACAATAAGGCCAGCTAATAAAGGGGTATTCCACAACAATTGACCTTGAAGCCAAACATCATCGAACATATACTTCTCCCTCCAGCTACCATCACTCTGTTTTTCGTTTTTAGAGAAAGATCCTTTTACTACCTATAGAGTTTATGTCGGTTCACGCGATTTATGCCAAATAGGCTGCCCCCATTTCTGTCCTCACAAGCACCTCATGAGGACAGGCTTTGCTTCCACACGCCCCAGTATCCTACTGAATGGGGTTAGTTGGTTCATCTGTAAGATAATTCTGTAGTGTATGCCTCCGGATCGCTAAAACGAGGTCGGCAAGAAAATATAGTCCTACTGCAGACCAAACCCATGCCCAATAGGGTTCTATCACCCGATACATAGAAGCAATTTCCGGATGAATCCATTTTACAACTACAAGGGACAAGAAAACCCAGCAGATGGAGAAGGGAAGACAAATATGACCATGAAGCTGTAAGGGCGTATCCGAATAATCCCACCATTGTTTATGAAAACATTTTTGGAGCATCATCCCACTTACATACTCAACAAATGTCGGGATGAAGAAGCATAAGAGGATCATGATGACCCCATTTGTATTAGGTGAAATCAAATAAACCAACAGCACCGGAGCAAAGCCATACATCGGTTTAAAGGGGCCAAATAGAAAATTCTCTTTGAAAAATTCCCGCTTAGTGAAGAAGCTGTAACTATTTTCAAGCAGCCAGCCAATAAACGAATACACCGTGAAATAAAACACGATGGTCGCTGCTCCTTCAATCGTAAGAATTTCAAAATTTTGAACCGTAATGCCTTGTAACAAACTTATGAACATGGCGTAACCACCTTTCATAAATGGTAAATTTTCCACTTTATGTTTAACAGTTGGTCTGCCAAATATACAAAAAAATGCCACAAAAATGGTGTCAGGCACCTACATTACTCAACACCATGTTGATAATCTTCGGCCAATCTTGATATGATAGGGGCAGAAATGATTGCAAATCATGATGAATGGAGGGATGAATGTGTCAGAAGGGGTTACAGATAAACGGGTTATGCGAACCAAACGAGTGATTCGCGATGCACTTACAGTACTCATGGAGGAGAAAGGGTTTGAAGGGGTGACAGTCCGCAATTTAACGGAGAAAGCGAAGATTAACCGGGGAACCTTCTATTTGCACTATCGTGATAAGTACGATTTATTAGAGCAAAGTGAGGAGGAGATTCTTCAGGGAATTGAAAAGTTGATAAAAGAGTTCGATCCAATAGAGGCCATTGCTTTTACCAGTCAATCCGAACCGGTTCCCGTCATTCTCAAACTATTTGAATACTTTCAAGACAATTCTAGCTTTATGAAGGTCATCTTAGGCCCCAAAGGGAACGCCGCTTTTCAAGTGAAGCTAAAGGAATTGATTAAAAAAATGTTTCTGCAAAAAATTGCTGAAAATTTAAAAAGGGAGGATATTCTTGTTCCCTTGGAATTTTTTATTGCTTATGTGAGCTCGGCCCATCTTGGGGTAGTCCAGCAATGGCTGGAAAGTAACATGGAAAAAACACCTCGGGAAATGACCATCATTTTAACCAGTATGACTTTACTTGGACCTGGGTTTGTTGCAGGCATGAAAAAATAACTGAAGGGAAGAGTGACAAATTTCAGGCGTGCTCTACTTCTTTTTTTCATCATACAAAACAATGAACACTTTCCTCCATATTGTTCATTGTAATTCATGGATGGACAATTTATTATTAGGGTATAAAGATGTTCAACACACTGTTCATTAACTGCGTGAAATTGAGGGGGTTTTTATGTGAATCCAACCATTAATGTAGAGGAAGTCAATAAAAGCTTTGGGAAGAAGCCTGTTTTAAATGATGTCAACTTAACCATCCCGAAAGGCCAATTATTCGGATTAATCGGTCCGTCAGGTGCCGGGAAAACAACGCTTGTCAAAATGATCGTTGGCATGGAAATGGCCGATACAGGGGCGATCCATGTGTTAGGCGAAAAGATGCCGAATCTTAGCCTGCTTCAGGAAATTGGTTATATGGCACAATCCGATGCCTTATATGTAGAGTTAACAGGAGAAGAAAACCTAAAATTTTTTGCTTCACTCTACAGGTTGAGTAAGGGCGAGCAAAAGAAACGAATCGCTTACGTTGCTAACTTGGTCAACCTGACAGGAGACCTAAAGAAGCGAGTGGCAGCCTATTCAGGGGGAATGAAACGGCGCTTATCCTTGGCTATCGCCCTTATTCAAGACCCAAAAGTGTTAATCTTAGATGAACCGACAGTAGGAATTGATCCCGAATTGAAGTTATCGATTTGGAAGGAATTTTTACGCCTAAAAAATGAAGAAGAGAAGACCATTATCGTCACCACTCATGTCATGGATGAGGCAGTTAAGTGTGATTACGTCGCCATGGTCCGGGACGGCTGTATCTTAACGAGCGGCACTCCTAGTGAATTAAAGGCGTTATACGGAACAGACGATTTCGATGAGGTATTCCTCAAAGCAGGGGTGAAACAGTCATGAGAACAACGGCGCTAATCAAAAGGATCATTCAGCAAATGCTGCGTGATAAACGAACATTAGCCTTAATGTTTGTGGCTCCTTTATTAATTTTGACCCTCATGTACTTCTTATTTAATGGCAATACTGTGAAACCGACCATAGGTGTCGTAGGGGTTGATTCCAGTCTCGTAAAAGCCTTCAAAGAGGCAGACATAAAGGTAAAGGAATATGACGCGGTAGCAAAAAACACTGTAGTGGATGATGATCTAAGCGGGTTGCTGCAGCAGGAAAATGGACAAATGAAATTAACACTTCAGAATGACGACCCCAGCTCCGCTAAGGGATTGCAGGCGAAAGTCAACCAAACGGTTTCAGCCCTTGCACAAGGCAAACTCATTCAGCAAAATCCAGCACTAGCAGGAATGCTGCCTAAAAAGATTGAAACAAACTATGTGTATGGAAACAAAGACACCGTGTTTTTTGATGTACTAAGCCCTATTCTAGTCGGTTTCTTCGTCTTTTTCTTTGTATTTATCATTTCCGGCATTGGGTTACTACGTGAGAGGACGACTGGGACGTTAGAACGATTATTATCTACTCCGATTCGAAGAGGAGAAATTGTTACCGCCTATTTGATCGGCTATGGCATATTTGCAGTCCTGCAAACAATTATTGTTGTCTTTTATTCGATTACCGTGCTGGATATCGTGCTCGCTGGCTCAATTTGGAATGTCCTTCTGATTAATTTGCTTTTAGCATTGGTGGCATTATCATTAGGAATATTGTTATCAACGTTTGCTGCCTCCGAGTTTCAAATGATGCAGTTTATCCCGATTGCGGTTATTCCACAAATCTTCTTCGCGGGGATTTTCCCTCTGGAAGGAATGGCCGATTGGCTGCAGGTGATTGCAAAAGTGTTTCCCATGTACTATGCAGGTGATGCCTTAAAGAGCGTTATGTATAAAGGGAATGGTTTCAGTGAGATTGGCGGGGACCTTCTGGCATTAGTGATATTCGCGGGTGTATTCATCCTACTTAATATCTTTTCAATGAAAAAATATCGAAAGTTATAGAGTGGAGGGGATGAATGATCATCCCCTCTTTTGCTATACCATTATCTAATTGTTTTTAATGCGCCGCTCCATGCAACCACTTCGCCAAGCATGGCATTCACATTTGTCAGATGCAATTCAGCCGGTTTGAAGGTACTTCCGTTTTCAAAATCTGTGAATAAAGATAATGTTGGATGTGTGCGAACGTCGGCAACTTTTAATTCGCCTAAGATTCCGCGTAAATGTTCTGCTGCACGAGCACCGCCGGTTGAACCATAGCTTACAATTCCAGCCGCTTTGTCATTCCATGCTTCACGTGCAAAATCAAGGGCATTTTTTAATGCGCCTGTGATGCTGTGGTTGTATTCTTGAACAATAAAGACGAACCCATCTAAGTTAGCAAGTTTTTGGTTCCATGCTGCGATGCCTGGTTCAGTGCCGTCAGTTGTTCCCAAAAATGGTAAATTGAAATCGGCAATATCAACGATTTCATAATTTGCGTCCCCACGCTTGTCAGCAATCCCTTTCACCCATTCTCCAACTTGTGGACTTACCCGTCCTTGACGTGTGCTTCCTAAAATAATACCAATGTTTAATTTTGTCATTGTCGTTTCCTCCTCTTTTGTTTTACCAAATAATTTATCCAAAAAACCCATATCCTGCACCACCTTATTACAAAATCTCAGATTTAGTTATTATGAATTATTATATTTTTAATTCGAGATAATAATATTACATTTCCCCCTCACTGTCAACCATTTTACCTTTCACGTGGTAAACGGATTAATTCCCATAAGGAAATAAAAAAACACTTAGCCATTATAGGCTAAGTGGTAATCATAGAAAGGGTGTCAGGCACCCTTTTCGTCATATTTTCGTCCGTCTTGAACAAAGAGGATGCCAAGTTCGTGGTGGTCGCCTTCGTAGAGGGCGCGTTGGACGAATCGGATCTCTCCTTTGGTATCGAAGACCTCCAATTTGCAGTGGGCCCGGTTTTTTTGCAGTGCCTCGTAGAAGGTATTTTCATCCCGCACCAATACACCATTGGCTTTTCCAATTATTTCTCCCACCTGAAGCCCCATTTTACTTGCAGGTGATTCAGGAATGACACCAATAATCATGACACCGTGGTTTTTTTTCGAAAAATAGGGCGGCAGATTTTCATCCTTCATATAGGCAAGCAATGCCACTAATTCACGTCCGATAACAGCTAATGCTACGGCTACGATAGAAACGAGTGGGTACCAATAACCTGCGGCCGAAATGAGTGTGATGAACACACCAAGTACAATTACCCTAAGGCCGTGCAGTTGGATGGCCTCTGCAGGGAGCATCCCTTTAACCCGCTGGTGAAATCCTATCGCAATTGGAACAAGAAATAGTGAATACTCGCCCGCCCCTATATGAAAGACCGGCCACCATTCAAATGGAAGCTGTAGCGCATTCCCGGGGATTAGTAAAAATATGGGCAGCATCCAAAAACGTTTTACTTCATGCGCACCAACACTTTGACCACGTTTACTTTTGGTGATTTTAGGCGATGACCCTTTAGCCCCATTTTTTAAAATAAGGATGCCTTCTGCTAGTAACAATAAACCCAAAACCACAACAACCGAAGGATACACCTTCTCACTTATAGACTGAAATGCCTTTGAAAATGGAGGAATCGACCAATTATTTTCTGCCATTAAAATAACCGCAAAAAAGGCAGCACCAACCGTGTAAGCCGGTGACATTAAACGTATATTAGTCGTTAATGACCACAACAGCGTAAATCCCGCTATTAGAAGGATAATAGCAAATGGTACGGTGATCCCTGCTGCAACCACAACAATTGAAAGGATAAGTCCGATGAGCAGTCCCAGTGGAAACAATTGTCGCAGCTCAAAATAGGCATCATGCGCTCGAATATGGAAATGTTTCCGCTCCCGTTTCACTCGGAGCACACCTAACAGCGCCGAGAGGAAAAGAAGATAGTATAAAACAGGATGAAGAAATAACTTGCCTGTCCCTTTAAGTAGCTCTACAAGCCATATTTGCACCATTTCCTGCCACCTGCCTCTATTTGTATTCTAGTAATCTATTATGTAAAAGTCCCTTAAAGATCATTTTACCAAATTAACACTGTAAAACATATTGCTAGTTTCTAGAAAAAATAAAAATTTCATTCTATCAAAATAAAACAGAGACCGCAGTCTCTGCTTTATCATTACTTCGTGATCAACTTCAACGCCATTTGCAGTTGCAAATCGTTTTTCTCCTTTTTTACTTCTTTCACGACGGCTTCTTCGAGCTTGGCAGCGGTTTGGGTATCAATTTTCCCAGTTGGCTCCAGGTCATTTTGCTGCTGGAAGCCCTTCACGGCCACTTTGGTTTGATCACTAAAGTATCCATCTGTTCTTCCAGGCGCATATCCCAAGCCAGCTAAAATTTCTTGTGCATTTTTAATCTGCTCATTGTTCATATCCAGAGCAAGTGGCTTCTTTATCTGAATTGGATGAGCGGCAAAGAGGGCTGGTTGTTTCACGACTACATCCGGTTTGATTCCTTTTTTATGAATCCAATTTCCATCAGGGGTTAACCATTTTGCCAAGGTTAGCTTGATATTGCTGCCGTCCCCCATTGGCATTGGTTGTTGTACGTTTCCTTTGCCAAACGTTGTTTCACCCACTAGTTTATAACCGGTAGCCTCTTTCAAAGATCCTGCCAAAATTTCTGAGGCGGAAGCACTGCCTTTGTCGACAAGGACAAGGACAGGATAATCCTTTTTCTCCGAAATGGTAGAGAAGTAACGCCTTTTCTGGCCGTTACGCTCTTCAATCTGTACATACGGCTTATCTTTAGGAACGAATTCTTTTAAGATCTCACCGACACTATCTAAAAATCCGCCGGGATTGCCACGAACATCAAGAATCAATCCTTTGATATCGTCATTTTCCAGCGCCTTTAAATCCTTTTTAAAATCAGCCGCCGTATCTGCTGAAAAAGAGGTAATTTCAATATAGCCGACCTTTTTGCCATCTTGTTTTTTGACGGAGGCATGAACGGTCTCAAGTGGAATCTCATCCCGCTTCACATCAATGGATAAGGAATCCTTTAAACCCTTTCTGGCAATTTCCAAATTTACGGTCGTACCCTTTTTTCCACGAATTTTCAGCGTCGCCTTATTCAGATCAAGCCCTTCCACACTCTTACCGTCCACCTTTAAAATTTGGTCATTCGGTTTGATGCCAGCCTTTTCAGCAGGAGAATTTTTAAAAGGGGAGACAATCACAATTTTCCCATCTACCATACCGACCTCAGCACCGATGCCTTCAAACGATGATTCCAATGTTTGCGTGAATTGCTTGGCCGTTTCCTTGTCCATATAAACGGAATAGGGGTCTTTCAGAACGGCGAGCATCCCTTGAATCGCCCCTTCAACCAACTGCTCCCGGTCTACTTTCTCAACATAGCTGCTTCGGATCATATCGTAGGCCTGCTCCACTTTTTCCAGACCTTCTGTATTTGCCTCGGAATTTATTGCTTCTTCTTTAGGGGCCGCCTTCTCTTCAACATTAGGAACTGCCATTTCCGTCCGGTCAAGAAATTTCAATCCAGCATAGGTGCCCCCAGCGCCTGTAAGCAGCGAACCCGTCATCAACAGGGCAATCCATTTTCGATTCATCCGAATCCTCCTTATGTTAAATACCTGTCATATAAATTTTATAAAAAGGCTCCAAATTCCTGCCCGCATATTAACTTATATGTGTGGAGTGGACGAGTTATGATTGAAAGAACGGCAAAAACTAGATGGAGGCAGAACACCCCATCCTTCCGTGTAAATATATTCCAGCAACATGACGAAGTCACATAATAAAGGCGGTGTGAGCAGAGCTAAACTTCACTTTATTCATTTCTGCGGCGCCCCGCCCCTTTTCCACAAAAAAAGAGAAGCAACAGCTTCTCCCAAATTTTTTTATAGTGGTACAATTCCCATCGGACTGATGGCTGAATGATAGGCCCATCGTCCTTGATAGAGTTCAAAGTGCAAGTGCTGGCCATGGGAATCACCTGTATTCCCCATGATACCAATCTGCTGCCCTTTGCTCACAGTTGTGCCTTCCCCAACCAATCGTGTTTGCATATGGGCATACACGGTTGTATAGGTTTTACCATTAATATTGTGCAAAATATAGATTACATTTCCATAACTATTCGAGTAATGGGAAACATATACGACTCCATCTGCTGCTGCAACTATTGGTACCGTACCAGCTTTGGCGATATCAACTCCATAGTGGAATGCCCCGTCGCGGCCACCAAATCCTGAGGTAATGACACCTGAGGTCGGTCTTGTAAAACTTCCGCCTGAAACAGGTGGTGTAGTTGCTACAGCCCCACCACCGCCGCTTGAAGCATTTCCTTGAGCCTTAGCCGCCGCAGCAGCAGCCGCTGCAGCCGCTGCTGCTTTAGCCTGGCGTTCCTGCTCTAGCTTAATCGACAGTTGAATCGCATTCTCTTGCGCTGCAAGGATTTGCTCCTGTTCCTGCATATCCATTACATATTCATGTGCTTCTTGCTCTTGCTCATTTAAGTTTGTTAATAGTTTATCTTTTTCTGCCTTTTGTACAGCCAAATGCTGCTTCATAGCTTCTAAGTCTGCTAGCATCTTTTCAAGCCCGGCAAGGTCGTTTTTGACTTGTTCTTGATTCAATTCAAGCTGCTTCTTGTCGGCCTCATGCTGTTTTAAGATATCCTGATCCGCTTGCATAATGGTTGCGACAGCGTTCGCCCTGTCAATGAAATCACTAAAGCTTGTTGAACCCATTAACACATCAATGTAACTGACCATTCCGCCTGTTTCCTGATAGCTGCGGGCACGGTCCTTCAACAGCACATTTCGCTTTTCAATCCGCTCCATGATAATCTTCGTTTCTTCCTGGAGCTTCACAATCTCGGCTTTTGTTTCTTCGATCTTAGCCGATTTCTCATTCATTTTGGTCGTCGTATCACCAATCGCAAAATCAATTCGTTTCATGTCATTCTTTACATCTTCTTGCTGGCCTTTGATCGAATTAATCTTTTCGTTTGCCTCATTCAGTCCAGATTTTACATCGGAGCGTTTTTCTTGAATTTTACTTTGATCACCCTTTAGTTTGGAGATGGACGCGGCTTCTGTTTTAATCGAAAGTCCACCAAAAGCTGTCCCCATTCCAATGGATGCCGCAATAGTGAGCATCATAACCTTTTTTCTCATTTCCAGTGGTTCCCCTCTCCCTATGTACAGGTACATCTCTTTTTCTAGTAAATCGATTGTTATCTTGTAAACTAAAAATTCAGGAAGGACTACTTAATACAGAGCCCTCCCTGATTATATTTAAACCTTTAAGAACTTTCGGACGGACATAACACTGCCCCAAACACCAATGATAGCGCCCATTAAAATCAAAATGCCTGAGACTTGATAAACAAATGGTTCAAATGGCAGCACCTTGATAAAGGTACCTTCAAGCCTAGGACCAACGTAATCATATGCACGATAATAGGCAATTGAAATAAGGATAATTGGCAAAATCGACCCCAGAATGCCGAGCCATAATCCTTCTAAAAAGAACGGCCAGCGTATAAAGGTATTCGTTGCACCTACTAATCTCATAATCTTAATTTCTCTTCGTCTCGCAATTATCGTAATCTTTATTGTGTTCGAGATTAAGAAAATAGCCGTAAAGAACAAGCCAATGATCAGAACCACACCCACATTACGACTTGCATTAATAAACTTAAATAATTTTTCAACCTTACCTTGACCGTATTTTACTTTTGCCACGTAATTAAGCTTTTCAAGCTTCTTTGAGACAGCCATCGTGTCTGTCGGTTTTTTCGTTTTTACGATAAATACATCGTTAAGCGGATTATCTTGTTCAAAAAGTTTAAAGGCCTTACCATCCTCGCCAAGACTATCTACTAAATTATCTAGTTCTTTCTTTTTGGGAGAAAATTTGACACTTTTTACCTCAGAAATCTTTTCAATCTCACTTTTTAACGATTGCTGTTCTTCTTTGTTCGCAGCAACATCGATGTGAACACGAATCTGCACATCCTCTTCAATGGTTTGTGCCACTCTGTTTAAATTCATCATAATAACGAAAAAGACGCCGACTAATATTAAGGTAACGGTAACAGCACTGACGGATGCAAACGTCATCCAGCCATTTCTGGCAATATTTTTTAAACTTTCACGGGCGTGACGGCCAATTGTTCTAATTTTCATAACCGTAATCACCTCTTTGTTCATCGCGAACGATCTTTCCGCCTTCAATAGCGATAACGCGATGCTTTATTGTATTAACAATCTCCCTATTATGGGTTGCCATCACGATCGTGGTTCCCCTTGTATTAATTTCTTCAAATATGTTCATGATTTCCCATGATGTTTCAGGGTCAAGGTTTCCTGTAGGCTCATCGGCAATCACCACTTTTGGCGAGTTTACGATAGAACGGGCAATCGATACACGCTGCTGCTCTCCGCCGGAAAGCTCTGTCGGTAACATTCTTGCCTTATGCTTCAGGTTAACTAAATCTAATACTTCCATCACACGCTTCTTAATGTACTTTGGCTGTGCTTCAATAACCTCAAGAGCAAATGCTACATTTTCATAGACGGTTAAGGATGGCAGGAGCTTAAAGTCCTGGAAAACAACCCCAAGGTTTCTTCTAAAGATTGGTACTTTTTTCATTTTTAATTTGGCGAGATTAACCCCATTCATCGAGATCGTCCCGGAGGAAGGGACCTCTTCACGGTACATCATTTTAATGAACGTTGATTTCCCTGCACCGCTTGGGCCAACAACATATACAAATTCTCCCTGATTAATCCGGACGTCTATTCCATTAATGGCTGTAACGCCATTCGGATACTTTTTATATACTTCTTGTAGTTCTATCATATTTTACCACCTATAGTTAAAGTTATTTCGAATCTTAATATTCGACAATAAACCTCTTATATTTGCAAAATAGACCAAAATAACAAACAATATGTGCATAATTTCGCATAAACCTATTATAACATCATAATTCGCTAAAAAAAGCGGTAAAATTATTACAGTTTCTTTTCAACGAATTACAAATGTTGACAGGAAAAGCCAATATCACTACATATTTCATCTGAAAACCCCGTTAATCTCCAATTTGACCTATTTTCCCCATAATAAAGTAGGGAAACCTCTTTCGAGGCTTCCCCCTTATCAAACCGTACGTGCCCTATTAAGGCATACGGCTTACCAATGTGTTACAAATGGTCAATACGTTGCCAATCTTTGAGCATATTTCATTTTGCGGACACGGTCAGGAGTATAATACTCTTGACCCTTTTCTTTTGCCTTTAGGATTCGTCTTTCCTGTTCTTTCTTTTGCTTTTCTTTCATTCGAAGAATGTAACTTTCTAGAGAAAAGCCATATATCTTGTGGTAGTAATACCAGTATGAAGGGATAAGTCCAATAATAGCAAAGAACTCATTATTCCATTTTGTTTTCATCGCATGACCTTTTCTTTGGCTAGGGTGTTTGTGAATCATGGCTACTCTTAACCTTTGTCGAATATAGCCATCTATCGCAAGTAGTTCTTTCCCAAATGCTTTAAAGAAGCATGAACTGTTAAATCCGTGTTCTTCATTTGCCTTAATTGCTTTATAAATATTGAGAAAATAGTTTACTTTTCCTCGAATCACTGGGTTAACATACTCAATCCACTTTTCCTTACTCAGAGTGAGTGTTTTCTTCGTCTTGACTTTGATTTTCTGGCGAAAATCATTCCAAGTTGATTCTTTCGGTTTAGCTATATAGTATGGCTTACCATCCTTCTTGCGTTTTCTCCAGTGTTCGAAAGTGAATCCCATAAAGTCAAAGTCATCATCATCGAAGTTTACAAATTTTGTTTTCTCCGTTGCAAGTTCCAACCCAAGTTCGGCTAATTTCCTTTTCGTAATATCTGCCGCTCTCTTTATGTCTTCTTTGGTTTTTGCGAATAACAAAAAGTCATCGGCGAATCTTACAAAACGAATATTGTTTTCAGCCCAGATCCAATCAAGTTCATTTAAATATACGTTCGCTAGTAACGGAGAAATAACCCCTCCTTGCGGAGTGCCGGTATCTGTTGAGTGAAATTTACCTTCTTCCATATAACCAGCTTTTAGCCACAACCAAATCATATCTAACACTGTACCATCTGCGATGTATTTATTTAATACTCTCATCAGCTTCTTATGTGGGATATTATCGAAAAAGCCTTTAATATCTGCATCGAAGATGTAATTATATCCTTGTTCGATATTCGCCATGATTATTTGCAGGACACGTTCTGCACCAACATTTGGTCTGTATCCACATGACCATTTGTGAAAGATATCCCTTTCGAATTTCGGCTGAAGTACATTTACTATTGCCTGTTGGACAATTCTATCTTCAATATTCGGAATGCCTAAGGGTCGCTTTTTGCCATTTTTCTTAGGAATATAATGTCTTCTTACTGGTGACGGCTTATACTCTTTATTTCTCAGTCTCTGTAGAAGCGAGTCCAGATTTTCATCTAAGTGATATCTATAGCTGTCAATTGTTTCGCCATCAATACCACCTGACCCGTTGTTGGCTTCTACCTTTTCCCAAGCAGCTTTTAGCCTTCTGTCGAAAAGTATTTGTCCATAAATACTATGCCATTTGAATTTTAACGTATGATTCATTACATATTCCGCACCCTTCATTGTGTACATTCAGTTCGTTTATACCGAGGTATCGTTTTCTGTTAACATTACACATCTTTACAGATGTGGAGCCACAAGGTCGTTCCCCTTCCGTTCATGCATGGTTTAGTCCATACACTACTTCCGTACTATGAGAACGTCTGACTTCTCCATTCACATCTAGCATTTCGGATTACCCTTATAGGTAGATGTCCCTTTGGGTTGGAATGGAGACCTCACGGGGTCATCGCACCTTCCTTCTAAACATACCCAGCACCATCACTTGATAAATTGCCTCTATCCGGCTGATTCATTGGTATAGAGACCACTAATGTTATAGTGGGCTTCCCATTATATTCGCATAGTCGCCAACTTACCCTGCCGCCGTGCTTCACACTTATTGCATTTGGGTCTGCTTATCCGACTGCGGGTCTCTCGATTGTCCGCATCTCCTTCAGACATCACCTCACGGTGATGCCCTAGATTAGTCTTCACTAGTTGTATCAGCACTCTAGTGGAAGGATTTTCACCTTCGGGAAAACGAGTCTTCTAGGATTCGGGAGCCGTGTTTATCGCAATAACGTACTCCAACCTTTAACAACTCATTCAGTGCAGTTCTACTGCACAAGGTACGACTGCCTGTCGCACAAAAAAACGATCTGCCATTAAATAGCAGATCATTTTTGATTCATTGTTTATTTTTTAGCTGCAAGCCAATCGGCCACTTTGTCAGCATCATCGCCAGTAACTACGTTCGCAGGCATACCGCCGGATTTCCCATTTTTAAGAATATCTAAAATTTCATCTTTTGAATACCTAGAACCAACCTTGGTTAAGTCTGGACCCATTCCACCCTTAAGATCTCCGCCATGGCAGCTTGAGCACTTTTGATCGTAAATCTTTTGTGCATCGCCCGCTGAGGCCGTTTCAGTGGTATCGGTTCCACCATTATCCTTATCTTTTGATGTGTCGTCATCGCCGCCCCCACATGCAGCAAGACCCATTACTAGAGAAGTCCCTAGCAACAATGTTAGTAGCTTTTTCTTCATAACTAGTCCCCTTTCAGAAATAAATACCATCAATGCTTTATTATACCAGTGGCTATGCGTGTTTGAAACCCTCACCAAGTACCTCTGCCGCATCCATTACAATGACAAACGCAGTTGGATCAAGGGTTTTGACCAATTGTTTCAATTTTGTGAACTCCGTTTGGTCAACCACACACATCAGAACTGGTCGTTCATGGTCTGTAAAACCACCATATGCAGATAGTTTTGTCACACCACGGTCAATTTTATTCAAAATTCCTGTGCGAACTTCTTCTTGTTTATTGGTAATGATCATGGCCATTTTTGATCTGCCAAAACCAACTTGGACTAAATCTATCGTTTTACTTGTTACGTAAAGGGCGATTAACGCATACAAACCCTTCTCAATATCGAAAACAATGGCAGCTGTCAGGACAATTAACCCGTCTATCATGACTACACATCGACCAAGGGTAAAGCCCGTGTATTTATTTATGATTTGCGCCGCAAGGTCTGTACCACCCGTAGATGCTTTTCCTCGAAAAACAATGCCGAGGCCAAGTCCCACACCAATTCCGCCGAACAAGGCACCTAGCAAGGCGTCATGTGTCCATGGCTCCAAAGTATTTGTTAGAAATACGACAAAAGGTAGAAAAATGGTGCCCACAAGCGTTTTGACTCCAAATTGTTTTCCTAAGAAAATGACGCCGGCAATAAATAATGGAATATTAAACGCCCATTGAACATATGCCGGTTCCCACCCTAGAACCGTTTTTAGAATGGTACTAATCCCACTTACGCCTCCGGAAGCTATTTGGTTAGGGAGTAAAAAGACATTAAATGAAAGGGCGATAATGGCAGAACCAATCAAAATAAAAAGGTAATCCACGGCCACCCTCGTTTTTGGATAGCTTTGTGTCAGCTTGCTCAAGATATTCATACCGATATTCTCCTCTAAAAAATCCTTTTGCTTATAAGTTTTTAATCATAACCGAAAGTGAGTATAGCATGGGAAAAATGCCGTGTAAATAACAGCAAACTGACGCGATGAAGGGCTAAATTTATAAGTAGCATTTGCTTTTATCGTGGTTTTCATGAGGGGTCATAAGTAAAGCCTTTACCGAACTAGTCGACAAAGGCTGGTGAATCGTTATTATGAAATTCTTGAACGCAAATAGGCATTAATAAACTGATCTAAATCCCCGTCCATCACTGCCTGAACATTTCCGCTTTCCGTAGATGTCCGGTGATCCTTTACCATTGAATAGGGATGGAAGACGTAGGAACGAATCTGACTGCCCCAGCCAATTTCCTTTTGCTCGCCGCGGATTTCAAGTAATTCTTGTTCTTTACGCTCAATTTCAAGTTGATACAGTTTGGCTTTTAACATTTTCAACGCTGCCTCGCGGTTTTTAATTTGCGAACGTTCTGCTTGGCATGTGACAACCACATTCGTTGGCAAGTGGGTAATCCGAATGGCCGAATCGGTGGTGTTAATATGTTGTCCGCCAGCACCAGTGGCACGATAGGTATCAATTTTTAAATCCTCTGACCGAATTTCTATTTGAATATCGTCATTAAGTTCAGGCATCACTTCACAAGAAACAAACGATGTATGACGGCGGCCTGAAGAATCAAACGGCGAAATCCTTACCAAGCGGTGAACCCCTTTTTCCGCCTTTAAATAACCGTACGCATTGTGCCCTTTAATGGCAAGCGTCACACTTTTAATCCCCGCTTCATCACCTGGAAGGTAATCAAGCGTCTCTACCTTAAAGCCTTTTTTCTCCGCCCAGCGGGTATACATCCGCAGCAGCATCGAGCCCCAGTCTTGAGATTCCGTTCCGCCGGCACCGGGATGAAGCTCTAAAATCGCATTATTTTTATCATACTCCTCACTTAAGAGCAGCTGCAGTTCAAATTGACTTAGGCGTTCTGTTAACTGCTGAAGTTCTTCCTCCAGCTCCGCTCGAAGTTCTTCATCATTTTCTTCCTTCACAAGCTCATAGGTTACTTCCAGGTTTTCATACGAGTCACTTAATTCAGTAAACTCATTTACCTGATCCTTTAAGCCATTTGCCTCACTAATAACCAGCTGTGCTTTCTCTTGATCGTTCCAAAAATCAGGCTGAAGCATCGAATCATCTAGTTCAGCAATGCGGGCTTCCTTATTTTCAAGGTCAAAGAGACCCCCTAAAGTCCGCTAGTGTCTTAGCTGTTTTTTCAAGTTCGTTACGAATTTCTGCTAATTCCATTTCCTTCACCTCTATAAAAATTAAAATCAAGTCCGTTTCGTTTTGGTCAGTCCTTTTTCATTATAGCTTGATAACGGGGTAAAATTCAAAGTTTGACAATAGTCTAAAAACCCGCCACTAAATTTACTAGCATAAACAATCCTACATTTCACAAGAGAATCCACTAAACTTCCTTAGTATTTATATATTTCATTCTGTCAAAAATGGTACTATTAAGTTAGTATAGAGTGGAAAAATAACCCTCTTAATGTCAGCCCTAAATACATAATGAAAAAAACCTTTTCACATTAAATTATGAGGATAAAACATAGAAAGAAAAAGGAGTGAGGGAGATGGAGCATATAAACCGGAATGATCGCTGTCCGTGTGGAAGTGGAAAAAAGTATAAAAAGTGCTGCGGAGTGAATGAAGCAGTATCGATCACCCAGATTATTGAAAACGAAATCGATGAACTGCAAAAGCAGCTTCTTCATTTTGCCTATTACCACTATGGCCATGAAATCCAAGAGGATTTTGAAATTCTTGAATCGGTGATGGACATCGAAAATGATCAAGAACGAGAATTTTATGAGCTGATTCACGCCATTTGGTTTTCCCTTTTTGAAGGGTTAGAGGATGGAAGGACCATCATTGAACAATTTATCGCAGTTGAGGGCGGAAAAATTAAGCGGCCGAAACTGAAACACATTTTACAAACATGGACGCACGCCAGAACGATTGCCGGAAAGGTGCTTTGCGTTGAAAACAACAAGATGAAGATTGAAGATGGCTTTACATTGGAACAAATGGAGACCATCGTTACCAATCTGCCCATCACGATTGGGGAAGGGGATTTCTTTATTGGCATTCTGCTCCCTTACGAGCAAAATTACGTCTTTTTCCCATCACCATTTGATTTACCGGATCTTAAGCCTGAGCAGACCTTTTCCTATATTAAAGAAAGAAGTCTTAACAGCGATTACGATTCCCCACAGGAGTATTTGACAGATTTTTTCATGGAGGTCTTAAGTGAGCTCCCGATGATTGGCGGCCTGCTGGAAGTGGATGAATTGGATTGGCCTGCCCCTATTTACAAACAGGTCGCAGACCAATTCAAGGAGAAGCTGGAAATGGTTCTACCGCCTCCAATCATCGACACAGGGATTATTCTTTGGCTTAACTTTTGTCAAAAAAAGCAAAAACGGAT
Organism: Neobacillus sp. OS1-2; assembly: GCF_030915505.1. Taxonomy (GTDB): domain Bacteria; phylum Bacillota; class Bacilli; order Bacillales; family Cytobacillaceae; genus Neobacillus. The sequence continues at coordinate 1,138,594 of NZ_CP133265.1, forward strand.
CCAAAACCCGAATATTTATGTCGCGGCCCTGCATTATTTACTAACCATGATTGCACCAATAGAAGAAATGGTTACACAAAAGGAATTTGCGAAGGAATACGGCGTTTCTGCCGGGAGTATTTCCTCCGTTGTTTCAGAGCTGGAATCCGAATTAGCGGAGGAAATTGCTGAACTAGTGGGTCTTGTGTATGGCGATGAACAGACTTTCGACAAACCACCAATGGAAAAAGCACCCGTCATTCAGTTCCCTACGAGCCGGAGTTCACTAAAAGAAGGAAATTCTGATGGAGCAGGGGCATTTGTCCAGCCATTAACCAGTGGAAATCCTGTCCATAAAAAGACGGTGCGAAAGGCTTCCAGACGGGACGAGGAACGGGCACGAAACCTAATCTATGATGCCTATCAAACCGATGGGAAGCAGCGGTATAAATTAGCGGAGGAAGCCTTACAGCTTAACCCCAATTGTGTCGATGCCTATGTCATTCTCGCTGAAAAAACAAAAAGCCTGGAAGAAGCCATTTTACTGTATGAAAAGGGAATTCTCGCCGGTGAAAGAGAACTCGGTACAGCCTTTTTCAAGGAAAACAAGGGCTATTTCTGGGGCTTACTCGAAACAAGACCATTCATGCGGGCAAAACTGCATTACGCCGAGGCCCTTTCCCTTTTAGGAAAAAGGAATGAAGCGATAAAACAATACGAAGAACTCCTCGAGTTAAATCCCATGGATAATCAAGGGGTGCGCTATTCGTTGTTTGTAGCATATATAGATTCGGGTGATTTCAAAAAGGCTGGCAATCTGCTACAACAATACGAAGAGCCTTCGGCGCAAGGCTTATATAACAAACTTTTACTCGAACTGCATGAAAACGGCTTTACGAAAGAGGCCGAAATGTTTTTAAAGGCAGCAAAAAAAGAAAACAAACACGTGATTGGCTATTTAACCGGTAAAAAACGGCTTCCCGCCTATCCACCTGAGTTTTATGGATTTGGCGATGAAAACGAAGCGATTGTTTATGCGGATATGCATTTGCAGTTGTGGGGGAAGATTGACGGGTTAAGGGAATGGTTGAAGGGGAAATAAATAAGGAACGGTACACATTTAAAGCGAGAGGATAACTCCTCTCGCTTTAAATTATTTTGGTGTGGGTACTAATCCATTTTTGGGACCATGAGCAGCACTTAATGCTCTTTCCATCTCTGAATCACCTCTACCATGACAGTAGGAGCAAGCCATGTCAGGATTATCCTTATGTTCTATTATCGTTTCATCGTATTTATTTCCTGTTACCCCATAAATAGCTGTTTCACCATTATGACAGGCTTGGCAGAATTCCCGCTCCTTTGAATCATTTAATACTTCAAAGCTATTTTTATCTGTATTTCCCGCTTTGAAAGGACGGCTACCTTCGTGACCCAACGTTCCTTTTAGCATTTTTATATTTTCCGATCCATGTGTATCGTGACACTCAGCACATGGCATTGGACCATTTAGACCACTTCCATCTAACGCAGTTAGCGAATGTCCCGATTCACCATCATTATAATATTTTGTAATATCAACATTTTTATCAGCATTATGACAACGTAAACACAAGGAGTAATTACCAGACAGACTTCCTAGGACGTTTATTTTTTTATAAGAAAGGACCTCTACTGTTGAGTTAGTATGATAATCCTTAGGAACCGAAACTATATCACCTTGGTGGCAGGTTTCACACGATGTATTTAAACTATCAATTTTAGATTTATCTGTTTTAGTATAAATAATGTGATCTGTTAGTAAATTAGGATTCTCCGGGCTCCAAGTTAAATGCGGATTGTGACAGGAAGTACACGAACCAGATTTAGTTTTATGATTATCGACCAATGCTGTTTCATGCTTCGATTTAATCCCTAAATTTATTTTATCCGGCATTGGGGTAGATAATGGAGCTGTAACTGTCCCGTCATGACATGACATACAATAATTATCCGCTAATTCCTTCTTTTCCAGACTTGAAGTATCTCCCACGTGAGTGCTATGGCAATTCGCACAAGTATTTGTATTGTTGCTATAGTACCCATGTGGTTGATTCTTATACTCCGCAGTAAATTCATCAATAGGTGTGTCCTTAACAGTGCTGCTAACCGTTGTGAACTTTTTTATCATTGGAAAAAAGTCATTATTCACATCATCCTTAAAGAGTCCAGGATGTTCTTTGTACTTGTCAGAAATCAGGCTTGGGTTAAACATTAGATAATATGTTGAACCAGGCTTTAAAGGGTCTTTAAAGGTTAGCTGTAAATGATTATTTAATTTCACAGGTACAGCACTTTCTACAAAGCCCTTATTATCAAACAGGTAGATCGGGAAAGAAATATTTTCCGGCATATCACTAAATTCAATTGATATGGTTGGATTTAAGACTACCCTGGTCATATCTTCATTAGCTAAAATATCAACTTCCACCGTTTCATCGCGGTCTTTACTTAAACCATCTTCGACTATTTTATGACGGTAATTAAACGCACTCAGCTTAATAGAGGTTATATATGGACGTTGAATTGGAATGGATATTTGATTAAATTTTTTAGGATCTATTTCTTTGTTATCTGAGGCCTCTAAAAAGTATTTATTTAATTTGTCCGGAAAATTTTTGGTAATTGACCAGTTTCCTTGAGAATCAGGAATAATTGCTTCGAGCTCATTTTGTTGGTTATTCTTGTCTACATATACTAATTTCATATTAATATTTTCAGCTTTAGTTAAATTGTCAGAAACAAAACCTTTAACTATTGTGCTGCCATCAGCATTTTTCTTAATTTCCTTTACATTAATCGTCGGGGCTGTGGCATCAATTATCAGATTTACAATAGGATTTGAACTAATTGGCTTTCCTTCAACTTCTGCTTTAGCAGTAATAGTATGAATACCCTCAGTCAATGTAACCGGAATTGACCAGCTATTTTCTGTTATTTCGCTAGTTGTTCCAATTTCCTTTGTACCATCATAAAGAGTAATAGTGTTTCCAGCTGGAAAGTTTTCAACCGTACCGGATATAGTTAAATTAGTTTCATTTGAAAAATCATCCGAAATCGGAGAAGTGATGGTAAGAATCGGATCCGTACCAGTTAATTCCTCGCCATGGACGGTTGTTACAGACAATAATTGTTGGGATCCCAACAATTGAATACATAAAACAAAAATGATTATTACTAGTAACTTCGTTTTATGCAGGAGTCCCACCTTTTTCATTCAGTACCCCTCATCTCTGCTTTTCTGTATTTTTTTCATTAATTGATATACATATATTTTAATGCGATTAAGGTGAAGGGACTAGTGTTTACAGGCATTATTCAATAAATATACATATATATAAGTTAAATATGTAAAATATAGGATGTGTAACTTTGAGGGCGGAATCTATTCCTTATTCCCTTAATACGACCTTCACTGTGATAAAACGAAGTATATAGCAATTTACAGTGTGAATGGTGTTAATTCGATCACGTTGTTTGACAACCTATTATGAAAATAAGTAGACTTATTTTAGATATAATAAGGTGCTATGCGGTATGCATAACACCTTATCCCAAAACATTAACTTTTTGAGCTAATAATTAGTTGCAGCTAATTGTTAGCTTATTTTATTAATAGCCAGAAGGCATTCCATTTGGATGGTCTGCAGAACGCTCAGTATTCTTAATTGATTCAGCATGAGAGCTGTTGTGACATGCCCAACATACTGACATGTTAGTGAATTTCTTAAGAGCAGAAGAAGCGTTGTTGTCTTGCATGTAATTTAAAGCTTCTGAATCAGTTTTAGCACCAGAATCTACTAAGCTCTTAATTGTATTTCCAAGAGAATCTTTCATGATGTAAGCATCAGTACCGTGACCATAGTGACAACGTACGCAAGTATAAGAGTCGCTGTTTGTGCTGTGACGGTATGCTGCATTTTCAGCTTCAAAGTGAGTTGATTTAGTTCCAGAAGCAGTTAGGTAATCTGTATGGCAAGCCGCACAGAATTTAGACATTGCAACACCGATATCTGTTACTTTACCGTCAGCTGAAACTTTATAGCCAAGGTCTTTTAATTTCTGTTCAGATACCCCCATTTTAGCTACAGTTGATCCGCTGAAGTACGCAGCCTGATTGATCTCATGTCCGTTCTTTTCCATTTTAACAACTACAGGACGAGCTAAGAAACCTTTTGTTGCTTTACCTAATGCAGTTGCACCAGCTGGAGAAGTTGAGTATGCTTGTGCATGTTCGTAATCGAAATATACACCAGAAGTTGAACCGTAAGCAGCAACAGTTGTATCATTTTCCATCAAACGAGACCAGTAAGATTTGCCGTCTGTACGGTTGTCATAACCATATAACCAGGGAGCTTCAGACTTAGTATATCCAGAAGTACCTTTGTTGTATTGAGCAACAGTTACTACACTGTTTGCATCTGTAGAACGAAGTAATACTACAGCATCAGTTTTTCCTGCTAATGCTTCAGCTATTGTTTGTCCTGCAGTTTGGTCGTAAACAGTAACGTTCTCTAATTGCATACCACCTTGAGAAGCTGGCATTGAAGCAATTCCGTTTGGATTGTACGCAAGTAGACGGTCAGAGTAAGATCCGTGTGGTGCGTGACAGCTAGCACAGTTGAAGTTTTCTCCCCAACCAGTTCCACTAGTTTTAGAACCTTCAGTATGATTTCCACCTGGTGCAGCACTGATTTTCATTGAATCGTTAGCTTGGTGCTGAGATGCGCCGTGCGTCCCACCAAAAGTACCAGCACCAGTCATTTTAGCAGTTTCGCCGCTAGCAAATACGTTAGCAAATCCTAATGTACCATCATGACAAGCAGTACAAGTGTTATATACATCATCTGCAAATAACAATGAATCGCCTTTTGCAGTGTGTGTTTGGTGACAGCTTGCACAAGAGTTAGTGTTGTTTTGATAAGAAGTGTGAACGTTTTGACCAGATAAAGCTTTAACAACATTATCATGTTCAGAACCGTCTGTTGCATCGTCAACACCTTTACCAGTTTCGTTTGCGTTGGTAATAGATGTTCCTTTTTGACCAGGGTTCATTGTTGTTGCCGCAGATGCAGCAGCTGCAAACATGCCTAATAGCATAATTGCAAAAAGTAAGCTAAAGCTAAACTTTCTCATTCTTGAAACCTCCCAAATAAATCTCTCTTTTTCTCTCTTTTTTGTTTTATATACTCTGAAAAGGCCTCTAACGTTGCGTTTTCTATACCACCCCCTTTAATATGAGGAAATAGGTATTCACACTAGCGTTCATTAATGTTTCGGCGAACTAGACGCTTTTATTTGAAAATTTGAACTCTGATGTTTAGTGTATCCGTAATATAAACATTGTCATTTTTGTCGATGAATAAGCCGTTTGGTAAAGAGAATTGTCCGTTGTTTTCCCCCATACCGCCATATTCAAATACTTTCTTGCCATCCTTGTCAAAACCATAAACCAAGTGTGTCAAGTTACTGACAACATATATGATGCCACGGCTATCAATGCCAATTCCCCTAGGGTTGACAAAGATTGATTCCCCCTTGCCGTTATTTGAACCATTGATAATCTGTTTAAATTTGCCTACTTTATCGAAAATCTCTACACGCTGGTTGCCAGTATCGACGACATAAATATTACCTTCATCATCGGCGGTAATACCATTTGGTGAGTTAAGTTCGCCATCTTTCGTGCCTGGCTTACCGACTTCAAGTAGCAACTTTCCGTTTAAATCAAATACATAAGCTTTATTTGTTTTAATATCAGTCATATACACTTTTTTATCAATAATTCTTAATGCAGCTGGTGCTGATATTTTTTTACTATCCATTTCTTTTTTTGCAAAGTAATCAATAAATTTCCCTTTTTCATCGAAAATTGAAATATTGCCATTATATAAATCGGCAACATATACTCTTCCCTTATCGTCAGTTGCAATTCCATAAGGGAACTTAAATTGCCCTTTGCCGGTTCCGTCCTCGCCGAACGAGAACAACAGGTTGCCTCCAACATCAAATGTAAGAACACGTTTATTATTCGTATCTGAAACATACGTAAACGAACTATTGGCGGTTACATCCATTGGCTTACTAAGAGGCTTATTAAAGTCACCAGTAAGCGCTTGGCTGTAGTTTGGTGCTCCATCTGGATTAATTACTTTTAACAATCCCGTATCAACTGCTTTTGTTTGATTAAGGAAAAGGAAGGTAAAAACTGCTGCCGTAGCTATAGCAATGAGTGCCATACCGATATACACATTACGTCTTTTCATCGTTATTCACCTTCAGTCTTTGTGTCTTTATCTTTTAATCTATCTAATGCATCGATTGCCTCTTTATACAATGGATCATATTGGAGTGCATCCTTATAAATGGTTATCGCATCTGCATATTTTCCTTCTGCTTCTGCTACCATCCCAATTTGATAAATGATATCGGAATTGGTTGGAGCCAGCTTATTGGCTTCTTCAAGTGACTTGGTCGCCCTATCGTACTCTTTCAACCCACGATAGGCAATTCCCATTTGCACATAGCCCTTATAGTCTTTAGGAGCAATTTTTACAGCTTTTTCATATTCAATCAGCGCTTCATTATATCGTTCTTCAGATATATAAACTAAACCCATGTTGTACCTGGCATCATAATTATTCTTATCTTGCTCAAGGACATTATCAAACTGTTTAATCGCTTCATCATGGTCACCTTTTAAATAATAGGTATAGCCAAGGACGATTCGATTTTCTAAATTGGCAGGATCTTTTCTTACTGCTTCTTTATAGTAATCTAGCTGCTCATTGACTCGTTTCATATCAATGCTATTCCAAAAATAAAAGTGACCAAGAGCATATCCTGTACCTACGGTAACAATTAATGTCAGTAATAATAAAAGGATCCCGGTTTTCTTTTTAAAGGTCTTTTGCTGTTTCTTGCTTGCCCTTTCCTCTACTTCCTGAGGTGCTTTTTCTGCTTCCATGGTAAATCCCCTCTCGGAATCTATTCTTTTGCTTAATGATCTATATTTGACTTATGGCATTTCGAACACGTCTTTTCAACATGACATTTTAAACATGATTTATCGTATTTTTGATTTTCTGCTAATTTGAATGGGTGCTTTTCCTTAAATGTATCCCCGTGTGAGCTTGGATGGCACGAAGCACATTGGACAGTTGTTACTGGTGAATCACTTACAATTCGGTTATCGTGACAAGTGAAACACTTTTGAGTATCCTTTGATAGGCTTCCATGTTTAGTCGTGAAAGAAGCAATTTTATGACTAGTTGGTTTTTTCCCATGACAGTCTTTACAGAAAGTGTTTGTCTTTGCATATTGAGTTACGGTAACATTAGTAGAATTTGTAGTGTCTCCTTTTAGGAATTTTTGATAAACTGGATCTTCTTTAAATAGATCATATTTCTCGGTTGACATATAGGAATGACACTGCTCACATTTTTTCAGATCATTCGGCTGTATCTTCCCATGCCCGCCATTTTTGAACTCATCTGTTTTATGATTTTTAGGAACCATCGTTGTTTCGTGGCAGGTTTTACACTCCACTGATACCTTTCTTGCTTCATGGCATTCCATACAAGTATCCATTTGCGGACTTGTAAACTTCGTATTACTCATAAGAGAGGTTCCGAGTTTTTCATTCCATTTTCCATAGTCGCTCTTATAGGTCACTTTACGGTCTGCCACTTTTCCGTGTGCTGTACCGCTATGACATTGGACACACTTAATTCCTTCTGTCTTATGTTTATTGTGCGGGATGATAATATCACCTGAAGGGGTGACGTCACGACTTTTCATATTATGACAGCTTTCACAGGCTTCATCAGGTATGAGATTCGGCATCTTGATTGGAGCAATATAGGTGTCTGTTTGTTTTTTATATAATTCTACGAAGCCGTTTCCTTTCGCTTTTGCGTAATTTTTTGCTCCTGGTTCAATATGGCAGTTAACACAATCAACCTCACTATGAGATGAAGCCTTCCATGTATAGTATTGGGGCTTCATCTCATGACAAGATGAGCAAAACTTGGAGCTTGAGGTTGCCTCTAGTCCGAAGAATCCAGCAAAGGAGAATAGGGCTAAAAACAACAATGTTAAGGTCGCAATTTTGATTACCTTATAGCGAAATTTGGGAGGGGCTGACCGCGTTTTTTTTTCCTCTTCCATTTATGCGTCCCTCCAATGTTAGTTTGATTAATTTTTCACATCATCTTTAAAACCAGTTCTATGACAATATTGACAATAAACATCTGTCGGTGCTTTTGCATCAGTGGAATCAGCTTTTGGCTTGTCACGATCATGGCAGACAAAACATTCGGCTTTCATATCACTTGTTTTTGCTTTATCAGCGTGCCCTGTCAGCCATTGATTACTTTCACCATGGCTTTCTGGACGATCTGCGTGACAGGCACTACAGAATTTATTCGTTCTTGCTTGGTCTTTCACAAGCGTCATATTCGGTACATATTTTTCTTTTTGATTGCCCATTTTTAGCAAGGACATGATATCTTCTTTAGGAATTTCTCTGACCCATTTGGAATCCTGGTGACAGTTAACACATTTATCTAGCTGTTGAATAGCATCTCCGCCGTGGTTCCCTGCCCATCCTTCAACCTTGTGGTTCTTAGGAACTTTAATCTTTTTATGGCACGTTTCACAGGCCATCGAAAGCTTAACATCTTTTTGTTGCTTACCAATTGCTTGTAAAATGATTTCTTGTGTTTTTTGATCATGTGCTGCTAATGCTTCTGCTTCTTTTTCTTCTGTCGTTACGCCTTCATTTGTCGTTTCTGTTGCTTTTTCTTCAAGCTTTTTCTCCACCTCTTCTGGATTTGGCGGTACGTTATAAGCAACATCTTCCCAAGGCTTTTCACCGTTGTTTACTTTGTCATGACAGTCAATACAGGATCCCATGTTAGGTCGTAAATATTTCTTTTCCACTAATTTTTCAGCATTTTCCTTTGTCCAATGGCCGCGAACATCTTCCGTATTAATCCCTCGGGTAACTATTTTCGCGTGAACCACACCAGCGTGACAGGAAATACAAGGTATGCCCTCTTCAATATGTCCTTTATGGTTAACCTTTAAGTCACCAGATGCCGTGACAAGCCGGTTTTTGGAGTGACATTGTAAGCAGTTTTCATTTGAAACAGCTTCTTCTTCTGTTTGAACAATTTGCTCAGGAACTCCAGTAACGTGGTAATATACTTCTTTCATCGATTTCATTTTGTGGGTTACCATATTAACAAACCCAGGTTTGATATGACATTGAACACATGAAATATTATTGTGTGCACTTGCAGTATATGTGGAATACTCCGGTGCCATTTCATGACAGCTGGCGCAAAATGAAGGCGAGTTGGTTAAAGAAAGTACTCCATACCCACCGCCAAAAATAACAATGCAGCCAACAAGTGAAACGAATAGGAGTTTCCACCTGTTAACTGGGTTCTTCCAGTCAATAGCTCTAAATTTTTGCCAAAGTCTGCGAATCAGGCCAACTTTTTTTCTATCTTCTCTCGTTTCGGGATCTGTATCTTTAGGTTTCTTTTTCCCCCAAATGGCCACTTAACTCACCCTTCCCATTTTGGATTTCTTTCTCTATTTATTTTCCATTTTTACCTCTCTAAGGGTAGTATCTAACATTGTGAGAGTATATTCCAATGTACAATTTGTGAATATTTTTTCATATAGACAAAAGTCCCCTTTTCTTCTAAAAACAACATAGAAACGTTGTTAACAAAGGGATAAGTTAGTACTGTTTAAGTAGTGAAAACGATGGAAAAGTTGCATTTTTATTCAAAATTACCAACATTTATTCATACACCAGTAGGTCATTTTGGCATATTCTCCAATTGACCTTATATTCTCAGCTAAAACGCCACCAATCTGTCATATTTGACTAAAATTCGAACAATCCAAACCAAAGATATATAATAGTAGAATGACAATTTTTCCACTCCTGCCAACATTGTTGTCACTGTAATGTGGAAATGGTAAGATGATAAGGAAAATCATCGAATTTTTTGATAAGAAATTTTTAAAAAAATAATTACTTAGTCTCGGGTAAAAAGGAGCGTTCATCAGATGATGGGGATTTTAAATAAAGTGTTTGATCTGAACAAACGTGAGCTGAAGAGGTTAGACAAGCTTGCGACGAAAATTGATGCCCTTGCTGCTGATACAGAGAGTTTAACAGACGATCAGCTACGGGAAAAAACAGAAGAGTTCAAGGCGCGCTATCAAAAAGGAGAAACCTTGGATGACCTGCTTGTTGAAGCATTTGCAGTTGTTCGTGAAGGTGCCCGCCGTGTCCTTGGCTTATATCCGTACCATGTTCAGCTAATGGGGGGGATTTCTCTCCATGAAGGGAATATTTCAGAGATGAAGACTGGTGAAGGTAAAACCTTAACAGCGACGATGCCTGTCTATCTGAATGCTCTTTCCGGCAAAGGCGTTCATGTTGTTACTGTTAACGAATACTTGGCAAGCCGTGACGCCACTGAAATGGGTGAACTGTATCAATTCTTAGGTTTGACAGTTGGCTTAAATTTGAACAGCATGGATAAGGACGAAAAACAAGCTGCCTATGCCTGCGATATTACGTATGGAACAAACAATGAATTTGGCTTTGACTATCTCCGTGATAACATGGTGCTTTATAAAGAGCAAAAAGTACAGCGCCCGCTCTTCTTCGCCGTCATTGACGAGGTTGACTCGATTTTGATTGATGAAGCGCGTACCCCGCTGATTATTTCCGGTTCAGCCCAAAAATCGGCTGTCCTTTATATTCAAGCAAATGCCTTTGTGCGGATGCTGACAAAGGAAACCGATTATACGTATGATGAAAAAACGAAGGGCGTTATGCTCACAGAAGAAGGAATCAGTAAAGCCGAAAAAGCCTTCGGCATTGAAAACTTGTTTGATATGGCGCATGTTACCCTGAACCATCATATCAATCAGGCCCTTAAAGCAAACGTCAGCATGCATCTTGACGTTGATTATGTCGTGCAGGAAGGCGAAATTGTCATCGTTGACCAATTTACCGGGCGATTAATGAAGGGCCGTCGGTATAGTGAAGGTCTGCACCAGGCGATCGAGGCAAAAGAAGGACTCGAAGTCCAAAACGAAAGTATGACAATGGCAACAATTACGTTCCAAAACTATTTCCGGATGTATGAAAAATTATCCGGCATGACAGGAACAGCCAAAACAGAAGAAGAAGAATTCCGCAACATTTACAATATGAATGTTATTGTGATTCCAACGAACAAACCGATTGCCCGTGACGACCGTGCCGATTTAATTTACGCGTCGATGGACGGGAAATTTCGTGCCGTTGTCGAAGACATTGCGGAGCGTTATCAAAAAGGTCAGCCCGTCTTGGTTGGTACGGTAGCAATTGAAACGTCTGAGCTGATTTCAAACTATTTAACAAAAAAACGGATTCCTCATAACGTTTTGAATGCGAAAAACCATGAAAGAGAAGCTGAAATCATTGCCCAAGCAGGCCATAGCGGCTCCGTTACGATCGCAACTAACATGGCTGGCCGTGGTACAGATATCAAGCTTGGTGAAGGGGTTATTGAGGTAGGCGGGCTTGCTGTTATCGGTACTGAGCGCCACGAGAGCAGACGGATCGATAACCAGCTTCGTGGACGTTCCGGACGTCAAGGTGACCCTGGTATTACTCAGTTCTATCTATCAATGGAAGACGAATTGATGCGCCGCTTCGGTTCTGACAACATGAAGGCGATGATGCAAAAACTTGGAATGGATGATACCCAGCCCATTCAAAGTAAGATGGTATCGCGTGCAGTTGAATCTGCGCAAAAACGCGTTGAGGGCAACAACTTTGACGCCCGTAAACAATTATTGCAATATGACGATGTCCTTCGTCAGCAGCGCGAAATTATTTACTCCCAGCGTGATGAAGTATTAGAATCAGAAAATCTTCGCGAAATTGTTCAAAAAATGATTCAAAATTCACTTCAACGAAATGTAGATGCCCATGCGTCACGTCATGAGGATGAGGAGGATTGGGATCTACAAGCAATTGTCGAGTATGTACATGGCGCCTTGCTTCACGAAGGGGACATTACTGTAAATGACCTGAAGGGCAAAGACCCAGAAGAAATCGTCGAAACCATTTTAACAAAAGTGAATGAGCGTTATGAGGAGAAAGAGCAGATCCTTTACCCTGAGCAAATGCGCGAATTTGAAAAAGTGGTTACGTTAAGGGCAGTTGACTCTAAATGGATTGATCACATCGATGCCATGGACCAGCTGCGCCAAGGAATTCATTTGCGTGCGTACGGACAAATTGACCCGCTTCGTGAATACCAGCATGAAGGCTTTGCCATGTTTGAGGCAATGATTCAATCCATCGAGGATGAAACAGCGATGTACATCATGAAGGCTGAAATCCGCAGCAATCTTGAGCGTGAAGAAGTGGCAAAAGGTCAAGCGGTGAACCCGAAAGAAGACGGCGAAGCTGTTAAGAAAAAGCCGAAAGTGAAACAACTTGATGTCGGCCGTAATGACCCATGTATTTGCGGTAGTGGCAAGAAATATAAGAACTGCTGTGGGATGGGGAAATAAATAGGAGTGGGAAAAGCCAGCGGACTGAGAATCGCTGGCTCTTTTGTATATATGTTAATAAATTTTAGTCAATTGTGATAATTTAGGACAGAACTTGTGATGTTTGTGGATATCTCCCGCCACTTTGTGGAAAAACACCATAAAAATAAAGTTATCCACTTGGGGATAACCCTGGCTCCTTAGGGACGGCCATTTTTCAGTTGAACAAATTCAATTTAGGAAAAATAGCAGCGGCACCTCCGTTTATTTGTACTCCTAGTTTATCAGTAAAATCTCAATCTAATCATTTTATAAGGTTATTAGTAGGAAAAAAACGCCACCCCTGATTTAGGGTGGCGTTCTTAAACATGTTAATGTGCTTCAATTAAGCCATAGCGGCCGTCTTTACGTTTGTAAACAACATTTGTACGGTTACTATCGGAATTGGTGAATACATAGAAACTATGACCAAGCATATTCATTTGCAGAATGGCTTCTTCACTATCCATTGGTTTCAAATCGAATCGTTTTGTACGAACTAACTCTAAATCGTCTTCATCCACATCGTGCGCTTCTGGGCTCTCAGTGTTAGCAAAGGTTACAGGGAAATCACCTTTTTCGCGGAATTTACGGTTTACCTTTGTTTTGTGTTTGCGAATTTGGCGCTCAAGTTTATCAGTAATCAAGTCAATTCCAGCATACATATCTACGTTTGTTTCCTCAGCACGTAGAACTAGTTGCGGTAACGGAATGGTTACCTCTACCTTGGACGTTTTATCTTGATTAAATTTAAGATTTACATATACCATTGCATCTGGTGCTTCTGTAAAATAGCGCTCCAATTTTGTAATTTTCTTTTCTACATACTCTCTAATTGCTGGAGTTACCTCAATGTTTTCACCACGAACGTTATATTTCATTAGTGGACTCCTCCTTTTGTTAAGGCTTGTGTATACATTTCTATTTTGCCCTATGATTATCCTGCTAAATCCGAACAAAAATTTTGTCGATTTTTTGACAAATACAACAGGCAAATAGTGACAATGCTTGACACCACCTTTGACAACGATAGGGTATTTTTACTAAAATGAATGGTTATTCATATATAGTATAATATGTATTGGGACAATTTGCCACTACTATGCTCACGAAATAGGGTAAATGGTTGCAAAGATGAGTGGGGGATTCCATCAAATGGAGCATGAAGAACGAAAATTGCTTGCCTGGCATGGAGGGAAGGCATTGCCTTGCCGCTCTTCCCTATCTCGCAAGTGTAAGGGACTGAATACTCACTGCTCCTGCCGCTTTTAACAGCTTGGCTGCATGCCTCAATGTGGAACCAGTTGTGTAAATATCATCAACCAAGATGATGCTTTTTCCTTGTAAATTAGTTTCCGGGGCAAGACTAAATACTTGTGGCAGATGAATCCGCTCTGACCTTGATTTTTTGGATTGCTTTTCTGAGTGAATTCGAGTAAGTATTTGTGCGGGGGGATAGCCGGATTCATTAATAAGTGCCACTGCTTGATTAAACCCGCGCTCATACTGGCGTTCATCGCTCAATGGTATAGGGGCAAGTATTTCCGGATGCATGGTTGTTAGTTCCTCTTTAATAAATGGTGCAAAGGCCTTGGCTAGTACATAATCTCCGCGAAATTTATATTTTGCAATGACTTCTTTTAAAAATTCATTATAGTGGAAAAGCGAGTGATTGCTATCAAGAAATCCTTGCCACTCCGGATCCTCCTCCCAGCGTAAGCAATCATTGCACAAATCACCCTTACGGAATTTCTCATCGAGCTTAGCAAAAGGCCGACAGCAAATTCGGCAGGTCTCACCTTCAATTTTTTCAAGCTTTCCTTCGCATTCAATGCATAGGAAATGTTCCATTTCTAAAGAAAAAATGGCTCTCCAGCCTATTTCAGGCTGGATGACATTATTACAAACTAAACAATAGTCTTGTTGAAAGAGATTCATTTTGGACTGCGCTCCTTTTCTATTATTTATCAATCATTCCTCGTTTAACCCCTTCCTGGTTCATCGTAACAATTTGCCTTCTGGCCTTGATCATCTCGTCGGTTTTTCCATAATGAAAAAAGGTTACAGTTCCATCAGGATGATCTTTGCTCCGCCCTGCCCTTCCTGCTATTTGGACAAGGGCACTTTCGGAAAAAATGGTATCTTCTGCTCCGATGACGGCAACATCGATATTTGGAAAAGTTACACCCCGCTCAAGGATGGTCGTTGTTAGCAGTATGTGAATTTCCTTTGCACGCATTTTTTGCACCTTGTTTTTTCGGTCGGGATCTTCGGCATGTACGGCTTCAATGTCGGGCGAAATCTGTTGAAGAATGGTTAGGGCTTTTTCCATCATCGGAATATGCGGGAAGAAAAGTAAGGCTTGTTTATTATCTTGGATCCGCTTCTGAATCCACTGAACTACATTTGGCGGTAATTTATTTTTTTGAAGTTGCTTTTGCCAGTTGCCGCACCAAACAAATTCGGCCACTGGCAAAGGGTGGCGGTGGAACCGGGCGGGGATCGTGGTAAAGGCTCTTTTTCCATCGCGGCATTCTCTTTGCCATCTTTCATTTGGTGTGGCGGTCAAATAGATCATCGCTGAGCTGGGTTTACGTGCCTGTTTGGCAGCATACTGGAGCGACTCCTCCACGGTGTACGGAAAAGCATCGACTTCGTCCAAAATGATGGTGTCGAAAGCTTGGTAAAACCGCAGCAGCTGATGGGTGGTCGCAATGGTGAGAGGTGCGTATAGATGGCGATCCTCGCTCCCACCGTAAAGGGAGGCAACCGTTGTATGGGGAAATGCCGCCTTTAACCTGGGGGTGAGTTCAAGGACTACATCTGTTCTTGGTGTCGCAATGCAGACTCTTTTTTTGCAGCTAAAGCTGCCTCGATTCCCGCGAAGAGAACCTCAGTTTTCCCGGCGCCGCAAACAGCCCAAATAAGGTGCTCCTGATTCGCATGGATGGCCTCCACCACATAATTTGACGCTACCCTTTGCCCCTCCGAGAGTATCCCTTTCCATTCCAATACCTTCATAGGGGAAAGGGTGTCAGGCACCGGGCCATTCCAGCCCATTAGCGGAGTGCATTCACTGATTCTGCCCATCATGAGGCAATGCCGGCAATAGAGACAGGTTTCTCCACATCGTGAGCATGGAAAGGCGGCAAACCACCTTGGGTCCTTGTTGCCACACCGTCCGCAAATAGGTTGTTTTCCATTGTAGACGATTCCTTTACGGTATGTAACATATCCATTTTGATAATGTGTTTGGACTTCCTCAAGGGTGAATGGAATATCCTCAAGGAGAAGCTGCTTTCCGGAAAGAATCTGCTGAAGGTTAGGGTTGTAGGCAAACTTTGGATTGAGCGGCGGCTGTGGGATGGTTGGGATTTTCGATATGGGCATGGAGTCTACGGCAGTATTAGCCGGCATTACTATTCCGTTTTTGATGATAAAACGCATGCGGACACCCTCTTTGACCATTGATGGTATACCCGATTTTTTGTTTTTCCTGTTGATGGTAGGTGTAGGACTTTTTGAGCAGTATCATTATTTGGGAGATGCAGGAAACTTTGAAGCTCAAAATTGGTAATTGTTGGTTTTATCAAGGAAAAATGATCACTGGTGGCTTCAACTTATAAAATTCTTACTATGCAGAAATACTGCAAATACTGGAGAATTTCCTGCTTATTTGTCGAAGTTTTTTGTGACGTTTTTATGTCGTTGTTGGCTCCTGCGAAAATTGATCGATATTCTGAACAATTTAAATCGGGATTCCGCCCACTCTAGCAAAAATTCTGCCAAACGGGGACGGAATATACCGCCAAGTTGCAAATTAATTCCGCCAGAGCCCTTCCGCATACCAAAATACCAAAACAATCTAAAAAACCATCCTGGCCCAAAGACCAGAATGGCAGCTAACTTCTCTATCTTTTCATCCAGCCCATGCCCATTGACCCTTCGCCGAGATGGGTGCCGATGACAGCGCCGAAGTAGCCAATCGAGAATTCGACGTTAGGATACATGGCAGATAACTCCTTCCGCCATTCTTCCGCTTCTTCCTCACGATTAGCATGAATGATGACGGCTTGATAGGCTTCGCCAGTTGAAGCCTCCTCAGCGAGCAAATCAACTATACGTTTCATTGCCTTTTTCCGGGTGCGAATTTTTTCAAAAGGGACAATGACCTTGTCTTTGAAATGCAACAGTGGTTTAACCTGCAGAATGCTGCCGATAAAGGCTTGCGCACTTGAGAGCCGTCCGCCGCGCTGCAGATGTGTCAAATCATCGACCATAAAATAAGCTCGGGCCGAACGTTTCAACTCTTCCAGCCTGTTCATGATCACATCAGGATCGACACCATGCGAAGCCATCTTAGCTGCTTCTAGAGCATATAAGCCCTGAACCATGCAGCTGATTTCGGAATCAAATGGATAAACCTTGATGCCTTCTACCATCGTACTAGCAGTGACAGCCCCCTGATACGTTCCGCTGATTCCACTCGATAGGTGTACACAAACGACCGCATCGTGGTCTGCCGAAAGCTGCTCAAACAGCTCGACAAATTGGCCAATGGGCGGCTGGGAGGTCGTTGGAAGTTCCTTTGTCTGCACTTCTTCATAAAACTGATTCCACGTAAGGTCAATTTCTTCTCGATAGACTTCATTCCCGAAAATGACATGTAAGGGGATTAGATGTATATTCCATTTTTCGCGTAATTCTATCGGTATGTACGCGGTGCTATCCGTGACAATTGCCGTTCTCATAAAGTTTTACCATCCTTGTTTAATTACTGCTCCATGTTATCTATTATTTTATCTGAAAAAGGAATAAAATGCATTAACTAGTCGTTAAAAAAGGACACGCCCTCATGAGCGTGCCCTTTTAGAAAAACTTATCTTACTTCCACCCAGCCATTTTTTATCGCGACAACAACGGCTTGGGTACGGTCGTTTACGTTCATTTTTTGTAAAATATTGCTGACATGATTTTTCACAGTCTTTTCACTGATGAAAAGGGATTCTCCAATCCCACGGTTACTTTTTCCATCCGCAAGCAATTGCAGCACTTCACATTCGCGGCGTGTTAACAGATGCAACGGACGGCGAATTTCGAGCGTTGGAACGTAACCGCCACCGCCGTGAGCAACACCGGCAGCCAGCTTCCGATATTCATTAACGAGGTTGTGTGTGACTTTGGGATGTAAATACGAGCCTCCGTCAGCGACAACGCGGACAGCTTCAATCAAGGCATCGGCGTCCATTTCTTTTAAAAGATAGCCACAGGCACCTGTTTTTAGAGCATGTGTCACATAGTTTTCATCGTCATGAATCGATAAGATAATAATCTTTGTGTTCGGGAACTTTTCGATTAGTTCACGGGTTGCTTCGACACCATTCATTTGCGGCATATTAATATCCATAATGACCACATCCGGCTGGTGCTCCTGCACAAGGCCCAATGCCTCGCTGCCATCATCGCCTTCAGCCACGACTTGAAAAGCTTTCTCAAATTCTAGTATTCTCTTAACGCCTTCTCTGAACAGTTGGTGATCATCTATAATGACAATTTTGGTAGTCAAATGCTACGCCCCCTCATTTTTCAATTTCAATTTATCTTTACTTACGAATTTTGCTTTAGTTAAGTAATGGAACACGAATGAATACCTCTGTCCCTTTGTCAATTTTTGAATGGAAGGTAATTTCCCCGTCAAGCAGGTCGACACGCTCTTTCATCCCCATCATACCAAAAGACTCCGGTTTGGGCTCCGTGAGATCAAATCCAACGCCGTTATCCTTAATCAAAACAGTTACTGCGGTCTTGGTTATTTCCATTTTCACGGCGATTTCACAGGCATTTGCATGTTTGATGGCATTTTGCACGGACTCCTGAATGATTCGGAATAGGGCAACCTCAAACTTAGCAGGAAGTCTGCGTTCTAGTCCCATATTTACAAAATTGATCTTCGATTGTTTATGATATTCTTCGATGGTTTGTAAATATTTTCTGAGGGTCGGAACGAGTCCCAAATCGTCCAGAGCCATCGGCCGGAGATCATAAATAATTCGCCGGACCTCATAAAGGGCGGATCGGACCATGATTTTATAATTATGGATTTCAGAAAAAGCCTCGTCAGGGCCCCTATCTCGGTATACACGCTCAATTAAATCTGAGCGCATGATCACATTTGCCAGCATTTGCGCAGGCCCATCATGAATCTCCCTTGATAACCGCTTCCGCTCTTCTTCTTGTGCTTCAATAATCCTAAGGCCAAAATCTTGTTTGGCCTTTGCGTTTTCTAATGCCTTACCAACCTGCTCCAAGTCACTGGTCAAGTAATTCATGACTACCGAAATCTGGGAAATAAGCTGGTCGGCACGGTCAATTGTATCATTTAAACCGACTAACCTTTTTTCAAGATCATCCCGTTTGTCCAACAGTTGCTTTTTATACTGCCAATTAATCGATAGATCCATTTGCAGCTGGTGGGCTTTTTCGTAGGCTTCCCTTACCTCTTCTTCTGAATACTTTTTAAAATTCATACTGACTTCTGATAACATAACCCTGGCTTCCTGAACTTGTACATCAAGCTTGTCGCCCTCTTCAATCAGCTTTACCATCGTTTGCTTAATAGTACGAAGTTCAGTTGTCATATTTTCATAATCTTGGCGGCATTGCTCACCAATTTGAAAAATATCACTTTTACTACATGTTACAGTTTCAATCATTTCTTCGCGAATTTCATCAATTGACTTCACATTCATCTGCATAATTTTCATATCATTCCTCCAGGAGGGGCATATTTTCCCTTATTCCTTAAGGCCTATTAACATATTTTACCTTAAATTGCACCAAATAGCTAATCTAACATACATGGGTGGCCTCATACTTGGATGAAAAAAGTAGTATAATAGGTAGTATTCTATCCCATTCAACCATCCTTTTTATTAAAAAGTTTCTGGTTGAACCATGTCTATTATATCATTCGAACGTTACTTCTATATTAAAGGTATATTACATCTTTATTTTTAAAAAGAAAAGTACAAGTGCCCTGGTCCGCGGTGTAAGGCCTAGAGCCTGAAGCTGGACAATTTTCAAGATTGAAATTTATACTTACCTTTTACAAAAGAAAGGAGCTTGTTATGCTGCCTCGATACTATACAGTGAAACAAACGGGAAAAAATGAAATCAACATCCAAAAGTCCCGTTTTATTGCCCATATTAAACGCGCCGAATCAGAAAATGAAGCTCAGGAATTCATTCAAACCATAAAAAAACAGCATTGGAACGCCACACACAACTGCTCCGCCTATCTCATCGGCGAGCATGACCAAATTCAGAAGGCCAATGATGACGGCGAGCCAAGCGGAACCGCTGCCGTTCCAATGCTTGAAGTGTTAAAAAAAAGAAAGCTGAAGGATACGGTTGTCGTGGTTACCCGCTATTTTGGTGGGATTAAATTAGGTGCTGGCGGGCTTATACGTGCATACGGCAAAGCAACATCAGAGGGATTAGACGCAGTTGGCATCGTCGAACGGAAGCTTGCACAGATTATCCACGTGAAAATTGACTATACCTGGCTTGGGAAAATTGAAAAAGAGGTCCGTGCCTCCGAGTATAAAATAAAAGATATTCATTATTTAGATACCGTTGAAGTTGAGGTTTATGTTGCAGAAGACCTTGTCCAACCATTTATGGATTGGATGGTCGAACTTACCAATGGCCAATGCGACATGAAAAAGGGTGACAAGCTTTATCTTGAGGAAGACTATGTACGAGAAACATAAGAAAATAAAAATTTTAAGGGTCTCACAAAAATGAGCCCCTTTTTATTATGACCGGTTTTTATCTGTAGAGGTTTTTAAAGTGTGAAGCATGTTTAAAAGCGGGCGATAGTTTTGTCCCATTAATCCAATTTTTTCAGCAATGATTTCAATTAATAAGATGATAATTCCTATTAAGACAATTGCCCCACCGATCCTTGCTTGGGAAAAGATAACCGCTACCATTCCAAAGAATGCCGCCATTGCGTAAATAAGTAAAACCGTTTGTCTATGTGTGTAACCCATTCGAAGCATACAGTGATGCAAGTGGGATTTATCCGGCGCCGACAAGGGTTGTTTATTGATAATCCTTCTAATGATTGCAAAAATGGTGTTAGAAATGGGTACTCCTAAAATGAGAACCGGAATGACAAAGGAAATAAAAGTTACATTTTTAAATCCAAGAAGCGATAGGACAGAAATGATAAATCCTAAAAAAAGTGCTCCGGTATCCCCCATAAAGATACTTGCCGGATGGAAATTGTAAATCAAAAAACCGAGTGTACTCGCAAGCACGATCGAACCGACTGCAACTACGTAAATATTCCCCTGAATTAGTGCCATGCCTGAAATGGTAATTAAGGCAATCGAAGAAACCCCAGCAGCCAATCCATCAAGGCCATCAATTAAGTTGATTGCATTCGTAATCCCAACAATCCAAAGTATTGTTAAAGGAATACTTAAAAAACCAAATTGAAGCTGGCCACCAAACGGCAAGTTTATAAACACCATTTGCAGGTTACCTAAAAAAACAATACTACAGGCGGCAGCTAATTGACCAAGCAGCTTATACTTTGCCGGCAATTCAAACAAATCATCGCAAATTCCTGTCACAATAATGATGATACATCCGATTAAAATAGCAAAAGAGTATTGATTTTCAGGTCTCAAAAGAATAATCCCAACCATAAAACTAATAAATATTGCTAAGCCACCGAGTCTCGGCATAATCGATTGATGCACTTTTCGCTGATTCGGTCGGTCCGTTGCACCAATGACAAAGGCTAATTTCTTTATAAACGGTGTAACTAGAATGGAGACCACAAAACATACTATCAAGGTAAGATAAAGCATTAAACATCCTCCTTGTTAGTCAGTTTGTCCAATAAAGAGAAAACAAAATCAAAGAAAAAAACGGAAAGTCGTGAAATTAAAATTTTGGTAACCCTTTATCACTTATCTTTCTTTCCTCTAAGATTATTTAGTGCTAAATTTTTTCCTAATATAAATGGAATATAATTATTAATAAACATGCAAATTGGGATTAACAGCACAATTGATCCTAAAGTGAAGGCTAAACCTAATAAATTGGGATTATTTATTTTTAGATGTAATCTTTCTAAAACCACTTTATTAATAAAATTAAACCCAAAACTGATGTGTAATCCTAGCAGGATAAGAGAGTTTTTTCCTAAAAAATTGATCAAAGATATGCTGGAAAGAAATTGAGATATATAGATGATGAATAATATGGCAACAACTGCCCATGAAACGGTAACAATATAGGTAGTTAAATTTGATGGTAAGTTTAAAATCCCATTCAAAATCTCCACTACATTAGGATAAATGCTTGGATAAATCAATAATACAATATACACAACCGAGGAGATAATTAACCTAATTGAAGTTCTTAATCTAGTTCCCAATATTTCTTTATTTTTAATAAATTGACCCAGCCCAAAATATAAAATATAGTAAAGGGTTTGGTCAAAGCTCCAAGGTAAAATATTTCCCCCTGCTAGGACATCAAGACTTGAAATAGCAAAAAAGCTTGTAGCCAGGACTATAAACAGTCTAAAGTAATCATTTTTTACGTATTTTGTTACAAAGAAATAAATAACTTCCATGGTAAATAACGAAGTCAAAAACCATAACGGATCGTCAAAATAAATATTATTACGGCGTGAATACATTAGTGAATCGAAAAATGCCTTAATATTTATTGGCTCTTGTAGGAAAAATCTAAGAAGCACAAGAGAGATAATCGCAAAGCTAATATATGGTACTAGTAATGATTTACATTTTGAAATCAATAATTCAATAAATCGCGGATACTTTTTTATCGAAAATAAATAACCAGAAATAAAAAAGAAAAGCGGCATATGAAAAGCGTAAATTTGACCTCTTAAATTATTGTCAATCATTGTGTGGCCAATAATCACTAAAAATATACCTACACCTTTACATGCATCAATCCATTGTACCCTTTGTGAAACGGACAATCAGTTTTCCCCCTTCCGTAAAGTAAATCTAAAAGAAAAACCTTTTCTAGAATAACATGAAAAATCACATGCTGATATCCTTTTTAGGACTTTTCTTATTATTTATCGATTTTTACTTTTGAAACGTAAAATTTGTAAATAATCATTTTTAATATTTTCATTTTTTTAAAAAACAAAAAAGCCTTAAGAACGAAGGTTCTTAAGACTTTTATCAATCATTACCGATTTCTAATGTTTATTGGCTTGAAGCCCTTCATAAAATTCAAGAGTGGTTTATAATCATCTCGGACCAATCCTATTTTTTCAACAATGACCTCAATAACGATTAATAAAACCAGAATCATGATTAACGATCCCCAAACAGTTGCTTGTGAGAAAATGAACGCAGCAAGACCAAACACAGATGCCATTGCATAAATTAACAAGACCGTTTGACGATGAGAAAAGCCACTTCTTAATAAGCAGTGATGTAGATGAGATTTGTCCGGTGCTGATAACGGCTGCTTATTGACAAGGCGTCGAATAATCGCAAAAAATGTATCCGAAATTGGCACACCTAGTATAATTACGGGAATAATCAATGAAATGAAAGTAACATTTTTATAGCCAAGGAGTGATAATACCCCAATCATATAACCAAGATATAATGCTCCAGTATCGCCCATAAAAATCTTAGCGGGATGAAAATTATAAAAAAGGAATCCTACTGTACTTGCAGCAACAATTAATGCCATTACCGTTACATAGGCATTACCCATAACAAAGGACATACCCGCAATGGTAATAAGTGCTATGGTGGAAACTCCACCTGCTAACCCATCTAAACCATCAATAAGATTAATTGCATTGGTGATGCCAATAATCCAAATCATAGTAAACGGTATACTTAAATATCCAAAATCAATGATTCCACCAAATGGAAGATTGATGAACTCAACTTTTAGACCACCGTATATAACTACAACTGCTGCGGCAGCAATTTGCCCAAATAATTTTAACTTTGGTGAAATTTCCTTCACATCGTCAAGCATTCCTGTCAGGATAATAATGATACTGCCAATTACGATTGGCAAATGATATTCATCTGCAGGATGAAAGATTAAAATTCCAATGATAAAACTTAAAAAAATGGCTAAGCCACCTAATCTAGGCATGATGCGAGAATGTACTTTTCTCTGGTTTGGTTTATCCGTTGCGCCAATCATAAATGCCAGTTTTTTTACCAGCGGGGTTAAGAGTATTGCCGAAAAAAAACAGATTACTAGAGTTAGATAAAACATAAGCCCCTCCATATTTACGAACCCATTATTGTAAGGTTTTAGTTATTAGATCATTACATCAATGTTGCCGGGGTAAATTTGCATCCTATAGGATTATAGCATAGGCATTTTAATAAATAAACACCCACTTATTTCAAATATTTCCTATTAATCAAAACTATTATTGTTAAAACTAGGAAAATAGTTAATGAAACAGCCAAAACCTTTGCCATTTCCACAGTTGCGTTCCCTTCATAAATTGGACAAATTTCTGCATATTACAGCCTTTCAAAGTCGATTCATGCTAACAATGATATAGACGTGTTTAACTTTGGGAAAGTTTCAGTTATGGAAAGGAATACACTAAAAGAATCTCATTAAAATTTTTCCCTAAAGAAAATAAAAATGCCTCTATCTTTTCATCAAACAGGAAAGAGACATTTTTTATATACTAGCCTCTGCCAAATCGGCCTTTAAGTTTCCCAACAAACATCTGCAAAACATCATCCTTGGTCATAATTAAAATTAATCCGTATAGAATACCATTCACACCGACAATTGCCAAAAATAACGGAATAGGCCCTGACACAAAATGCCGGATGCCATATGTTACAGGAATAAAAAGAAGTGCATAAAATAGATACTTTAATTTGCTTATCTCGAATAATCGGAAATTAACTTTTAAGAACTTACGTATATACCCATACTCTAAAAAAACAAGTAAAAGGTTGGAAATTGTGGTGGTAATAATGGCATTGGTAGGAGTGAAAATATCCAATTTTATTAAAGCAATATTCGAAATAAGATTAATCAATCCGCAAAGGAACAAAAGTCTCACCAGTATATGTTCTTTCTTTTTCATATAAATGACCTGGTTAGAAAGAATGGAGTCGAGTCCGATCGCGACCATATAAATCGAGAAAACGCTTAAAACGGATGCTGCATTGACGAAATCCTTTCCTCCATATATAAATACTGCCACATCAGACAATAGGAATAACCCTACTGCTGCGGGAAATAAAAAGGATAAATACACCTTTGAAATATTATTGAGTAGGGTGTGGTAAGATTTTTCATCATTCGATCCAAGTATGTGCGATAATCTTGGAATAGTAACTTGTATAACACTTAACATCAATGTATTAATTATACCCATTATCTGCTGGGGGATAACATAAAGAGAAACTGCCTTTGAATTTACATACTCCCCAAGCATATACCGGTCCAAAAGAGTATAAAGGACATTGGCATTCGAGAAAATGACAACTAAAAACATCGGCCTTAAATGCTTAACAATACTAATATTTTTAAAATCAAATTTCACTTTTCTCTTTATATAAATAAAACTAATAACATTATTTAAAAACGCAGAAATAACCAACAAAATCGCATAATGATGATAGTCCGTTGATGATTTAACAAAAATAAAAATCAATACAACGTAGATACTTCTTACCACTATCGTTTTAATGGTAATAAAGTCATAGCTTTCCATTGCTTCATTAACCCATTCCACATAAAACATATTCACAATCAAATTAAATCCGAAAATTAATAAGAGCGGATAGAAAACGGTATCTCCATACTTAAAAAAACTAAAGCCAAAATAAAAGAGCAATGCGGCAACACCAGTAACGGAACTGATTGTAAATAAACTTGTAAATAGCTGGCTGACCTTTTGTTTATCGTCTTTAATCCTGCTCATTTCCCGTAAGCCATATTGGTATACTCCAAAGCTGGCAAAAATAAAGAAATAGCTGTAAATGGATTCGACGAATTGAACATTACCAATTGATTTCGGGCCTAATGCCCTATTCACATAAGGTCCCACCAGAATTGGGATGATTAAGTTAAAAACATTTAATAATACCTTATAGAGAATATTTTTAAATAATGATTTTTTCATATAACTGCCCTTCTGGTAACGAAAAGTTGTTATTGCTTTTAAACAGTAAATAAATATGCCCTTGTGTTGTCTTTAAATGGGAGGATTGCGATATCCTGATCAGCAAAATTCCAATTCTCGTCTTTAATCATATAAGTTGGTCCATAATTATCAACTAAATACTGATGATAGTCTTTGGGTATTGGGAACTGTTCCCCTTTGAAATCTATCCAGGTGGTTTTCTCAAAAGTCACATATACCTTTTTTACGTTGAGTCCTGTTACAAGTGTATGTTCAGGAAGCCTTTGGTAAATTGAATGTTCACCTTCTTCAAGTGAAAAACAATGTATTTTATCAGCCACATCGTCAGAATAATAATAAAACACATCGAGGTTCACACCTTTATAAAGGTACGTTTCCTCAACAATTTTCTCATTCATCCAGAATTCGCGTGACTTTTCAAAGCCTTTCTTAATCATTAATCTTTCAAATTTTTTGGCATCATCATTTCCCGTAAAAAAGGTGGCAACATCAATATCAGCGTCATGGCCAATAAAGTCCTTCTCACGGACCGCTCCAAGCAATGTCCCATAATCAAGCCAGAATTCTCGTTTTATTTCTTGAAATGCCTCTTTTACAAGCAATAGGCTTTCTAAGCCATATGTATGGACAGATTCTCGTTTCTCCGCCTCTACTTTATCTCGATAATGCTGATTTATTTTTAATAATATCGGGTTTGCTCTCAGTGCTTTGTAAATTCCTTTGTTTCGAAAATAGGATTTCATTTTCTCAAATGTTGTACTCAACCCAATTCCTCCTTTTGTTTATCTATTTTAAAAAAGAACTGATATGTAATATCAGTTCTTATCAGTGGCTTCCTCTAAATACGCCGCTAAAGCTTCTTTCCAATCGCGAAGAGGTGTTAAACCTTGTTCCGTGATTTTTTTCTTACTTAGCACCGAATAGTTTGGACGTGCAGCTGGGCGTGGAAATTGATCACTCGTTAGGGGATTCACGATCACCTTCAAACTAGCTTGCTTAAAAATCTCAACCGCAAACTCATACCATGAACAAACACCGCTGTTAGTCGCATGATAAATTCCGTATTTGTCCGTTTCCATTAGCTCAACCATAAACGTTGCTAAATCCACAGTGTAGGTTGGTGATCCAACCTGGTCATGGACAACGCCTACTTCCCCGCGTTCAGCCCCAAGACGAATCATGGTCTTAACGAAGTTATTTCCATGAATACCAAATACCCAGGCAGTTCGAACGATAAAGAATTCTTTTAAGTTTCTTTGCAGCAGTTCTTCACCGGCTAATTTCGTTCGGCCATAGGCTCCTATAGGCTTAGTTTGCTGTTCCACTTCATAGGGCTCTGAAGCCGAACCGTCAAAGACATAGTCCGTACTAACATAAAGCATTTTGGCGCCTATTTGTGCTGCGGCTTTAGCAAGATACTCCGTACCAGAGGCATTGATTTGATACGCAAGCTTCTCATTTTCTTCTGCTGCATCCACATTTGTATAGGCTGCACAATGAAGAATAACGTCTGGCTTTACTTCACTAATAAAGGCTAAAACGTTTAATTCGTTGGTAATATCCAATTTAGTACGGTCAGTACCAATTACTTCATGATTTTTTCTCACTAATTCTAACACTACATCTTGTCCAAGCTGACCTGCAGCCCCGGTTACAACAACCCTCATTATTCTACTCCTAATCGGTCGCCATATTGGGATTTAACATACTCTTGATATTCACCAGAGATGATATTTTCCCACCATTCCTGATTATTCAAATACCAATTAATCGTTTGCTCAATGCCTGTTTCAAAATTATATTTTGGCGACCAGCCTAGCTCTGTACGAAGCTTTGTTGCATCAATTGCATAACGGCGGTCGTGACCTGGACGATCCTGAACAAACTTCATTAATGATTCAGGTTTGTTAAGATGCTTTAGAATCGTTTTGACGATATCGATATTCGTCCGCTCGTTATTTCCACCCACATTGTACACTTCGCCGTTGCGTCCCTTATGAAGTACAAGATCAATTGCCTGGCAATGATCTTCGACATGAAGCCAGTCCCGAATATTCAGGCCATCCCCGTAAATTGGTAATTCTTTATCGTTAAGGGCATTAATAATCATCAATGGAATTAGCTTCTCAGGGAAATGATACGGTCCATAGTTATTTGAGCAGCGTGTAATGTTCACGGGCAGATCAAATGTTTCATGGTAGGCACGAACAAGCAAGTCTGCACTGGCTTTACTTGCACTGTAAGGGCTGTTTGCCGCTAACGGTGTTTCTTCTGTGAAGTAACCTGTTTCACCTAAAGTACCATATACTTCATCAGTTGATACTTGCAGGTATTTTGTAACATTATACGTTTTGGCTGCATCCAAAAGAGCAAGTGTGCCTTGGATGTTTGTTTGAACAAAGATACCAGGGTCGGTAATACTGCGGTCAACGTGAGATTCAGCAGCAAAATTTATGACATAATCAAACTTTTCCTTTTTAAATAACCCTTGAACAAATTCACGGTCAGCAATATCACCACGAACAAACTTATAGTTGGGTGCATTTTCGATATCCTTTAAATTTTCAAGATTACCAGCATACGTTAATAAATCAAGGTTAACAATTTGATAATTTGGATATTTATTTACCATGTAGCGGACGAAATTACTGCCAATAAAACCAGCACCGCCTGTAATTAATAACTTCATGTTTTTCCTCCTATTTCTCGAACACAAAATTGAGCTGTGTTGCTTCGCTTAATTTTGGATGCTTCGTATCTTTATCTGAAAGAATTGGATTTGTTGTCGGCCAATCAATCCCTAAATCTGGGTCATTCCAAAGAATGCCGCCATCATGCTCAGGTGAGTAATATTCATCCACTTTATAGGCCACAGTGGTGTCAGGCACCAAGGTGCAAAAACCGTGAGCAAACCCCTTAGGTACAAGAAGCTGACGTTTATTATGTTCACTAAGAATAACCCCAACCCATTCTCCATATGTAGGTGAACCCTTGCGAATATCCACAGCAACATCATAAATTGCACCTGTTACGCAGCGAACGACTTTTGTTTGTGCCTTTGGATTCAGCTGAAAGTGCAGGCCCCTTAGCGTACCAACTGGGGCCGACAAGGACTGGTTATCCTGTATAAAGTCATAATGCAATCCGAGTGATTCAAATAGATCCTTATTATAGCTTTCCATAAAATACCCACGGTGATCACCAAATACCTTCGGCTCTAAAATCTTTACACCCAATAATTTCGTTTCAATTACATTCATGTTTTTACCTCACTTATGAATTACTGACCTTGATTAGCAATCTTGATTAAGTATTGACCATATTGATTTTTCTTTAAAGGCTCAGCAAGTTCAATTAACTTTTTATTTGAAATATAACCCATTTTGTAGGCAATCTCTTCAAGGCAAGCAATTTTTAAAGATTGTCTCTTTTCAACTGTTTCAATAAACTGTGATGCTTCTAATAAAGAGGCATGCGTTCCAGTGTCAAGCCATGCGTAGCCGCGGCCAAGAAGCTCCACACTTAGCTCCCCCATTTCAAGGTATGCCTTATTGATATCAGTAATTTCAAGCTCACCTCGTGGGGATGGCTGAATGTTTTTCGCAATATTTACAACACGATTGTCATAAAAATAAAGACCTGTAACAGCATAATTCGATTTTGGAATGTCTGGCTTTTCTTCAATCGATACCGCTTTGCCTTGATCATCAAATTCAACCACGCCGAATCTTTCTGGGTCGTTTACATAATAACCGAAAACAGTTGCACCTGTTTCCCGGGCAGTAGCTTTTCTTAATAAATCAGTTAATCCATGTCCATAAAAAATATTATCACCAAGCACTAATGCGACGCTATCATCAGCGATAAACTCATCACCTAAAATAAATGCTTGTGCTAACCCGCCAGGATCCGGCTGGATTTTATATGTAAAATTCATTCCTAAATCAGAACCATCACCTAAGATTTGTTCGAATCGCGCTGTATCCTCCGGTGTAGAGATAATCAGAATATCTTTAATACCCGCTAACATTAATACGGATAGTGGATAATAGATCATCGGTTTATCATAAACAGGCAATAATTGTTTTGATACGACTTTTGTTAACGGATAAAGTCTTGTACCACTGCCACCTGCCAGTATAATACCTTTCACTAAAGCCAACTCCTCTTTTTTAATTTTTCAACCTTCACTATTATAAAGAACGATGTCATAAAAAGACAAATAAGAGACAAATCGTTACAAAAACTTAATTTAGTGTTTGAAACCAACAATAGCCGAAATAGTGCCTAACCTGCCTTTTAGCTGTGTGGATAAAGAACGCTTTTTCATTCCGGTGACATTACCACCATGACGTACATATTTCATTAAAGCTTGATTAATAAAAACAATTTTCTTCTTTTTCTTCATACAAACAAGTGCAATCCATTGATCGTGCATTTCAATTTTCTTAGGAAACGGCAGAATGGACGGCACTAAATCCTTTCTAAATGCCATAAATGCTCCCGTATAGGCGTTTTTTAAAATATTCCCAAAAATTCCTTGGTTTATGTTATTGTGGTTATAATTATTCCATGATGGGTCAAGGACCTGTAAATCTCCATCAACTACGACAGCATCGTGGAACACAAGATCCGCCTTTTTTTCCTCAAATGCATGTAAAACTACTTCCACTTTATTATCTTCCCACAAATCATCCTGGTCACATAGAAAAAGGATATCTCCTGTTGCAAAAGATATCGCCTTTTCAAAGCTCTTAATTGCACCTAAATTATTTTCATTAATATGGACCTGCACTCTTCTTCCATAGGTTTCCCTAATCACTTCAACCGTGTTATCCTTTGAACGGTCATCTATAATAATAATTTCATCGTCGGGACCAAGCTGCTTCAACACTGTATCAAGCTGACGAACAACAAATTGCGCTCCATTATATGTTGCCATACAAACAGATATCTTCATTTGCAAAAACTCCCTCTTATATAGAAAAAAGCCGTTTAAGTGTGTACATCGCAATTTTCTTGTTTTTCACAGTTAGCACTTGTTTAAGGAAGCGCTTAGCGAGCTGGGCCCGATAGGATGGAAACAAGTCTTTTTTAAAATTTTGATAAAAATTGTATTCTGCATCCAAAATACTTTGATACCGTTTTAGTGGGACTCGACTATAATCCATAACTGACAGCTCGTGTTCAAGAACAACATCCAGTACCAAAACCTTCTTCCCTCTTGCATAAATCTCAAAAAACAACCAATGATCCAAATAGTCTAATGGAAATACTTCATTAAAACCATTTAGCTCGTTTAAAAAACCCACTCGGATTAAAGCTCCAGAATTAATCGCCATAACTGGCCTCTTCTCCTGAATTCCAGATTTAGGCGGTTCCTCCTGCAGTGGGCGTAAAGAATGACTGTATACAGGTGAGATCATCTTATTTTCACTACAAATTTTGGGTACAACAGCTGCAATATCACTAGATACATCAGGCACATTTAGAACCTCAATTAAATAATCGTCTGTCAAATCAGTATCATGATCAAGTAACAGAAGCCACTGACTGCCATTTTCCTTAGCCACAGCCCAAGCATAATTATAGGCTGCAGCGATTCCCAAATTTCGCGGGTCATGATTATATGAGATATGTATCCCCTCATAATTAAGGGGCGAGAAGTCTTGTTTCACAGGACTATTATCATAAAGAATCAATTCAATTTCGTTGAATAACTCTTTTTTCGAAAACAATGATGACTTTAACGTCCGAAATGTTTTACTTTCTTCAGGCTTTTGCTTATAAAAGACGATGACCATCGTTATTTTCATAATAATTCCTCTTTTAAACTTAATTCTCTCTTATTTTGAGAAGCCACGAGCAAAATTAAGAAGAAACTGATGCCAATGGGATTGTTAATAAATGGATTGATGTTCGTTAATAATAAAATACCCATAAAAACTGCCAACAACGAAACATCTAGAGATGTAAGCTTTTGACCCTTTTTATAAGCAATATAATAATTGTAATAAATCATTAAAAATAGAAATGCCCAAGTTGCGAATCCAATTAACCCTTGCTCCAATAAAATATCAAGAAAGCTCATTTCAATTCCGGTAATTCTACCTGCAATTTCTGTTCCATATCCAGTTCCAACGATGAGATTTGTCGGGTGGACTAGTAATTCTTTTGAAGCAGTAATAAATTCCATTCGGGCATTAACACTGACATCATTCACTTCCGTCTTTACCTGACTGCCTTTTTTACTACTTGATACAGTATGGTTAGACGGAGCTTCATCAACAACTGCCACTTCAAAACGCTCCAATGTCATATATTTATATAAGAATGGCACTGCCAACAATATGAGTAAAGAAATGGCAAACTTTCTAATAAACTGCGGGGACTGGATCAATTTTTTAATTTTCCTTGATAATCCTTTTATTGGGTCGACAATCACTTTGACATCCAGAATAATAATCAAGAATACACTTAGCATAAATGCGAGTAAAAACCCTCTTGTTTCTGACCATAGAACAGAAATTGAACCTATTATGACAAGCGTAAAATTCAGTTTACTGTAATCTCTGTTCAATAGATCATTTAGTGCAATAATGAGACCGACTAACACGAAAAAATGGCTTTTATAGAATACACTTTTACTTGGCCTAAAGAATAAATCATCGTTCATCAGCCAGTTCATAAAGTCATAATAAGGTTTGAAATCTGCCGCAAAAATTGTTTTCCCCAATAAAGAAACGACAATCGTAAAAATCGCCACCACTACTGCGCTATACTTCAATATAGTGATAATTCGCCCGATTGAAAAGCGTTCCTTTGAAATATAGTAAGCTAAAGGGAAATAGAGGACAAAATAGGAAACCCTAAAGAAGTCCGTAATAATAGCTCCCAGCGGATGCCCATTTAAGAAGCCAACAATACTGCTGAACACAAACCAGCCAATTAAGGCATACACCCCAATTGTTACCGGGTTAAACCTAAAGAAGGTGTTTACTTCTTTATTAAATATTGCCTTTTCCTTCAGAATTCGATACAAAAAAACTGCTAACAAAAGAAGAAATAATACCTGACGAATGGAGATCACTCCAAAATCAATCAGCCTTCCTCCACCGCCTACAAATACCTCGATAAAAAAGATTGTTAATAATCCCTTTTCAAATTTATTCATAATACTAACCCTCTCCTACCACCTTGCATGTCACTTTTTCGACTCTATTCAATATTCGCCTGAAAAAATAACATATATTTTCTCTTTATTATCATTAATAATTGAAGCTTTTATTAAATAAGCTTTTTCCATTTACCCAGAAATTTAAAACCATCTCCAGCCCCACTTATTGAAATATTGATACATAGATTTCATAAAAATCTTAAATAATCTGGAGTTTTTATGGGAACCTCGCTCATAATAATGCACCACTTTTGAAAAAGGTGAATAAACTATCCGCTTCTTCCGTTTCTTCAGCTCAACGCATAGATCGTAATCTTCAAAGTACATAAAATAGCGGTCATCAAATCCGCCAACTTCCTTGAAGTCGTCTCCTCTTAATAGCATAAAACATCCGGAACCAATCCGAATATCTTGTTCTCGGTCATCGGGAATATCTCTAAGTTCGTAAGTGGCCAGCCTCTTCTCAAACATTTTTTTCACAAATTGAAATGGCACAAACCTTAAGAAATAATCAAAGACAGACACACGATCGCGCATCAGATGCTGAGGCGTCCCATCTGAATTTAAAACCTTTGGGACTAACAAAGAAATCGATTCATCCTGTTCTATTCGTTCCAACATTTTTAGCAGATCTTCCCTTACTAAAATAATGTCCGGGTTAAACACTAAAAAGAACTTTTCATTAGCATGTAATAAATTATAATTGTGGCCAAAACCAAAGCCGTTATTCTCATGGTAAAAGGTAATATCGGCCATATCCTGATATTTCTTTAACTGATTTTTATATTCTTCATTTGAATTATTATCAAAAATCACCAGGCGAAATTGATCGTCCTGACCAAATTCCCTTTTAAGATTTTCAAGTACTTTAAAGATGTGTTTACTGTTATATGTCACAATACTAATTGCAACTTTTGCATTAGACATTTTTTCACACTCTTTCATTACATATTGTGTTATTGTAACGCGCTTCATCATTTTTCGTCTATTTTTATAGGAAATGTGATTCCTTGGTTCATCATATATGAATATTTTTAAACAACGCAATACCATTCATTCAATTATTAAGGTTGAACAATAAAACATTCGACAAATATTAACAAAAAAATCCTTTCAATTGTCGTAACAAAACTAAATTATAGCATCATTATGTAAAAAACTGTACTTTTATTGGACAAATTTTTTATTTCCTGTTGAACAAAATACCTATGGAGATTATAATTTTTAATGTAATGTCCTTATTTTAATCCAATATCTCTAAAGAAGGGAATTAATATTATAAATGAATAATTCGAGATTAGATAGAAAAAAAGGGCCTAAAAAGAAGGCAAAGTGGCCCCGTATTACCTTATTTACCATTTTGATTTTACTGGTTGGTGGCGGGGTTTATTTTTATAACGTCTATAGCAATGTTGCAAAAGCTGTTGATAAAATGAACAAACCAATTTCACGAGAGGTTTCTAAGAAGCGGGTTGAAAAAGTTGAATTCCACCAAAAGGATCCGATTTCAATCTTGATGGTCGGTGTTGACGAACGCGAGAAAGATAGTGGCCGTACAGATTCCATCCTTGTACTAACAGTTAACCCTGAAAAGAAATCTACAAAAATATTAAGTATTCCCCGTGATACTCGGACAAAGCTTATCAGCTCAGACAATAAAGGCGGAAAGGTTCGGATTGAAAAAATAAACCATGCGTATGCCTACGGTGGAATTGAAGAGACGATTGATACTGTTGAATACTTTTTAAACACACCAATTGATTACTACGTTGAAGTGAATATGCAAGGTTTTAGGGATATTGTAAATGCTGTCGGTGGAATTGATGTGGATAATAAATATGCTTTTGAATTAGATGGTACGTACCTACCAAAAGGTCCCATGCATTTAATGGGGGAAAAGGCGCTCCAGTATGCACGGATGAGAAAGGATGACCCACGCGGTGATTTTGGACGTGAAGAAAGACAACGTGAGGTTATTTCTAAAATTATCGACAAAGGAAAGTCATTTTCTACTTTGACAAAATACAATGATATTCTTGAAGCGTTAGAAAATAATATTAAAACGAATCTAACCCTAAATGATATGGTTGGCATTCAATCGACCTATAAACCTGCGGCTGAAACCTTGGAAAAACTTGAAATCCCCGGATGGGGCGGAATGCTTGATGGCGGCTGGTATTTCTTTGTAAGTGATGAGGAAAGGCAGGCACTTTCTGATCAATTACGCGAGCAGCTTGGTCTTCCATCCGCGCCTGTTGAAAAAATGTACATGAATAAAGAAAATAAAGATAATATGTCTGCCAGTTAAATTAGTAATATAAAAAAACTCCTTTATTAGTAAATAATAAAGGAGTTTTTTTGATATGCGGTCAATTAACTTTTTAGTTGCCATCCTGCCTTCTCTTTGATTGCATTAGAAAAGGTAAGCATTAATATGAAAAAGGTAATTCCTATTGGATTATTCAGGAAGGGATTAATATTGGTCAAAAGCACGACCCCGACAAACACGCCTATTAATGAACGGTCAATTGTTGGGATGTCCTTGCCTTGTTTATATGCGCGATAATAATTGTATATAACTATAGCACATAGAAATAACCAGATGGCTAAACCAATCGCTCCCTGCTCCACCCAAATATCAAGGAAGCTCATTTCAATTCCATTAATCCTGCCGGCAATCGAAGTTCCATAACCTTTACCAAAAATAAAATGAACAGGATTCCCCAACAAAATATCCTTCGAGTCTTTTAGAAATTCAATCCTAGCACCCACACTTGTATCATTCACTGCTCCATTATTAGCAGCATTTGTGCTTTGTTCAAATCGTTCCAACGTCAAATATTGATATAAGAATGGTACGGAGAAGGTAATGACCAATAACACCACTGATTTTTTTACCAATTGCGTGCTTCTCCATATCGTTTTGATTTTATTAGTAATTCCTCTTACAGGATCACTAATGGCAATGACATCAATGACGACAATCATAAAAACACTGACCATGAGGGCGACAAAAAATCCTCTGGTATCCGACCAAAAAATTGAAATAAAGCATAGCGGAATATTAAAAATATCAACTTTTGAAAACTGTTTTGATAATACAGCATTTATCGAAAGGACCAAACCAACAAACACGTAGAAATGACTCTTATAAAACACACTGTGACTCCGTCTAAATAATAAGTCATCATTCATTATCCGAATCCAAAATTGTTTAAACACTTCAAAATCGGAACTATAAATCGTCTTACCTAACACAGCAAGCAATATAGTGAAGATGGCAACAGCGAGGGCACAATATTTTATGATGGTGATAATTCTCTTCTTGGTAAACCTTTCCTCCGAAACATAATAAGCTAATGGAAAATAGGCTGCAAAAAAGGATACCCTCAAAAAGTCAGTTACAATATAGGAAGGTGAATTTCCGTTACTATACCCAATTACAGCACTGACGACAAACCAACCAATAAGCATATAGATTCCGACTGTGATTGAATCTCTACGTACAAATGTATTAAGAACTGTATTGGTATAGGCTTTTTCTTTCATAATGCGAAAAAGAAATGTTAGTATTAATAATAAAAATAAAACTTGACGAATGGAAAGGACTCTAAAATCAATCAAACGCCCTCCACCGCCAACAAAAAGTTCAATAAAAAAAACTGTTAGTAATATTTTTTCAAATTTATTCATTAGTGCAATTCCTCTCTCGAAATAGTACGAAAGGTTTATACTCCGTCAATAAAATCCTTTATGAGAGATAAGATTTTCTTGTTTCCACTTTCAAAGCGGGCAGGCTGAAAGATTTCAACACGGCGAATAACATCGGCTAAATCCATCGGTTCATTCCAATATAGGATATGTCCGGTTTCCTTAAACTGTTTGACAATCTCCAACTGGTGGTCGTCATTATGTTCACTGTATTTTATCAATCTTGGAACAGCAATAACCTTTTTCCCCATTTTCATCCCCATCGTAATCGAACCTGTACCACCGTGCGTTATGATATAGTTTGCTTTCTTATATAAATCTCCCATCCGTTCATAGGTGGTAAAATCAAAAATTGTCATGTTTTTTGACTTATATTTCGTATGACCTGCCTGAACAACTACTTCCTCATTAATATTCCCTACCTCAATTTGCTTGTCAATTTCCTTCAACAGGCGGTCAAAGGAAAGTTCATGAGTTCCTAAAACTACTAATATCAATAGATTGACCCTCCATAGACAGCATTGGGATAATGTTTCTTCATTTCCTCCCATTGAACAATGAATAAATCAGCTATTGGATAAACAAGCTTTCCTGATAGCGTTGGCGTGGACGTTTTTGCAAAGCTCTCAATGAATATGACCTTTTTTCGAAATAACTTTGCAATGTAACAGGTTGGCACTGCCGTATGGGCACCTGTAGTTACTATTACATCTGGATTTTCCCTTATAAAATAATAGAAAGATTTAAAAATATTATAGCCAAACTTAAAGAAATATCTAAATAAATAGTTTCTTGCACCGTATGCCAAAAACGACATATGGTATTTCTTGCTTAAGTCCTCTGTTATAATCGACCTTTCTGTAACAATATGGTAATCACATTCAGCAAAAAGTGGCTTTAACTGGAGTAATTGCGTTAAATGACCACCTAATGAAGAGATAAATAATACTTTTTTTCTTTTTTCTGTTCGATTATTCATATATCCTACCCTCCAGTAGGAAAATAGACTTCCATAACCCGATTGAGTATGTATTCCTGGTCGTTTTCCTCTGCTTTTTTAAATCCATTTTTTATTAATTTGCTTCTTATTTCTTCAGATGCAAGAACTTGGCTAATTGAATTCGCCAAGTCACTTGAATTTTTTGCAGATACGATTTCCCCCGCCCCTCCCGCCAACAATGTTTTTAGGCCGCCAACATTTGTACCAATAACCGGTGTTCCACATGCCATGGCTTCCAACGCGACAAGTCCAAATCCTTCAATATGGGCAGGGAGCACAAGACAGTCCGCAGCACACATCCAAACAGCTATTTCCGGCTGTTCCTTTGTATCAAGAATGGTCACCATATTTTGCAAATGAAAGTCCATTATTTTATTTTCAATGAATCGTTTGAAATTCGGATCCTTCTCGGCACCAATTATAACCAACTGAACATCTGTATCTCTTTCATGAACAAGCCTTGCTGCTTCAATCAGTTCTATTAATCCTTTTTGTTCTAGCAAATTTCCAACAAAGAGAATGATTTTTGCATCTTTCTCTAGCCAGCATTGTTCTCTTGCCGCCCCCATATCTATAGGCTTAAAAATTTCACGGTTCACACCCATGTTCAGAATAGAAACATTCTGCTGCTTTACGGAAAATTTAGTCACGATTTCATGATGAAGCTCGTTCCCGACGGCAATTACGTGATCCGCTTGCTGCAAAATAGACTTAGTAAGTTGAAATAGTCTTTTGTTCCTTTTCGCCATTTTATCAATATCACCGCCATGTGCAGTGACAATCAGCCTTTTCTTAAATAATTTTTTAAAAAGGAGTCCTAGATAGCCGCTTGGAAAAACATAGTGAGCGTGAATCACATCGTATGAACGTCCTTTTATACCAAGTATCCAAATAGTTTTTATTAACCAGCTTAAGTATTTTGTAAAGACATTCACTTTCCCATTGTTGGGATTGGTGATGGCTACTACATCGACAAGAACATTTCTCCTTGTTATAGCATCGACTTGATTCTTAACAAAAATACCAAAACTCTTATGTTTCGCGCTTGGATACATATTCGTTATCACAAGTACTTTTTTATTACTCATTTCTTCAACACCTAACATGCCTCAGTCCCTTTTTCCATCCACTTTAAGGGTCATTTGTCGGATTTTATCCAAAAAACTCACATAAAAGCATTATACCAATAATTATTCATGATTTAAAATAAACTTCCTTATTTTTAAAAGTCCACATTAAATAAAATAAAATATTATTTAACAAAAATCTTTTTGCGTTATAATAAAATGGTTGTTATATTTGGATACTATGGAATTAAAGAAGGGATAAATATGAAAATTACCATTACAGGAACAGGGTATGTGGGTCTTGTTACGGGAACATGTCTCGCGGAAATAGGCCATCAAATAACTTGTTTTGATATTGACAAGGAAAAGATTTCCTTATTAAATGAAGGAATTTCTCCCATATACGAGCCAGGACTGGGTGAACTTATTCAGCGTAATATCGATAGTGGTCGTCTTACATTTTCCTCAAATCCTGTGGAGGCATACTCCAATGCTGAGTGTATTTTTATCGCTGTTGGTACTCCGGCAAATGAAGATGGCTCAGCTAATTTAAGCTTCCTGGAAGCTGCAGCCATTCAAATTGCGGAACAGATTAAAAAAGACATCATCGTCGTTATTAAAAGTACCGTACCTGTTGGGACAAACGAACGAATCGGCAGCATAATTCAAGAACGGGTCCCACCAAACATTAAAATAGAAATGGTCTCTAATCCTGAATTTTTACGTGAAGGAACCGCCATTCATGATACCTTCCACGGGGATCGCATTGTGATTGGAGCAAACACGGAAGAAGCCGGAAAGCAAATTGGGAACATTTACGAACCTCTTCATCTACCCATAGTTCACACAGATATTCGCAGTGCAGAAATGATTAAATATGCCTCAAATTCCTTTCTCGCGTTAAAAATTAGCTTTATCAATGAAATAGCTAATCTTTGTGAAAAAATTGGCGCGGATATCGATCAAGTCTCTGCTGGCGTTGGATTGGACAATCGAATCGGCAAGAAATTCCTTAATGCCGGGATCGGCTTTGGCGGTTCATGTTTTCCTAAAGATATTCATGCATTAAATTATTTGGCGAAGGAATTTGATTACGACTTTAAAATTTTACAGTCAGTTATTGATGTTAATTACAGACAAAAGGATCTCCTTTTCTATAAAGCGAAGGAACATTTTGGATCGTTAGCTGGTAAAAGAACCACTATACTTGGACTAACCTTTAAACCCAACACAGATGATATCCGTGAGGCCGCTTCCTTAAGAATCATACAGGATTTGCTTCTTGAAGGTGCAGTAGTAACGGTTTTTGACCCAGTTGCGATGCCAAAGGTGGAAAAGCTCTTTGGTGACAAAATCAGCTTTGCAGTTTCTTCTGAACAGGCATTGGTGGATGCTGAAGCAGCCTTTATCTTGACGGAATGGGATGAAATTAAAAGCATTAAATTGAAAGAAATAAAAGATAAAATGACAGAACCTATCATTTTTGACGGACGAAATTGTTTTTCCCTCGAGGAAACCAAAAAGTACGGAATCCGATACTATTCGATTGGTAGACCAGTTGTACAATAGGCTAAATGAATTTGACACTCAATACACCTTTACAACGGACAGGACATTGCTCAACAGCAATCTTCCTGTCCGTTTTTTTATCTTTGTTTAGGCAGTATTTTGTAACCCGCCCCTTTAAGATTGGTGAAAAAAATCCTACTAGAGTTAGAGAATAAGCTCCTTCTCTATAAATCTGTCTTTTCTCTATTAATGAATGTTATTTTCATATACAATAAAAATAGAATACCTTTGAAGGAGAATCGTTAACTAGAATGAATTT
This sequence comes from Neobacillus sp. OS1-2, assembly GCF_030915505.1. GTDB lineage: Bacteria > Bacillota > Bacilli > Bacillales > Cytobacillaceae > Neobacillus. Next base: position 1,179,232 of record NZ_CP133265.1, read on the forward strand.
ATGCAACCTTTTACGTGTTTTAATTCCTATCTTTATTATTATAGCATTATTTCCTATTAGGGTAGCGGAAGCATCCAGTACTACAGATGTCGTTCCAATTAATTGGAATTTATTTGATAAAGGAAATCCTGATGATGAAAACGCACAACGTATAGAGAAAATCTTATTAAATACGAATAAGTATGGGTTAACGACATGGTGGGATTCATATAAAAATTTTGATTTACAAAAAAATCCTTATTTAAGTTTTGGCGGGAAATTAGAGAATGAAATTCGTCATCCTGCAGCAATGTCACTTGGACTAGCCACTTCATTTGCATTTAATATTTATAACCCTTCCAGTACTAATGTCTCTGAAGAAGAAGCAAAAGAGAAAACATTAAAACTAATTTCTTCTTTGGCCTACAGACATAAGGCAAATATAGCTGGGGGGTGGGGTGATCAATGGCAGTCCGCACATTGGGCATATTTTACCGGTTTTGCAGGGTGGTTAATGTGGGATGAGCTATCTGCTGTTAATCGTGAATATGTTCAAAAAATGGTTGAATACGAGGCAAATCGTTTTAATGATTATTTTGTTCCTTATATGAAGACAACAGATGGAGATATACTGTACCCAGGGGATACAAAAGCTGAGGAAAACGCTTGGAATGCCCAACTTTTACAACTTGCTACAGCCATGATGCCAAACCATCCAAACAGAGATAGTTGGATGGAGAAAAATATAGATTTGATGATTTCATCGGCTGCAATACCATCTGATACGAATAACGAGACCGTGATAAACGGACAATCCATTAAGGATTGGATTCGTGGAAGCAATGTAAATGAAGATGGAACGGTGATTAACCAAGGCTATATTCACCCTGATTATATGGAATTTATTACGTTTAATAATAGTGCGGCTTTACACTATACACTTGCAAATATGTCTACACCAAACGCAGCCTTTTTTAATTCTGATTTAGTATATAAAAGTCTGGTCAATAGGAATTTTGAAAGCCCCCCTTTTGATGCCCCGGGTGGGGCGATCTACCGCGAGGATTCTTCAGATATTTATTATCCTCAGGGAAATTATTGGGGAAATGGACGGAGAATGCAATTTGCTACACTAGATATTTTTGCAAATGCCTTTCATTTTGATTCAACCTTAGACAAAGATGGGGCCTACTGGGAACCACTTCATGCCCAAAAAGTATTAGATATGCAAAATCGTCATTCAGATGGCCACACGTATGCTGATAATAGTGAAGATATCTATACAGGGAAGGAAGAATGGGTTGCGCATCATGCAGCATGGGCATGGATTGCAAAATGGGTTGCTCAATCTGGAAAATTTCACACGACTAACGCGTCATTTATTCCCTTTTATCAGCGCTTAGCAGGATCCAGTCGTTATGAAACGGCAGAAAGAATTTCTCAAGAAGGCTGGCTTGTGGCTCCCACGGTCTTTCTTGCCCGCGGAGACTCTTTCCCAGATGCACTCGCGGGTACACCTTTGGCTTTTCAGAATAACTCGCCAATTTTGTTGACAGAAAAGAATCGACTCTCTGATGCAACAAAGCGCGAAATTCAACGATTAAAAACTAAAAAAGTGATTATATTAGGGGGGGCCTCAGCAGTTGAAAAGGACGTTGAGGATCAACTGAAAAATATGGGGCTTAAGATAGAGAGAATTGCAGGGGAAACAAGGTTTGAAACTGCAAGTAAAATAGCAGAGAAAGTAACTAATACTTCTCAAACTGCTATAGTTGTATATGGCTATAATTTCCCGGATGCTTTATCAGTGGCTGCGATTGCAGCTAAAAATGGTTACCCTATATTATTAACAGAAACAAATACGATACCAAACGAAACTAAACAGGCACTGAAAGGTATATCCAACACGTATGTAATCGGCGGAGAAAGTGTTATATCTAATGCTGTAATCAATCTATTACCTTCCTCAAACCGAATTGGCGGGGAGAATCGGTTTGAAACAGCTGCAAATGTAATCAAAGAATTTAATTTACATCCTACAAAACTATTTTTAGCTAATAGAGACGGATTTTCTGATGCGCTAGCAGGATCCGTACTTGCAGCAAAAAAGGATGCAAATATCCTTTTAGTTGAAAAAGATATAATACCAACCGCTACTCAATTCATCTTTGATCAATACCCTATCCAAAACTTTGTTGTTCTTGGTGGAAAAGAGGCTGTTTCTGATACGGTAATCAATACATTGAAGAAATAATTAATAAATACCAAAGAAAAAAAGCAAAACCCTCACATAAAAAGAGTTTTGCTTTTTCTTCATATTCTTTGTAACTAAGAATGATTACTACCTAGATGGTAATGTTTCAATTTCATTGGTCGTCGACATACTTACTGCCTCTTCTCCACCTAACACAGTAACATGATTCACTCGGTTTTTCGAAATCACTTGTCCAATTTCAGCCGGAACGTAATTCTTTTCAACCAATAGTAATGATGCATTTTCTCTTGCAACTAAAACGGAACCAGTTAATGCGTCTGCAAATCCTCTGCCGTTAGCCACAAAAACCTTGTCCGTGCTCAATTTTAATGTATTGATAAGGTTAGCACCAGTAGCATATCGATTTTCACCGGTGATCCGTTGTGCACCAGGTATTTTAGTATATACTTGATTACTAATAACCCCTTCGCCGCCGATTACAATCGTTTTCGCTTTACCGATTAGTGAGTCACTTGTTTCCTTTGGCAAAGCTTCTTTATTTGTTAATAGAATAGGATAACCATTTTTTGCCGCATAAGAGGCTACAGATAGTGCATCTGGAAAATCATAACCGTAGGCAACAATCGCAGTATCAGGATTTCCACCTAATCTCTCTGCAATAAGTTTTGCCGTTTCAAAGCGATTGCTTCCGGCAATTCTTTCCGTTGTCATATTCAATGCCTTAAGGTTAGCTTCAACAGGAGCAGAAACCGCACTTGTTCCACCTAAAATAATCGCCTTTGATGCTTTAAGTCTCTTTATTTCAGTTGCTGTTTCGACAGAAAGTACATCCTTATTTGTTAATAATATTGGCGCATCCAATTTATAGGCTAATGAAGCACCTGCCAAAGCATCTGGGAAATCATCACCTCGTGCAATAATAACAGTATCAGCTGTATTCCATCCTTGTTTAGAAATTTCAACTGCCGTGGAATAACGAGTACTTCCTGATACGCGTTCAATTTCCCTACCTGGAGTTGGGGCGTAATCAACAAAAACATTGCGTTTTCTTAACTTTTCAATAATAGCTAAGGAATTGCTATTTAATGGATTTCCTGTTAAGTATAACGCTCCAAATGTCATATTTTGCAATGGTGAAAGATCCGTAATGAGATTCCCTTCCAAAAGAAATTCACCTTGGGTAACATTTGCTAAATTTGAGATATTTGTTAACTCGTTATCACTCAAATTATAGTAATAGTAAACTTCCTTGGTAACGGTAAGACCCTGTAATGAACTTAAGTGGTTAGAGCTTAAATCTAAATATTGAATGTTTGTCAAACCGGATAATGAAGAAATGGAACTAATATTGTTGTTGGCTGCATAAAGACTATTTAAATTCTTTAGATTCTTTAAAGCATCCAAACTTGTAATCTCATTATTACTTAGATCCAGATCGAAGTAAACTGATCCAGTAACCGACAAAGAAGCTAAAGCTGAAATATCTTTGATATGGTTATAGCTTAGATCAAGACCAGATAATTGATTAAGATTTTTTAATGGACTGATATCTGTTATGTTATTAGAGCTTAAAACAAGGCTGGACAATTTAGTAAGATTTTTTAATGGGCTGATATCTGTTATATTATTATTAGCCAGATTTAAATACTCTAAGTTTTTGGCATTTTCTAATCCTGATAGACTTGAAATATTCTGTTCATATCCCCAAATTCCATCTAAGTCATTAAGGTCTTCTACTGTATAATCTTCATCCTCATAAAGATCCATACTGTACTTAATCGCTTCATCTAAATTGGGATCGGGAATAAGTGCGCTGTTTGCATAGGCAGGCGCGCTTACAGTAAAGACTAAAAGTACTGCTAGTAAAAACTTTAAAAATGGTAATTCCTTTTTGTTCATTATATTTCCCCCTTTTTATATTCTATGACTTCATCAATATTAGACCGATAGTCATAGGTAACACTTACCTATTATACCATTTTTGGACAAAAAGGGTCATTTTTTTTATTGGTTTTTAGTTCGTTTTTCCTACGGACGCCAGCTCTTTCAATTCCTTCACATTACTTTGAAATTCTAAATCATTTTTGATCTTCCTACTTATTATTTCATTATTATCACTATTGTTAAGCTCATTTGCCACAAATACTAAAGCTGCTGCTTTACTTTTTATTTGGTTATTTTTAGTGCTTAGGAGAGGATTTGCTAATTTGCTCACATCACCATAATTCCCCATAATAAAATAGGATAGTGCCGTAAAATATTTTATGTTCTCAGAGCTATGAAATTTTCGACCATTAAAACGGTCGCTTGGAAGTTTTCTTTGCAATTCTTTTACGTCTAATTCAATCTTGTCGTATTGGGCTATCACGACTTTTGCCAGTTTAATAGAATTAGCCTTTTCCCTTTGGTTTAATTGTTGTAAAGCCATCTCAGTTGTAAGCTGAATATCTTTTTCCCTTACCAAAATGTTAAACTTGTCCAATTCTATTGCTCTGTTTAAATAGCGGATTGCACTTAATTTCATACCCGTTTTTTCAAACAAGTTCACTGCATATAAAGTTGCCGTCGAGTTACTTCCTTCCAACGAAACTATTTTCTGTGCAATCTTGCCGGCAGCTTCATTTGATCCACTATCTTTATCCGCAAGTAAAGACATGCCTAGTGCATTCCACTTTTCAATATCATAAGGATTGTATTGGACTGATTTGGTCAGCAAGCCCTGTTTACTATTTACTGATTCAGGATCAACTGTTTGTGAAAATAACTGATTCGACATAAAAAAACGATAAGAAATCGTTAAAGAAAGTAACACAAATGAAATAAGCAGGCCTTCAGTAAGTTGTATCAAAATTGTAGGGGTACGAGTATTTTTACCACTTTCATTTGGTGGTAACCCCAATGCGAGTAACGTTAATAGGACGAACCAAACTGTTCCAAAGGAAAAATTAAAATCCACGCTGCTGTGAATAAAAATCATTAGTACCGCTAGAAAAACAGACATCTGCATGGGGGTTCTCTCTTTAGAGGACCGCTTTTTCATCATCTTTATGATTAGAAATACGAATATACCAATGAACACAAGGAGGCCAATAACCCCCGAATTAATCAGCCATTCTAAATAGCCATTATGTATATTATTCGCTTGATATGGAAGCGATTGATAGTCTGTAAATAATACTGACCATCCCTGCCCGCCAAAACCAACTAACAGTGAATCTTTACTGGCACGTAATGCGTCCTTGGCCATTACCATACGTTCTGTGAACGTATCACTGTTTAAAGAAATCGATTGGACCCTTTCTGGCAGGATTGAATAAACAATTCCATGAAAGACAAAATCCAAAATTACTAGACAAGTACATATGGCTATGATAATGGGTAACCCAAATCGACTCATTTTGGAACTTTCAAGTTTTTTAAATAAAGCAGTGCGCATGTAATGATTCGATAATTTTCTAATGGCAATCAAGGAACTAACGAAAACAATTACTCCGGCAGCTACATATCCCAAAAGCCACCCACTTTTTATAGGACTTATAAAATAAAGAATGCAGCTAATCATTATCGAAACCAATGAAATGATTAGATAAACAAGCTGTTTTTTTAGGCTATGCATAAATAATCCTATGATCCAAACTAGAGGTATGAACAACAAAGCCGCTCGAGACTCTGCTAAAAGAAAGGACACAAAAACTGGGATTACTACTACACCTAAAAGGTAGAACTCAACTTTGTTCAAATCTTTATTACTCAGTTGGTTTAATGAAAATAGCCATAATGCAGCCATTAGGACCGCAAAAGTATTGGGATACTGCAGTGTTCCAGCTAACCGATCAGCTACAACAATGTCAGGAAAGTCAATCATTCCCGTATATCCGCAAAGTGAAAAGACAGCAATGGTGAATCCTGTTATCAAAACGATATAGTAAACTAATTGTTTATAGTTTCGTTCCATACAGATATAGCAGACTAAAAAGAAATAGCAACAATACGCAGTCCATCTTAATATTTCATTGATTGCACCTAATGGAGTGGCTGCATGAAAATAGGAAAATCCTAATATGATCGGGAAAACGATTAAAACAAATGGATATAGAATCCGAGGAAGTTCTTTTTTTAATGCTAAAAATAAAAAGGTTAGTAAAAATATCACATACAATCCAATTTGAAGGGCATAAAAATCCTTATCAAAGAATAGGCCTCTCATAAAAGGGGTAAAAAAGAAAAACAATCCAAAACAAACAAACAATAGTAGTCGCATGTTGACTTAATCCTCCGTTACTTAATGACCTCAGACATAACATTCTTGAAAAGTGCTGCAGGATAGGAACCCCCAGATACTTCTTGCTTTTGATCTGGCTTCATCCTTTCATTTCCAACCCATACAGCAGCTGTATAATTTTCTACGCCTCCGATAAACCAGCCATCATTAGAGTTCGTACCCGTTTTTCCGTAAACCTGTTCCCCCTCAATATAGGCGCTTTTCCCCGTTCCCCTTTCGACAACTGCTGTCAATAGACTAACGAGCTCTTCAGAAGTTCTTTCGGAAAAAACCCTATACTGCTTAGGTTTCTTCTCGGGAAGAGTCACTTCCCCGTTAGCTATTTCAATTTTTTTCAAAGTCCCACCCGATACCAATTGCCCACGATTTGAAATAGCGCTATACGCTTTTACCATTTCCAATGGTGAAGCTCCATTTTGTAAAAAACCAAGCGCAATAGGAAAGCTATCTCTTATATCAACGGTAAACACTTTAAATTTCTTTAAATATTCTAATCCCGTATGTAAGCCAATTTGTTGGAGTAACCATACCGTCGGAACATTATATGACATCACTAATCCTTCCTCGAGGGAAACTTCCTTACGGTAGATATAATCATAATTTAACGGTTGAAAAGTGCCAATTCGAAATGGCACATCTTTTAATCTGTCATCCCTCTTCCAGCCTAATTCCATTGCAGGGCCATAGACAACTAATGGCTTCATTGTGGAAGCGGGTTGTCGAGGATGATCCACACGATTAAGCACCTTAGCAAAGGGGTTTCTACTTCCCATCATGGCTACTAGTTCCCCATTTTTATGATTAACGATTACCATGCTACTCTCAATCCCATTATCTTGATTCTGGCTTTTAGGAAAGTTATCCTTTTTGATATATTGATTGAATAATTCCTTTTGAACTTTTTGATCTATGTTGAGGTATATGGCCAAATTACTATGTATTGGAGTATTATTCGACTCTATTAGCTCAGAATAAGCATATTGTAGATAAGAGTAACAATAGGCATACTTATGAGTGAGCATGGTTTCAAGAAAATGAGGAAAGTCCTTTTTATCATTATTGAACTCGTCTTTAGAAAGAACCCCTGTTTTGTAGTATTCTTCAAGTACTTCCTTCATATAATCCCGAACCTGCTCATTATTCTCATCTATTATTTGGTTATGACTTATTTTCTCTAGGGCCAGCAAATAGCTCCATTCCAAAGAATCAAGTTCATTCACTTGTTTTCGGAAAAAATATTCAGCCGCGGTGCCCATCCCAATTATGCCAGTTTTGAAATCTAATTCATTTAGGTAGTAGTTTACTAATTCTTTCTCATCGACGAAAACCGTAAAGTAAAGCTTCGCCGTTTCCTTCTTTAAGTTGGTCAGTATCCCCTTCTGATTTCCATTAAAAATTTGTTCAATAATATAGGAACGTAGGTAGCTTTCTCCAGTCGTATTTAATAGAGCTAATTCCCTCTTTGGAATTTCATTTATAGAAATAGGTTTTTTCTTTATTGTCAACATTTTGGTACCAGTGTTATCGTAATAGGTAATTGAACCATGGTTATTAATAGTTTGGTTGATAAATCTAAATTGTAGAATGGTAAAAATAATACCTATTACAAAAAGGAGACCAACCATACTATAAAGAATTAAATGCCTGTTTTTCCTCTTCTGGATGTTTATGCTATTTTTATTTTTTTCTTCCATATTTAACACCTTTATCTTCCGTTATGACATATAACTCCTAATCCTGCTCTTTCCTTTAACTAGTTTTTGTGTACAATAGTCTAATAGAACTGTAAAAAAAATAGAAAAGAGGGAAAGCATGAAGAAAGTACTAGTAATAATTCTTTCAATTTATACTATTTGTTTTTATACATATTCGTCAAGTGCATTTGCTGCTAATAATAAAGAAGCAACTAAACGGATTGTAATTAAAATGATAGACCAAAAGACAATAAGTAATTTTCAATTTAAAAGTTACAATGTTCAAGATAAAAAGAAAAATATAAAAATACTCGAAGTACCACAGACTGAATCTAAGAACGTATTAGAGGCTCTTAAACAAGATTCTAGCATTGAATTTGCTGAGGCTGAAATTCAATATCACTATTTAAGTACTACTAATGATGAATTCTTTCAAAACATGCAAATGAAGGATTTCTCTCTTATTCAAGGGCCAGAGGCATGGGATCTATTTATACCGAAGAAAACACCTATTGTCGCTGTTTTAGATTCTGGGATTGACACATCCAATCCAGATTTACAACATCAAATCTATAAACCATATAATATAGTGGAACCAGGTACTCCGCCTTTCGATGATGTTGGCCATGGAACACATGTTGCAGGTATTGTCGGAGCAGAAACGAACAATGGTATCGGCGTTTCTTCTCTTTCGAAGGGTGCCCTGATTATGCCAGTGAAAGTAGGAGATGCAAACTACATTAGTTCAATCGATATTGCAGATGGGATATATTATGCAGTCGATAACGGTGCAAGCATTATCAACATTAGCATTGGAAATAATACTAATAGTTTATATATAGAAGATGCTATTAATTATGCCTACTCTAAGGGTGTTCTCGTCGTTGCGGCGGCTGGAAATGAAGGTACCTCTAAATACTCTTATCCTGCAGCCTTAAAGAGTGTGGTTTCGGTTGCAGGGGTTGATAGCCAAACAGATAGCTTAGCAGATTTCTCTAGCTATGGGGATTGGGTATCTGTAGCCGCACCCGCTGTAGATATTTTTAGTACCTATCCTACTCATCTTGGCACTAATGCTTATGAGCAAATGAGTGGCACAAGTATGGCATCCCCAATGGTAGCCTCTTTAGCTGCCCTTTTAAAAAATCAAGACCCTGATTTATCCCATAATCAAATTCGTTGGATCATGGAATACTCAAGTGAACCTTATAATCGTTCTGAATACAATCAAAACGGTAGGATTAATGCATATGAAGCATTACGTGAATATAATGATTTCTCGCGGATTTATGGGGATACATCAGTAGAGACATCAAGCCAAATTGCAGAAATGGGTTGGCCTGAAGGCCCTTCTAATCGGATATTGGCTCCACATGAGGGAGATCTCAATCCTAATAAATTAAAACAGGAAGGGAAATTTGCTATCCTTGCAAGTAATCAAAGTTTTCCAGATAGTCTATCAGCAGGTGCGCTTTCATTTACATTGGATGCACCTATTCTATTAACTTATCCTAATCGTTTAAGCCAATCGACTATAAATACACTTCAACGTCATCAAATTACTAATGTATTAGTCCTGGGTGGACCAAGTGCTGTTTCAGATAGTGTACTTACCGGTCTAAAAAACCAGGGCTTTTCAATCAACCGGTTGCAAGGGGAAGACCGGTTTGAAACTGCAGCAGAGGTAAACGATTATGTGGGTAAAACAGGGGGAGAAGTCATTATAGCCAATGGCCGGAATTTTCCTGATGCACTGTCAGTATCCTCTTTCTCAGCTAAGAATCAAATCCCGATTGTTTTTGTGGATCGGGATAATATAGCTCAATCCACGAAAGACTTTTTAAATAAATATCAATTCAGTAAAACAATTGTAATCGGGGGACCTGAAGCAGTCTCTGAAAATGTTTTAAAGCAGCTACCTAATCCAGAAAGAATTGCAGGTTCTGACAGATTTGAGACAAATACAAAAGTAATTAATTACTTTATGGGTGAACAAGAAATGGCTGGTTTTATCTTTGCTACTGGAAGAAACTATCCAGACGCCCTTGCTGGGGGGCCTTTTGCAGCGAAGATGAATTATCCACTAATTCTGACAAACATCGATATGCTCCCACAATCAAGCGATCAGTACTTACAAAATAGAGTGGAAAATAATCATTCATATTATGATATGATAACTTTAGGTGGAAACGCAGCCCTCTCCTCTTCACTGATTTGGAAGATAGATAGATTATTTTATGGTGATTACTATCAACAAGCCTACTCACCATCATCTCGCTACCAGGTAAAAAATAAAGAAATGAAAACAAGGTTTATAAAAAAATAAACAAAAAGAGGACAACAAAAGGCTTTTCAAAAGCACTTTAGTTATTCTCTTTTTCATTGTTTAAACATTCAATTATTTCTTTGTAATCCCGAAATATAAAAAAGAAGCGCACCTTTTCGGTACGCACGGCAAATAACCGTTTATCGTGATTTTTATAATCAGATAGACGGTTATTTTAGTAGCCACATTCCGCTCGGATCATTTTCGACCAGGGCATGTATTGATTTAAAACTTCCGGGCTTTGATAGATATCTAGATTCGTTAAATCTGTCAGTAACTTCAAAAGATAACGATAGAAATCCACATTGTTTGCTTTTGCAGTTTCTGCGATACTTAAACAGATAGCGTTGGCTTTTGCACCGGCTTCGCTAACAGAGTGGATCCAGTTTTTTCGACCCACCACACTCGGGCGTATTGCATTCTCCGCGGGTTATTCCAATGTTTTAATAACCCGCGTTATACCAATCATTAAATTATTCTGAGCATTGTAGGAAAACTGCATAATTACTTCGATTTGTCCTTAAAAGCTCAGAATAACTTTTTTTGAATTACTTCAATCCGTATTACTTGGCAAGGGTTTCTTCAACTGTAATGAGTTTTGACTTTGTAAAGACTCTTCCACTTTCCTAAAGGCTTCATTTATCATCTCCGCATCCGTTTGTGTATATATTTCTGTAGTTTCCAACGATTCGTGATCAAGCAGTTTTGCAATCACCGGCAATGAATACCCCATTCTGTACAAATGAGCACCAAAACTATGTCTGAAAAGATGCGGGTACACATTTTTAGGGACCTGACTACATGCCCTACGAGCAGCTTCACCATATTTTTTTATGAAGTGTTCCGCATCTGCAACGGACATACTGTCCTTTGTGCCTTTAATAACAGTGTAAAAAAGATAATCTTCAGGTGACCTAGTAGGATGATAAACCGAAAGGTAATAATCTAAATTTTCTACTGTGATATCAAGTAAAGGCACGCACCTCGGATTATTTCCTTTACCCAAAATTATTACAAAAGGATCCTTTGTAGCAATTTCTAAATCCTTAATCTTTACATTAAGCGCTTCCGAAACCGTTGCTCCGCTCCACAGTATATCAAAATATCAAAAATCAAACATGTTACCGTACGTGCAAAAGATAGGAACTGGATGACACGTGATGCTATCAAAGTAATCCTTGAACAACCACCAAAGACAAATATAGGAATTCGTGATAGGTTTTTCATGATATTTCTATATGGAAGCTTGGTGCTGTTCCCCATGTAACAGAAGTTGATGTATAGTTGCTTGTTACACGGTGAAGATTAATGGTTCAGTCGCCATGACTAATATATTGGCTAATTCCAATTTTCGCTTCGACGATCTCAGCGTTTGGAATCTGCGGTAAGCTCGGTCATTTTAATAATGCACGTATAGCACCACTATTGTTACCAGTAAAGTTTCCGACATAGAACCATTCTGAATTACCCCCTCTGTTAGGATAGATGTCGTATAGAACTTTAGTGTTATACTTTAGTTAACACGGAGGGTGATCGACATGACAGAGAAATTGGGAAGACGTTATAGCAGGGAAATAAAAGAGTCCATTGTGAAGAGGATGATGCCACCAAACAACGAGGCTATTAGTCGAATTAGTGAGGAAACTGGTATTACCGAGGCTACGTTGTATAAGTGGAGGAAGGATACTCGAGCTGCTGGAAATGCCACACCTGGAGATGGACAAGGCTCGGAACAATGGAATAGTGAAGATAAATTTTTAATCGTTATGGAAACCTACTCATTAAATCAAGCAGAACTAGCGGAGTATTGCCGAAAAAAGGGATTATATAAAGAACAAATTGAAGCTTGGCGTGATACATGTCTTAGTGCAAATGGCCGGGAAACTAATCAAACAAAGCAGTTGAATCAAGAATTAAAGGAAGAGAAGAAACGAGCCAAATCTTTAGAAAAAGATTTGCTTAAAAAAGAGAAAGCATTGGCTGAAGCCGCAGCCATATTACTTTTAAGAAAAAAGGCCCAAGCGATCTGGGGGGACCAAGAGGACGAATGATCAGCCCGTCAGATCGCGCACTAGCAGTAGAACTCATCCAAGAAGCTAACCAGAATGGTGCGCGATTAGCCCTTGCTTGTAAAGAACTAAACATTAGTGTACGGTCGTATGAACGCTGGGTTTCAGAAGGTGGAGTTAAGGAAGATCAACGCCCTATTGCGCTACGCCCAGAACCCAAAAATAAACTAACACAAGAGGAAAAAACGAGAATACTAGAGGTTGTTAAAAAAGAGGAATTCGCTGATTTACCACCAACACAAATTGTGCCAAAATTGGCGGATCAAAGTATTTATATTGCCTCCGAATCTAGTTTTTACCGAGTGCTTCGTGAACAAAATATGCAAAACCATCGGGGAAGAAGCAAAAGACCCGAACGGAGGTTACCAGAAAGTCATTTAGCAATAGCTCCGAACCAAGTTTGGACATGGGATATTACATGGTTAAAAGGACCTGTGAAAGGCATATTTTACCGTCTCTATTTAATTCTTGATTTATTTAGTAGAAAGATAGTCGGCTGGGAGATTTGGGAAACGGAAGAGGCAAAATACGCAGAAGAATTAATGAAGAAGACGGTTGTAAGCGAGAAGATTCAGGGAAGACCGTTGGTCCTCCATTCCGATAATGGTAGTCCGATGAAAGCGGCGACTTTTCAGGTCTTACTCGAAAAGTTGGGAATTCAAAGCTCTTATTCTAGACCAAGAGTAAGCAATGATAATCCCTATTCTGAAGCTATGTTTCGGACACTAAAATACAGACCAGAATACCCATTCAAAGGTTTTGGAACACTCGATGCAGCACGAGAATGGGCACTGAAATTTGTACATTGGTATAACTGCGTACATTTGCACAGTGGCATAAATTTTGTGACGCCTGAACAGTGTCATACTGGAGCCTATGTAGAAGTTCTCAATAAGAGAAAAGAAGTCTATGAGCAAGCGAAACAAAAACGGCCTGAACGTTGGACAAGATCTACAAGGGACTGGAGTCCACATGAATCAGTGGCATTAAATCCAATGAAAGAATCAGCAGAAAATGCATCCAAATAGATTATCTTCAGATATGCTTGAACCCCTTTACCCATCTCCAAATAGAACAGAATAAAATTCTGTTCTATTTGGAGATGGCCAGCAAGCGAAGCGCGGTAGTTTCTTTAAATACACTAGCAAACAGGGAAAATGCGACAACTATCTTGACAAACACCGATTATGATAGTTTAAAGTGGGCTTGTTTTGAGCGATATATGTATTTTCCGCTTCGAAAACATCAACCCATAGATCAATCGTGACTGGATAAACTCTCTTTGGATCGGTTAAAAAAGCTTCATCTGCTGTTAGAGTTAAGATAAAACCTTCATTTATTGATGTAATATCTTGGGTTATATCTTGAGAATAGGCACTTTCTGATGGAACTCCTCCACTCGAATCAAATATATATGGACGTTCAAAAAAGAATAAAAATTTGGTCCCTTCGTCGGATGGAAACGAGATTGAGAATAAACAGAATAAGTTTAAGGTTAAATTTCAGAGGAATCCGAAAAATATAAAGGTATCCCGGAACGAGGGACATTTACCCTTTGGGGATATGGTCATGAAGAGACTAAAGGGGCCTCAGTTGATTTTTATAGAGAAGATGGAGAAAATCTATTTGGTTGTTATGAGACTGAACAAGGAATGGAATTTTATTGTGATAATGTTGTAAAACCGGGAACTTACTATATTGGAATAAGCCCTTATGAAAATACAACATTTAATGGCGAAGGATACTCTTTCTATATGTACCTTACTCCGCCAACTGTCTACAGAATATCTGATGCGGATCGTTACGAAACAGCAGTTAATATTGCTTATGAGGATTTGGGAAAGGGAACTGAAGAAATTGTTCTTGTAACTGGGGAAGATATTCCTGATGCTCTAGCTGCATCCCCCTTGCTTTTGAATTAGGTGCTCCTATCCTCCTAACTAGAAAGAATCAATTACCAGATTCTGTTCAATCTTTTATTCAGGATGTCGATGTAAAACGAGTAACAATAATTGGCGGAACAGCCGTTATCTCGCAGCAAGTGGAAAATTACTTACAAAAAACACTTGCGCTTACTGTAACTCGGAATACAGGAAAGGACCGCTTTGAGACTGCTGCCAACATTGCAAAAGCAATGGGTGGCGGAAGTACTGATACAGTTGTTGTAAACGGGAGAAACTACCCTGACGCTCTTTCGATTGCACCTTATGCAGCACAAGGCGGCCTTCCGATTCTATTGACAGATGCTGAGACAATGCCATCTGCAACAGCCGAGATTCTTCAAGGAAAATCCCATACGTTAGTTATCGGAAGAACAAATGTAATTTCAGATTCTATTTTTCGCAAACTGCCTGGAGCTAGAAGAATTGCCGGAAATGACCGATATGAAACCTCTTTATTAGTTTCTCAGAATATGGCTAAAGACTATGTTTTTATTGCGAGTGGAACAAACTTTCCTGATGCATTATCCGGATCCGTTCTAGCTGCAGCGTATGGAAAACTAATTTTGCTCACTCGGCCAAACGTTCTTTCAGAAGAGTTAAAAGGTCTCCTCAGAGATCAGGAGGTATTAACCGTTTCCATTTTAGGTGGGCCGGGGTCAGTAAGCAAGCAAGTGGAACAAGATTTATTGAGTGTTATAAGATCGATAGAATAACTGAGATTTTGTTCCAAGTCGGAAGTTGAAAAAAAGCAATGCAAAATTTGAATTTTTGCATTGCCTTTTTTAATGAAAAGAATACTTTTTTCGTATATCTCTGGCCAGACTAAGCTAATATTGAATCACATGCTATTCCTATGATTCCGTAATATAAATCTACTGGTTGTCCCTTATTAGAACCGACTCATTATTTCTTTAGTAACCAATTTCTTGAAAGATTTCACCGATTTGGTTTTCTACACCTACTACGTCGCTTCCCCCAAGTAAGTTGTAGGAATGCAGCTTTTTGTTTACGATTGCATTCTTGATTGGATCAGGTACCTGGGCAGGATAGGTTAATAAGAGCGGTGCGTCATTTTTCGCTGCCAGTACGGCTCCTGTTAATGCATCCGCAAAATTATAGCCTGTTGCTATATAGGCCTTTCCATTTTTACCTGTAAATAAGGAATTGACGATATTGTAATTGGTTTCAAAGCGATTCATTCCCCCATAGCGCACAGGGTTATTGAATTGTCCCATTATTTCATCACTGATGGCATTCTCACTACCTACAACAATGGTATTTTTATAGTCTATTAATGCATTTTTTGTTGCCTCAGGAAGTTCATTTGTTCTTGAAAGAAAAATAGGATAGCCCATTTTGGCTGCATATGGTGCAATCGTCAATGCATCGGGATAGTTATAACCAACTGCGACAATGGCCGTGTTACCTTTTTCAGGCATTTTCTCAGCAATTTTTGTAGCCGTTTGGAACCGATCCGCTCCGCCAATCCGGCTCACTTGCAGACCCATTCCGTTCAATTGCCCTTCGACCCCAGAGCTGATGGCATCTGAACTACCGAGTAGAATGACCTTCTTTGCTTTTAAGCGGTTGATCTCATTTTTAGTCGTTTCCGTTAACTGAGTATCATGGGTTAGCAGCATCGGCGCATTAAGTTGGTATGAAAGTGTCGTGCCGGCAAGGGCATCCGGGAAATCATAGCCTCGTGCCAATACAACTGTATCTGACCCGTTCGGCCAGCCTTCTTGGGAGATGGCAGCTGCCGTTTCAAATCGGGTTGACCCGGAAAGTCTTTTGCCAAGCGGCTGCAGACCGCCGGATGCTGTGTACCCAATCGTTCCATCCTGTAGCTTCACTTTGTACCAGACATATTGCTTATTGCGCATATCTACGGAAGGATCAAACTTATTGGATTCATCATAAACGAATCGATCCAAAATGGTAACAGCTTCTTTTTTTCCAGTTGGCAGCGTTTTAACTTTTCCTGAAAGGGTCGACGGTGCTCCCCTAAAATTTGCAGATTCTGCTGATAGAACAAGATCATTGCTCTTAAATGCATGTTTCGTTGTATGCAGCAAATGATTGGCGATAGAGTACGAATTTCGGTTAAATAATAATAATAATAATAATGGAGGGTTTTCCGTATAAGTAAAGTCGCTAACTTTGAAATCAAATGGAATCGGATGGATCCCCATACTATTGTTGGCCGAGTCTAGTTGACTATAAAATCTCTCTTGATAGCTCTTCGTATTCATAGTTCCATCCGCCTGGTAAATAGGGCTGTTGCTTGGAACCTTTCCATTATAAGCAAGGATGGCAAAATACCAGTTTTCAAGAATATCCCGCTCGTTATTATTTAATATTGGCAGCTTTCCATCTATTCCTTTAAACTTTTCATCGAGCTTCTGTAAGCCGGCATTAATATTATACTGGATATCCGTTTTCAATTTTTCTTGATCAAATCTTGGATCATTGGTAATTTGCATTATCCCAATGCCGCCATCATTATTTGAAGCATGATACGGCTCTCCGTTTTTATCAAATTGCTGCCAGGCACTTTCCTGATAAGCCAAGGTTTTGGCAATTTCCGGAGGGATATCATATTTGATAGCCGACTCCGTTAGCAGTTTATTAATCTCTTGATACGATGGATTTTGATAAGTAGTGCCGGAAAGTGTGGTCTCTGCAAAACTACTGCCTGCTCCAATAGAAAGAAATAGAGAAGCTGAAGTAATTCCGGTTAGAAATTTTTTTAACATTATGTTCCCCTTTCAAAATTAATCTAGTTTAAGGATACCATTTTTATACTAGAATCTTATAAACTGCCCCCCCCCTAAAATATTGAAGTGTTACAGTAACTTTCCTAATTTTAAAGGTTCCCTTGCTTCCTAAGGTTTTATAATTGTGATGTTTGGATTGGCAAAATTCATTAATTCGTTGATTGTTTTATTTGGTAAAGAGTTTTCTCCCCCAAGGATAAGGAATCCACCAATTTCCATTCTATTTTCATAGATAAGTTCCATGGTTGCCCCCTTTGGCTCCGTGCTCGTTAAGATAACAGGTGCGCCCAAGCTTGCAGCGAAAGCCGACCCAGATAATGCATCAGGGAATTTCTCGCCCGTGGCAAAAAAAGAGATCATGAAATCTAAATCAGATGTGAATCTTTGAATGATCGCCCTATTCGTTTTATAACGATCATCCCCATATATACGCTCATTCTTCGGTAGCTTTGATGCAATACTATCGGAAATGGCCTCGTATCCTCCAATTACATAAGACTTATTAATGTTATTTATGCTTAAAAAAGTACTAAGGGATGATGGAAGATGTTGACTATCTGTTAAGAGAATAGGCATCCCTTTTGCTCCGGCAATTGCTGACATCGATAGGGCATCAGCGAAATTCCTGCCAGTTACAACTGCGATTTCCCCGCTATTCCCGACCTTTTCAGCAACCTTAACGGCGGTTTCATACCGATCAGCTCCGCTCAGCCTCGTAACATTGATATCAGAGTTAGCCAATTCCGTTTCGACATTCGCTGAAATGGCGGATGTTCCCCCGACAATAAATACTTCCTTTACGTTCAATCGTTGAAGCTCCGCTTTGACTTCAGAATTTAAACTTTGTACATTTGGTTCCGTTAATAATAACGGCGCATTATATTTTGCAGCTAAGGGAGTAGCACAAAGCGCATCTGGGAAGTTGCCGCCCGTTGTAATGATGGCTGTGTCAGATGTATCCCATCCAGCCTGTGAGATGGAAACCGCTGTGCTATAACGGTTTTCACCATAAAGGCGGTCAACGCCTAAGCGTAGCTCGGTTCCAAAAGTGTACTCCTTGATCGATTCATTTGTACTTTCGACCACAATAAAGTAGTTTCCCGGCTTAACCATGGCATCTATAAGAAATGAACCAATATTGTAAATACTTTTTGGATCAACCGGCTCACTACTAGCAATGATATTTCCTTGGTCATCAAGTAAGCTCAAGTGTAAACCATCATTTTGAAAGTCTCTGTTTTCGTCACGAGCAGTACCTTCTATCATCAAATTACCCGGAAAATCTAGCTGGAGTTGATAGATATCAATATCATTTATGTTCATTTCACCATAGAACGAGGGATAGACATTACCATAGTCTCTTCTTTCTAATTCAATTATATTGGCAAATTCAAAATCGTTATTTGGTTCTTCCTCAAACGAATACCCGTAATAGTCGCTTTTTTGGGCATTTGCAGTATGTAAATAAATAAAAGGAAATACCAATGTTACCGCCAATAATGTAATAAATAGTTTTTTCACGACTTCCTCCCTGAATGGTTAAATTTGATTAAGATGTAATCGCTTTAAAGCCTAGTTTAGAAAAAGATGGGAACAATTTGTTCCCACCTTGAAGATTAATTGGATAAGCTTGCACCAGTATAGTAGTGTCCTAGGATTTGATCATATTTAAAGCCTTGATCCGCCATTGATTTAGCACCATATTGGCTCATCCCGACTCCATGTCCATAGCCAAGGCCATTAATAATAAACTGTGATGACGTATCTTGGACATTTGTTACAAGATAGCTTTTAAAGGTAGAAGCGCCCATCATGCTTCTTAACACACTCATTTTCGTATCATTTACTTCTAATTTAAACTTTTTGATATCGCCAATTAGTGCTCCTTTAATTTGCTCGCGGCCACTTGGAGAGATCGCATCATTTCCTCCTAAATAGACAATAGATGGCCTAAATCCTAATGACTTAATCCATTGCTTAGAAACCTGTGGAAGACTATCTTTTTCAGTTAGGATTACCGGAGCATTTTGATAGGCTGATAATACCGCCCCTGGCAATGCATCGATAAAGACTCTACCCTGTGCAAAATATATTTTACTCTTATCAAAGTTATATTTATTGGCAATGGCAATACTTGTATCATATCTTGTTTCGCCGCTAATTCTTTCAATATTGCTAATACCAAGGACATTAAGCTGGTTTTCAATATTTGTAGAAAGTGCAGTTGTACCGCCGATTAGAGTAACTTTCTTAATCTGTTTATCTTGTAATAATTGGAGTACACTTTCATTTAACCAATTTGGGTTTGAAAGAATAATTGGTATTTGCTTACTCGCTGCATAGGAGGCGATGGAAAGCGCATCAGGCGAAGTATCCGACCCATTTGTAATGAAGACTTCGGAAAAGGCCTCTTCTTTCTTCGCAATCTCCACTGCAGTGTCGTAACGAGTTTCGCCATTTACACGCTCCACTTGATAACCTTGGTTTTCCAAAGTTATTTTAACATCATTTGAAATTGCCGCTTCACCGCCAAGCAAATAGATTTGCTTAGGATTTAATTCTTTTATCCTATTAAATACAATATCTGGTATGGCTGATGAGGTGGTTAATAATAACGGAGCATTATATTTTTTGGCTAATACAGCACCTGTAATTGCATCAACGTGTACATCACCGCGGCCAAGCACGACTGTATCTGCAGTTCCTGACCAGCCTTCTTTTGATATGGCAACGCTTGTCTCATAACGGGTATTTCCAGCAATTGTTGTTGTATTAATGTCTGGCTGGTTCCCGGATATTGACCGAACGAAATTACCTGCCTTATCCTTCATAAAATATTCGATATGAATCGTCCCTTTGGTACGATTACCAGTAGATTCACCTGATGCGGTTTTTGTAAATTCATCCGCAAAACTCACGTTAGAAATATCTGTAATCTTAATATCTGCTGCACCGCTATTCGTCAATACATAGGATTTTATCCCTCTGAATACCGCTGAACTCGCCTGCGACTCGGAAATTTTGTCCCACCATTGTTCAGGATGGATTAAGTCTAATTGAGAAGTATTGATCTGCTGCTTGTCCAAGGCAATGTTCCATGGAATCTTCGGATCATAAGGATCTCTTTTTGCCGCCAAGTACGGCACTTGGGCTGACCCCCAATAATTTGCATTCGATTCGATGAAGCCGCCATTACTCGAAGAATAAACAGCTGAAATAAGATTGCCGTTGTACCTTAATACTTTTCCCGCAGTCTGGTCTACTGCTAAACTCGAGTTATTATAAAGACTTGAGCCCCAAATATAACCTGCATATGCTTGATATGAAACTGTATCATCAATCACAGCACCTGATTTTGATTTTACATAGGTTCTCGCTGCCACAGCCTGTGCCTTTAATGCCTCAATCGACCATGAAGCAGGCATTTCTCCGGGAACAACACCTTTTAAATAATCTTCAAGCAGAAGCGTATTAACAGGTCTAACATAGGCCCCTGCTTCGATGGTAAATTGCATATTACCTAAATAATTTCTGCCATTAATATTCGCATAGTTACTTACACCATACTGGACTGGAGTAATCAGAAAGCTATTTTGATAGGTTCCGATTTTAACACCGTTTTCGTATAACGCTAACGTTGTACTATTTTCTACTTTAACCGTGTAATTTTTTCCCGCAGTCAGTGGAGCTGAGTTATTAAGCAGATAGCTTCCATTAATAGCTAAAGAAATTTGTGTTTGATTTCCTACATAATTCTTTAGTTTAACGGACACTTGCTCTGTTGAACTGGCTGCTTTTGCAAAGCTCGGAGACATGCATACTATGAATAATAAAACAAAAACTAGCATTTTTCTAAGCGCCAAACGTACCACTCCCTTATGTTCTATTTTTATCTCTTATTCTTTCTTCTCTAATTCAGATGTTGCGGAATAGCCATTTTCACCGCTAAGCTTAAACTCTTCTTTAATTAATCCCTGCTTCGGTGCATAATACCTTGTATAGGTTGTTTCTTCATTTACAACTTCATTTGTCTTTTTTTGAATGGTAAGAACATGTGAAAAATCCCCCGCAGGAACTGTAACTTTCTGATCTTCTGCAAGCCGATTCCATGTCTTGGATTTACTTGAATCATTATTTACAATTGTTTCATATTGTTCAATCGGTACAAAATTATTTAATATGTCTTTATTTGCATTTTCGCTATTATTCTCTTCATATAGTAATGTAATCTCATCTTTCGTCCAACGATAGATCTGCGTCGTTTTATTATCACCTAATTGCAAAAGAGTTTGAACATACTCATCATTGGCCGCGATAATTTCTTCGGTAAAAACAAGCTCGCCTTTTTCTGTAAAGCTTTTTTTACTTCCAACTTCAGGTCGATAGTCTAATAGATTCATACCTTGTTCCACTTCTTGATCATTCACAACTGGCTCGATCTTATTTGGCTTTTCATCAGAATCAGCCTTTTTTGAATCAGCCTTTTTTTCTGAATTACTGGTGGTTTTTACACTTTTTGTCTTAGAATCTACTTGTTCTTCTTTGCAGCCGGATAATGAAACGGCAAGAAGACAAGCAATGAAAATAACTAGTATCTTTCTCATGTTTAATACCGCCTTTTTTAAAAAGGACCCGATAAATGATTTATTATCGAGTCCTCTTATTCCCTCAATTATTTTAATCTATTTTTTACAGATTGTGATAATTGATTGTTTACAATTCCACCAATTACTTCCAATTGGTCAACTACATTATCACTACCAAATTCCAGCAATTGGGATTCAACATTTCTGTTTAAATAATCACCAATTAAAACTAAAGGCGATCCTGTGCCTATTGACAGTGGAGCGGATGCCAGTGCATCCGGGAAGTCTTTTCCAGTAGTTAAGTTTACTTTATTCGAACGTAAGCTATCTTCAAAATTCAGATTAATGATCGCATTTGTTGCATAACGATCCACTCCCGCTAATCGGACGATGCTGCTGGAAGGATAAACTGATGCAAGTTGTTGTTTAACCTTTTCAGAAATGGCGTCAGTTCCTCCTGCAATAACAACATTCTTGCTATTTAAATTTAAGGATCGCGATGGTGTTACGTTACCCTCTTGTACTAACATAATGCCCCAATTTTTATTGGCTGCAATTGGTGCTACTGTCAAGGCATCCGGGAAATTTCGGCCATATACTACAAAAAGCCCATTCACATTGCCAATTTTTTGTAAGATATTGAGGTTAGTTTCATAGCGGGTTGCACCGGAAATTCTTTCTACCCCAAGCTGCATACTCACTAAAGTATCTTCAATCGTTTTCGCGATAGCATCCTGCCCGCCGACGATCACTACTTTGGTTGCACCAAGTCTGCTAATTTCCTGTTTAACTGCTTCATCCAATACTGTAGCATGCGTTAATAGAATTGGTGCTTTTTCATAGTAATTTGATAATGGCCCGGCAGACAAAGCATCTGCAAATTGATATCCGGTTGCCAGGATGACTGTCTTTTGCTGTTTATCCTCGGCGAATCCATTTGGATAGAGTTCATTTGAAACTTTAATCGCTGTCTCAAAACGAGTTTGTCCGGAAAGACTTGATACAGTCACATCCCGTGTAACTGCAACGCCAGGAATATTGGTCCATAGAACATCATTGGTTTTATTATTGACAATTTTGATGTTTGCTTTTCCTTCGCTATAAGCTAACGCCGAATCATAATCATAGAAGCTTCCACTGACTTGATTATTTACATAGACATCATACTTTTTATCAAGATAGTTTGACCAAACAGTCCTATTTGTATCCATCGATACAATACGTGTATTTCTCCAGTGTTCAGCATAGTCAATAGCCGCTGCTTCAGTTGGCAGTGCCTTTAAAAGACCATTTGTACGATGGTAAACTTCAAATTTACTATTCAAATAGGTATAGGTTTGTTTATCCTTATCAAAAACACTCACCGTTGTACCAAGTTGATTTGCATAATTTACAGCTTCTTGCTCGGTCTTAAAAGTTTTAATTATTTTGCCATTCTCATCGTGCACTTCAAACACCTTATAGAATGCTGTCACAGAATCAGCAATCGCCTGGGCGACTCTTTGCTGGTAGGCAGCAGATTTTAATAATGCTTCCTCATCGCGATTGGTCATATACCCCATTTCAATAAGAATTGCCGGCATTTGTGCATTTCGAATTACATAAAAACTTTGATCATTTCCAATCCCGCGATTAATCGCTCCTAAATAGCTGATCACCGTTGGATGAACCGTTTCTGCTAATCTTTTACTCTCAGAATAATAGTTCATTTGAATTGGGTCAGGCGGATAATCAGGCTGTAAGTGGTTGTACCCATCATAATAATAGGTCTCTACTCCTTTGACGTAAGGACTGCTTGGACTCGCGTTAGAATGGATTGAAACAAATAGACTGTTATCATTATTGTTTGTAACAGCGGCATTTGCTACTTTCATTCGGGCAATGAGATCGGCACTTGCACTAGCACTGCTGAAATCTCGATCAGAATCCCTAGTCATCACTACTTTTATATCCGTGTTTCTTAATGCATCCCTAACTTTCAATCCAACTTGCAAGTTTGCAGTCTCTTCACAGAATCCAGTACTGGCTCCGGAGTACCCGCATGTTCCAGAGTATCTTCCTCCATGTCCTGGATCAATGACGAGTAACTTTTCTGCAAAACTACTAGCTGGAAAGATAAATAAAAATAACATAAAAAAGAATAAAACCTTTAACTGCTCTTTTCCGCTTACTCTCATCTGCTAACCTCCAAATTATTCCACAGTTCTCTACATTTCTACATTATATCACTCTATTACTTGAATTTTAATGACAATTTTCATTTAATTTCACCAAATTTCTAATATTAGTAGATTTTTATGGTATTAAGTAAAACAAGTACAAAGAACAGGCGCAAAAAAAGCCTGAAGTAATTACTTTCAGGCTTACTAGTTTTTATTAATTTTTATTAATTAAGAATAGTTAATGGGCAACTTCACTTACCTATTTCTTCTTAACAAATGATAACTTTTCATTCTGTAACAATTCTGATAGTGTACTGGATTTACACAGTCTTAAAACCGTGAAATACAGCAATGCTCCTAAAGGAATCACGATGGCTAGAAGTGTCCAATCATGACTATTTCCAAAATACTTGATTGTCTTTAATAGAAGCAAACCGGCAGACATGACTGCTGTAGCCGCAAGTATTTTTCCATATTCACTAGCAAGGTGCTTTAGATGAAAGCCCCCTGAAATCTTATTTAAGGTAGTAAAAGTCGAAATGGAATAAATCATTCCAACAATGGAAGCCGATAAAGCCAGTCCGGAAGGGCCAATCCATTTAGCAAAAATAAAATTAGAGATGATGTTCAATACAATGGAAAACAAGCCAATCCGCATGAAATAGCTGCCCTCCCCTAATGTATAAAATCCCTTTGCCACCACTGCTTGGATACTATAAAACAATACAGACCCCATATAAAATAAGGCGTAGTGGCTTGTTAATGACGTCGTCAATTCAGTAAATGCACCCCGCTCGTAAACAATCCTAACAAGCGGTTCAATAAGAATCATCATCCCAGCTACTGAGGGAGCAATGAGCAAGAACATATTGGTAAGTCCTTTTTCGATCCCCCGATTAAATAATTGCTTATCCCCAGTTGAAATGGATTTAGCCAAAAAAGGATAAATAATGGTCGCAATCGTTACACCAAATAATGCTTGAGGAATCGTAACAAGTCTGAATGCATAATTCAGATTCGAGACCACTCCTTCCCCCATTCTTGAGGCATAGAGCATATTTACTGTTAAATTGATCTGCCCAACCGCAATCGTCACACCAACCGGCCAAAAGATTCGATAGAAGGCGTTTATTTCCTTCCATTCAGGTTTCTGGGACCAGTCAATCATTTTCTTAGGTGATAGGACAACTACTTTGAGTAAAAATGAAAATACTGTCCCGATAAAATAGCCAAATGGAACAGAATAAATACCCATGGAGCGATGAAATTGTAAGGCAAATACTAGCGTCGTTAATACGACAATCGTTTGTGAAAAGGTTGAAAAGGAAAACTTCCGTTGTGAGTCAAAATATCCTTCGTATACCGCATTTACTCCTACAAGAACAATAGAAATGAAATATAAAGCAATTGTCCAAACTGCAATACTAGAGCCATCTGCATATTTGCTAAATTCAGGATATAACCATCTCACTAAGAATGGCGAGGCAATCGTTCCCG
This sequence comes from Neobacillus sp. OS1-2, assembly GCF_030915505.1. Lineage (GTDB taxonomy): Bacteria > Bacillota > Bacilli > Bacillales > Cytobacillaceae > Neobacillus. The sequence goes on from NZ_CP133265.1 coordinate 1,204,762, forward strand.
CAATGGCAACAATAACTGCGAATACAAATGTACCTTTTACTATATTCGTTAAATGGGAAAAACCCTTCCCTTGTTTCTCAAAAGAATAATAGCTGGGGAGAAAGGCATCCTTCATCCCCGTTAACATAAAAAGAATAACGGCATTGGGGATAGTCATGGATGCAAAGTATGCATCCGCTTTATACGAATCCCCATATAAGGCAGATATCACTAAATCACGGAACATACTTGAAAATTTCAAAAGTACTGTAGATAAAAAAAACAAAATAACTGAAAAGCGTAATTTTGACATTATAATTAATCCTTTATGATGAAAAATTAATCCCCTTTAAGAATTTCTACCTTTTTAATTTCTATAGCTTGATGGGAAGTGATGGATGCATATTTCACTAAACTTAAATACCAATTATATTGACTGCTTACTCGGATTAAATAATCATGATATTCTCCATCTGCTTTAATTTTAAATAAATAGCCGCTTGAATCAGTATGAGGATCTTCTCCATATTTCAATTCAGCTTCAAAATCATCACCAATCTGGCGAGATTTTAATTTTAAATGAACGTAATTTCCCTGTTTCCTGTCAAAAGATTTATTAATTTGAAATGTTTCAGTTTCATGAGATGTTTGCAGCCCCCTTTTGGATAGATCTACCTGAACAGGTGACAAATCCTTCGCATGCAAAGTATCCTTCTCACCCCACAAATAAGGAACCCAGCCCACATTCGTCATTTCATTATAAGATTTAGTAATCTTTTTATATTGATTCGGCTTCTCTATCAATTTAATTGAATGGATAACAAACCTATCATTATCAGGCGGGTCAATACGCATATTCTTCAATAGACCTAAATAAGGAATTTCTACCTTTGTGGTTGCGTAAGATATTGGACCATTTATTTTAATGGTAGAACTATCTTCATCAGAATAAGTACCATTCAGAAGGTAGTAAATCTGAATAACCCCCACCTTTTTAGTGCTATACTTAATCTCTAGTTCATATTTGCTATCGTCTTTCAACTGATAATTTTCTAACCCCGTAATATCGAAAATTCCTTGAATCTGAGGATCATTATTTCCAGTATCAAATGTAGTCCCTTTATCCGTTTCCTTTATATTCTTAATATCGAAAGCTTCCCATTCTTTTGAATTATTGTTGTCAGGCTGATAAAGAGAAAGTTCATTAATCTTTTGAGATAAATGCTTTATCTTGTTTTCAATTGTTGACTTTTTGTCTTTACTAACCCATACATCAAACCCATTAAGAGTTACAAATGGTGTATACCGATTAAAAATATACTCTGAAACACGGTATGAGCGGATATGATTCGGGACACCATCTATCCCTAGAAATCCCCGTTGAGCAGCAAATACGACGAATGGAACCGAATACGCTTGAATCTCTTTCAAAAATGAATTCTGTGAAATTTCATCAGAAAGAAAAGCAGGCGTTTGATTAATATACATTGGTGTTTCTCTATTGGTATGAACATATAAAAAAGGAGCGTTACTAAAATCAATAAAGGTTTCATGAGGTTCCATTGTTAAATCAAAAAGACCTTTTAGGGCCCCATAAGTACGAATTTTATATTCCTCTGGTTCAGGATATCGATTTACTTTTTTGTCTTCAGCTATATAATCACTGAATGTAATAAAACGATCCATTGTTTTTCCTATTAATGATTGGTCCTCAATTTTCGTACCGTACATTGTGCCTAGAATTACAAATGAATAAGCAATTCCAATGGCTGAAAACTTAATAAAATGATGAAAGGCTAACCCTTTGCTCTTAATCAAATATGGAAGATAGGCTAACGGAATTGCTGTAAAACCTAAAATAAATAATGCAGTATTTTCTACTAGCGAATGTCTGACTAATCCACGCGGGAAATTAAACAAAGTAAATAATAATAAAAAGCTAATTGATGTAAACATAATAGGATGTATTTTTTCAACCCACTTTGTTCTTACAATTAAATAGCAAAAAAGCAATACTGATAGTGATGGAGTAATAATGTAAAATAAAGAATAATTTAATTTATGGTTATCACCCAATGTGCTAAATCCCCAAATTTGATTAGAAGAAACCACAGATAAAAGCTCTTTTGACCTAAATATGATGGGCACATCTTTACTGATTGCGAGGAGGATAAAAGCAAGAACCAATAGTCCCCCTGTACACACTCCGGCTAAGATAGCCTCTTTAATATGCCACCTTTTTTTATATAAAGTAAAATATAGAACTAAGGAAATGACAGCCGCTGGAATAGCGGAAGCCCCAATATCAAATCTCCAAAGAAAAGTAAAAAATAAGACAAAGAAAAATAGTAGATAATTGTTAAAACTTGGCTTCTTCATTAATTTATGCAAAGCAAATACCGCTATGATTCCCATAATATAATATTCCGGCAGCAACTGAGATGATAAAATTGTTAATGGAAAGAATCCAAGTGTAAGTAGTGCAAGCTCACTTGAAATTAATTTTCTTAGAAAAAAGTAGCCTATTAGAAAATATATTGTCTTATCAAATACTGTATTATAAAGGAAGCTTTCCCAGCCTTGATAGCCATTAATTATTGAGTACAAGAATGGTGCAACTAACTCTGATAAAGCATGGGCGTTAAAAGTCTCTAAAATAGGGATTTTTCCATATTTAAAAAACTGGTCCACAGCAACTCCAGGATTACCTGATTCAAATAATTCAATCGGCGGCCCTATTGTTTTAGGCGGTTGAAACAAAATTGCTGTCAGCATGACCAATAGCATTGGGTAATAAAAGTTACTCAAGACTGACTTTAATGGAGCAATAGCTGCTTTTCGCTTACCAATTAAATAGATAATACCTGCTCCTAAAATGGAAATGACAATTAAAATAAATAATATTTTGTGAGGTGAAAATATAAATACTTCATTTTGATTCAGGATTAGGTACATTTCATTTGCTAAAGGTAAATAAAGAGGGCTAATAAAGATAGGGAAACTGCTAATACTGATTAATCCCATAGCCTGTTTTATATCCAATTTATTTTTCCTAACTACCAATGAAAATACCACGAATATAAACAGAAAGTTAATAACAAATCCAAAAAAGTAATTTACAGACAAATTTCCAGTTTGATATTCAAAGAAACCCTTACCAAAGTATTCAGAATAAAACGTAATAACAAAGGGCTGCAGAAATAACCAGATTCCAAAATACTTTTCTGAAAGAAATTGTGAAATTCTAGTCCATTCGAATTTAGTGGCAAATAATTTCAAAATTAGGATGCAGAAAATGATAAGCTGTAAATATAAAATTAGATTTATCGTCGTTTTAGACTCGACACCAAACAATTTAAATACAAAGGTAATAACTCCAAAAAGAGATAAAGTATGAAAAAAGTGTGTTTCAAAAATAAAAACAGAACCACTTGCACTGGCCCTCAACAATTTCTTTGAAGCCGTTCGAATCATAATTTGGAGGAAAAGACCAAATAGGAAACTTATCGTACCTATAACAACTACTTGATAAAATATCGATGTCCTAGAGGCAATATCGATTCCAGCAATAGATGCTTCTGAAATTACTCTTCCATCAAAAGTATGAAGTAAAAACCTCCCCTTTGCTTTGAAAAGGGAGTCAGCCATTATCAAGGAAAGGAAAAGTGCTGTCATTAATTCCCCGATGCTCATACTCTTTTGCAATTTAAAATCCTTAAACATAGCAACCTCCAAAACTTTTTAACGAAATAAACAGATTCACACCTATTAATGAAGAAGGATATTAATCAGTTATATATTTTTTTCATGTTTAAAAACAATATTTTCATAAAGAAAATAATTGACGATATAATTTACACCCAACGTAATTACCAGTGCAATTGAGAAATTTATGCCAACTATCTTATTTAATAAAAACATGTTCGCAACATAAATACCGTAAGATAGGATTACAACAAACATATAACGAAGTGACATCTTGTTAAATACCTTTTTATCTTTTATTAAAAAAGTCAAATGCTTATTTAAAAAATAATGTAGGATTAAAGCAATAATATAGGCAGTGGTCAGACTAATATAATCACTTATATGAAAGTAATCACGAAACAAATATAAAAATCCAATTTGCACAATCGTTACAAAAGCTCCTACCAATCCATAAATTAGAAATGACTTTTTAAAGAAATGGCGAATTAATTTGTGAATCATCTCCCGCTCCACCCTGCAAATTCCTTCTTAGTTAATATTGCACGATCTTCTTGAATACTTTCTAAAATATCGTATATATTATCAATTTTCCCACCCATGATATTATAAAAACCTTCAAAACCATAGTTTTTTCTATACAAGATTGGCCGACCGTCATCCTCTTCATTCTGTAATAAAACTGTTTTAATTTCATAAATGGATTCTATATATTTAGCTTCTTTTATAGCAGGAATAAAACGCTGTGCATCTTTTAACATATATAAATAATTTGAATGAATTTTATGCTCACTCAAATAATTATGTCCATCCATAAAAGACTCTCGATCAATCCAACTAAAGTGTGGCGTATAACGTACATGGCTAAGTGTGTGTAAATTTTTAGATGGATATGGCATCGTCGAAAAAAAAGGGCCATCCATTACAGTAATACCAACACCTTCTAATTCCTTAGGCATCTGAATTAATGCCATTTCAGTTAGTTCTTCTTTCATTGGAAGTAATGGAAGATTAGAATCCTTTAGTAACTTATTAATTTGTGAGTACGTGCAATTAAATACGAATTTTGCTTGGATTTGTTCACTCTCTTTCAATTCTATCTGGATGAGGTCAGTTGAATCATGCTTATTCACTCGAGTAACCTCGGAGTTATAAAAAACAGGAATCCCCGCATCTTCCAATCTTTGCTTCATAATTTTTTTCAAAACGACAGCGTCAAACGCAAATTCCTTTACTAAAAATACCTCTTCAACTAATTCTTTATTAAATAATTTCTGGTACTTTTGTTCGGCTATCTCAATTGGTGCACCTATTCCCTGATACATCTCATTAAATTGAAAGGCATTCACTTTTGATCCGTTAGCAATCACATACAACTTAGTAAAATCATTTACTATACAGCTTTTAAATTCCTCTATGAACCGGGGAAAATTGATAAATGAACGGTAGGCAGTAATAATATTTCTTGGATAATGGTACCCATTATGTACCCTTGCTTGATTAATCAAAGAAGCTCGTTGCATTAAATCTGTTTCTTTTTCCAGAACTACAACTTTTGAAAAGTAATTTTTCATTTGTAAAGCCAATGAACACCCATAAAACCCTCCGCCTATTATCACAACGTCATATTCATTTTGGTTAGGCATTTGAATGACTCCCTTTTTTACCGTGAATCGTATCATTTTTAGGATTGTAATTTTTCAACATTAGCTTGGCCAGGATTTTCATCAAAGAAATATTACCTTTTATTCCACTTATTTTTGTTGGGACCTTTCCATCATCCGGATATTTTCTAATCACAGGAATTTCTTTGGTTTTTAAACCTAACTGTGAAGCCCTAACAGACAAATATGCTAAAATTTCATAGGTATCAAATATGTCACGAAATGGCTGTACACGTGGATCTAATAAATATTTACTGCTAAATGCCCTAAATCCATTTGTTGTATCAGTAAATCTTTCCTTCGCAACCAAACTTATGATAGGAGCATGGATAATTTTAATAGCAAAATCACGTACTTTTGGTGTGTTAATTGCTTTTCCTCCAGGAACATATCTAGAACCTTGTACAAAATCAAAACCCGCATCTAGCTCTTTTATAAAATTTGGAATAGCTTCCACACCATCTTTATTATTACCATCAACAGTAATGATTCCTTTATACCCCTGTTCAAGGGCGTATGCAAATCCCATTCGTAATTGCGCACTTAATTTTCCCTTGTCTTTTTTAACTAGAAGGGCTCTGACTCCAACAGATTTTAAATATAAAAGATCTGTTGAACCATCTGAACTTCCACCATCAGCTAGAATTAGATCAATAACCCCTGTTAAAGTTTTCATTCGTAAAAGTTGCTGCTTTATTCTCTCACCTTCATTAATAACCGGAATAATCACACAGTACTTTGTTTCCCGCGGTTTTAGCTCATGACATTCGGCTTTTGGTACTTGCCAATATTGTTCCACTAATATTCCTCCATTAATTCCTTACATTATAAATAAATGTCCTGGACAATTTCCAAGCTTTTTCTAACGGTTATCAAGTCTGAATCATTTAAACCCGGCTTCATTTCTATTGAAATATATCCCTCATAATGAATTTCTTTTAGTACTTTTGCAAAAAGCTTATGATTCACTTGACCTTGTTGAATCATATTTAAATGAGGCTCGCTAATATGAAAATGGGTAAGGTATTGGGCTGCTTTTTCAACTGAAGCTTCAATATTTTCTTTGCCAAGAGTCATTCCACCAGCATCTAAATGAAGACCAAATCCTGCATGATTCACTTCTTTTACTAGTTCAATACCTTCTTCAGTATTAGTTATAAAGTCACATCCATAGTCTTTAGGATTGGGTTCAATACAGAATACTGTATTGAACTGATTTGCTTTTTCACCTAAATGATGAAAGAAATCAATCGCAATATCCATCGCTTGCGTACGATTCATTCCACCAACAAGGCGATTCTTCGGTGATCCAAAAACAAAAGCCTTTGCGCCTAGCTCAAATCCTATTTCAATAATTTTACCTAGATATTCAATAGTTTCCATTCTTTTTTGTTTATCTGAAAATATAACCAAATCCGGCCTTCCAAATAAAAGAGATTGAAGCGCAGCAATTCTCACACCATTAGAATTCCAATATTCACGATATTGATTTACAGCCTTTTCAGTTGCTTGAAAAGGGTTTTCCCAAATTTTAGTTGGTGCAACTTCAATGGCTCTAACTGACAATTCATGGAGTATATCTTTAACTGCTTCATCCTCCTTGTATTTCCATGCTAAGTTGGAAATAGACAAGTTCATTGTTTTATCTCCTTTGATATTATTTCATTTTGAACAAATTTTCGAATATCATCTAAAACTTCTTCCTTACTAGCAATGTAATCTGTCTTTTGATTAAATAGGCTAGCGTGCTCCGTTCTCATATCATAAGAAACAGGACTATTACCAACTGTTTGGGTAAACTCTAGATTTAAAGCATATTTTGCTACTTCTTTAACGCTCATAGGTTCAGTTGCAAAATTAATTAAAGAGACATTGTTTTTCATAACAATATCCAAATCACGGCTTAATCGGTCTAAGTTATAAAATTGAAAAATATTTTCACTGTTTATCATTTCAACGCAATTATTGTGGATAAAATCATAGATAATATTTTTCTTTAAACCCTGACCAAATAATCCAGGTAATCGGATAATCCTAACTTTAGGAAAATGCTGACGTACAAACCTTTCCAATAGGAGGCGATGTCTACCGTATGGTTCTAGGCTGTCAACATCTATTTTAGTACTCTCATAAACTTTAGTAGGTTTTTTATAAACGTCCACTGTTGATATTAAGACGAATTCTTTACATGTTACTTCTTCTAAATTGTTAATGAGAAACTGGATATTCGATAAGTCCTCATCCGGAAACTTATTTGCCTTCCATTTTACAGCAGGAGCACCGGCGCATATTAAAAGTTCAAAACTTTCGCCTTTTATTTCACTTATATTTTTGGAATTGTATAATCGATCAAATTTCAGTTTGTTTAGAAGATTGCTTCCAACAAAACCCGTGTAACCAATTAATCCTCTCATATTGGTTAATCTCCCCCCTACACTATATTTTTCTTATCAATGTTTTTATATATAACAGAACTGTTTGTTTCCTCTGAAACATAATAAAGCGAACCCTTCTTAGTTTCTTTTAATACAGAAGAGACAAATACACTAATAATTGATAACAATAAAAACAGGAAAAAAAACATGGTCGTATTTACAAGGGAGCTTGAAACCCATCCAGGTGCAACATCCTTTTTAAATATTGCAACGCCAAAAATATATACCATGTAAACAAGGTTTATAAAGCTAATAAAAAAACCAACTAGGGCAGACCATCTTAAAAGCTTATCCGAATTTGTAACAATTACCTCTAGCGCGAATCCTACTTTATTAACAAAATTGCGTTTATGTCCATTGGTTGTTCTTTTAATTCTGTCATATTTAATTGATGTTTGTTTAAACCCGACTTCCAAATTTAAATATTTTAAGTATCTGCCACGATCACGAATTTGTATTAAGGAATTTACCATTTTTCTACTAAAACAAACAAAATCAGAATAATTCGGATTAATATTATAGCCTGTTAACTTTTTACTAATGCTGTAGAACATTTTTGCTGAAAGCCCCTCAAATAAGGTATCATTGTCTCGATTGTTTCTTTCACCGATGACAAGATCGTATTCAGTCCCAGCTTTTTCTATCATATTTGGAATAAGTGTTGGAGGATCAAAATTCATATCCATTAAAACAACATAATCACCAATAGAATTATCAAGTGCCGCTGTCCGGGCAATTTCTTCATCATATTCCTTTGAAAGAGCTACAAGTCTAATATTTTGGAATTTATTCTGCAGTTCTTTAATTTTCGTACTCGAACAATCACTTGATCCATTATCCACTAAAACCATTTCATAATTTGAATAACGACTAGACAGAATTGCAGATGTCTCTTCAATATAAGATTCAATAATATCCTGACTGTTATTTACAATTGTAACGACTGAGACAATAAAACCATCTTTCTTCATTAGGATATCCCTCCCCAAACTTTTGTATAAAAATAAAAATGTGATTAACCATATTATTTAATGAAAACACCCAAATTAGTCAGGCTATGGATAATTCCCTTTCCATATATAATTTTCTAAAGCCGGAAGCTTTAAATTCTCTCCAGTAAAATTTCACCAAAACTCATTATAATTCAATATCCCTCTAAATTAAACAGGAATCGATTAATTGTTATCAATATTCCATAAAACATCTTGACAATTTTAGGATTTGTATTAAGATTTATCTGTGTTCAAAACTTGAACACAGATAATATTTATTTAGATTTGATTTCATCTTTAGGGTTGTGATTTTTTGTTAGAAAGAGAGTTTAAAATTCTTGGGATTCTCAATAAAAACAGCAGTTTTAGTCAACGTGAGATTGCTTCTCAAGCAAATGTCTCTGTCGGCACGATTAATTCAATAATAAAACAGCTTGTTAAGGATGGATTTATCTCCGTAAAGAAAACAGCAAATACTCAACACTACCTTGTTAGTGAAAAAGGTGTATTGTTTTTAGAGAATTATATTAAAGGAAGTCTTAATAGGAAGATTGTTTTCCCAACCGATGACCACGGTCACATAAATCAAGCAGTGATATTAGCTGCTGGTGAACGCCTCGATTTTAAAAAGCCTGTTGGATTTCTAAACCTTGGAGAGCATACGATTGTTGAGCGAACTATTACATTACTTTATGAATGTGGTATTCAAGATATCGTTATTATTACTGGATACGAAAGTCAATATTATGAAGACCTCGCAAAGCGACATAAAAAACTTCGACTAATAAAAAATAAGAATTATCGATGGACCGGTACTATGAATTCACTAGCTTTAGCACAGGAATTTATCAAAGATGATTTTATCCTCATTGAAAGTGACATCATTTTTGAAAAAAAAGCCCTAGTAGAACTAATCGAAAACAAAAATCGCAATTGCTTGCTTATTACAAACGAAAGTGGCTCAGAAGACGAGGTTTTTGTTGAAATAAGAGATGGTTTTATTTTTAAAATGTCGAAAGATCGCCATCAATTTAACAAAATAGATGGTGAAGTAATCGGGGTTTCGAAAATCTCCAAAGATATTTACGAAAAAATGCTCGAAGAATTCAGTACGAATCAGAATCCATATTTTAACTATGAATATGCCTTACTAGACGTCGCTAGGACATTTAGCATTGGATATACTAAGCTAACGGATTTAATTTGGACTGAAATTGATACAAAATGGCATTATAAAAATTTACTTAATTATATCTATCCGATGTTACTAAAGAAGGAAAAAGACTAAAGGAGGCTGACCCACTTGAGTCAAGTTAAACAGGCAGTGATTTTAGCTGCAGGTGAACGAAAATCTTTTTCAATTCCTGTTGGCTTTTTAGAATTAGAGGAAAGTACCATTATTGAAAGAATCATTACCATTTTAAACGCAAACGGTATTGATCAAATTACCATTACAACCGGTTATAAAAAGGAATTCTACGAAGAACTTGCTAAAAAGAGAAACGTCAATTTAGTTTATTGTGATAAATACAAGTGGACAGGTACAATGAATTCCCTTGCACTTGCAGCGGACTATATTGATGGTGATTTTCTCTTAATTGAAAGTGACATGGTTTTTGAGGAAAGAGCCATTACCTATCTGTTGAATCATCCGAACAGGAACTGTATGTTGCTCACCAGTGAATCAGGTTCAGGTGACGAAGCCTTAGTTGAAATTAGAAACGATTATCTTCACCGAATTTCTAAGGATATCCACCAACTAAATAAAATTGACGGTGAGTTCATTGGACTTTCGAAAATTTCATTAGAAGCCTATCGGCAAATGATTGAGGACTTCAAGTATAACAAAAATCCATATTTCTATTATGAATATGCTCTTTTAAATATTATCAATAAACACAATATTGGCTATGAAAAAGTGGACGATTTAGTGTGGAGCGAAATTGATACTGTTGAACACTACAACAATCTAAAATATATGGTTTACCCAAAACTTAAGCGAAAAGAAATGGAAGTAAGGAAAAAGTATGTCCAAGAGTTACTCTCTGAAGCATTAGATATACAGCCCCAATTTATACGAAATATCGAAAAATTGGGCGGCTTAACCAATAACAACTATAAGGTAAAAATCAACGACAATGAGTATGTTGCAAGAGTTCCTGGAACAGGTACGGAAAAAATAATTGACAGACTGAACGAAAAGATTAATTCATCGATTGCCTACAAGGTTGGGCTTGATAGCCGATCCATTTATTTTAATGAATTTACAGGCTTAAAAATTGTCGATTTTATCGAAAACGCTGAAACATTAAATCCCACTACAGCAAAACGAGAAGACAATATGGAACTAATTGCAAACGTGCTAAAAACTCTTCACACGAGCGGAGAAAAATTCCAAGAGGATTTTGATCCTTTTGTGGGGACGGAATACTATGAGAGAGTTCTATTAGAAGCGAATGGCATGTTATATGATGATTACTTGGATTTGAAAGAAATATTTATGCCTTTAAAAGAGGAGCTAAACCATCTGGGGATTGTGAATGTACCGGGTCACCTTGATGCCCTTCCGGAAAATTTCATTAAGAGCGGGGAAGACAAGCTTTATTTAATTGATTGGGAATACAGCGGAAATTATGACAATTTATATGATGTTGCCGCGGTTTCGCTTGAGTGCAGCTATACAGAGGATGAAGAGGAATTATTCTTTAAAAAGTATTTTGGTAATAATCCTACCGAACAAGAAAGAAGGAAAATAGAAATCCACAAAATAATGCAGGATATGTATTGGAGTATTTGGAGTGCCGCGAAAGTCGCAATGGGAGACCCTTACCTTGCTGATTATACACTTGACCGCTATAACAGAGGGAAAGCGAATTTGTCGAAATACATGAAGACGACTGCTTTATCACAATAAAAGATAGTTTTTGCTAAAAATACAAAGAAATGTGTGGTGGTAAAATGGGTATTATCGGAAATATCGTCATTTATATTATAATGGCTTCAGCAGTAATTGGAGCCATAGCAGCGATCCGCAATGATGAGGACGGCATCGGAAAAGAATTCATCCAAGGACTATATTCTATTGGCCCAATATTTGTACCGGTTGCCGGTATTATGGCATCCGTTCCATATCTGTCACAATTTATCAGTAAGGTGTTTGGACCGGCTTTCGGTGCCATTGGCGCGGACCCGGCAATCGCTGCAACCACGTTCATTGCTGTCGATATGGGCGGGTATCAACTTGCCGATGTACTTGCCGGGTCAAGAGACAGTTGGATTATGGCGATGATCATCGGGTTTATGGCAGGTGCTACCATCGTTTTCAGCATCCCTGTTGGTTTAACAATGCTCGAAAAACGTGATCATAAATATATGGCACTAGGCGTGATGTCAGGTATCCTTAGTGTTCCGCTTGGAGTTTTTATCAGTAGCATCATGATGAAAGTAACTAGCACGAAAGTCCGGGGGGAAGTATCGACAAATTCAGCATCAACGCACATCTTTAACCCTGAATTAGGTACTTTATTATTGAACTTATTACCACTCATAATCGTAGTTATTTTGATTGCCTTAGGTCTGCGTTTAATACCCGACAAAATGATAAAGGGATTTATGTGGTTCGGCAGGTTAATGGATATCGGAATAAAACTTGTCCTAGTATTTTCTATAGTAGAGTATTTTACAGGTATCTTCAGTAAAACATTAGGTGCTTGGGGTTTTGACCCGATTATTGCCGATTCGAAAGATCAGTTCCGTGCCCTGGAGGTGGCCGGATATATTGGCATTATGCTTGCGGGTGCTTTCCCGATGGTCTATATGATTCGGAAGTATTTGGCGAAACCGCTTGAAATAATTGGCGGTAAAATCGGCTTAAGCCCTGAGGGCAGCGCCGGCATACTAGCAGCAGCAGCAAATATTTTAGCCATGTTTAATCTGATTAAACACATGAGACCAAAGGATAAGGTCATCTGCATTTCTTTTTCCGTTACTTCTGCTTTTCTGATTGGTGATCATTTAGCCTTTACAGCAAATTTTCAACCAAATATGATCTTGCCTGTTATGGTTGGAAAACTTAGCGGCGGCATCATTGCGATTATCCTTGCCTATTGGATTTCCGTTCCTAAAGCTTTAGAGCTTGAAAAAATTGATCGTGAAAATGGAGTAATTGGCAAAGAAGAATACCTTAAAAAGGTGCCATCCAAATATAAGAAGGCATTATAAAGTTAAACTTCTATTTAGCCTTTAAAAGGAAGTGGAGGAAAACGATCGTTTCCCTCCACTTCCTTTTTTGTTTTACGATTTTTCTCTACAGGAAATTTATTGTTCAAAAATCGAATGGAAAGATAACCCATTCCATTGTTAACCAGAGGATATTACTTTATATATTTAATAGAGATTTAATTAAGATAACTATTTACAATTAATGGGCCGATTGTTATGATAATATTGTTCAAAATATGAACAACTAAAATGATATATATAATATAACTTAAAATCTAAATGGTTATAAGTAAAAGCTACTATACTTTTAAAAAGGGATGAAGAAGATGCAATCCATAATTTTAGCAGCCGGAATGGGGAAAAGGCTTAAAGAGTTAACGAATAATAATACAAAGTGCATGGTGAAAGTTAACGAAGTAACGATGATTGAAAGAACACTCAAACAACTTGATCGCTTACATTTGTCCAAGATTGTCATTGTTGTAGGTTACAAAGGTGATGAATTAATCGATTTTATTTCTACTTTACATATAGAAACACCGATCGACTATGTCCACAATGATATATATGATAAATCAAACAATATCTATTCACTATTTTTGGCCAAGGATTACCTACTAAAGGAAGATACACTATTACTCGAATCAGACTTGATTTTTGAAGATGCGGTTTTAAACAAAATTGTGGAAGATCCGTATCCTAGTCTTGCTCTTGTTGCGAAATACGAAAGTTGGATGGATGGTACGGTTGTTACGCTTGATGGGGATAACAATATAAAAAACTTTTTAGGTAAAAAGGATTTTAACTATGAGGATATTCAAAACTATTATAAAACAGTCAATATCTATAAGTTTAGCAAAGAATTTTCTACCACCCATTATGTACCTTTCCTAGAAGCCTATAGTAAAGCGCTTGGGAATAACGAGTATTATGAACAGGTGCTAAAGGTTATCACCTTATTAGATAAACCTGAAATTAAAGCAAGTATCCTTGGCGATGAGTCTTGGTATGAAATAGATGATGTCCAGGATCTTGACATTGCCGAATCCATTTTCACTACTTCTGCTGAAGACAAGCTGAAAAAAATCTCGAGTAGGTATGGCGGTTACTGGAGATATCCGGGTTTGATAGACTTTTGCTATCTGGTTAATCCCTTCTATCCATCACCAAGATTACTCGATGAAATCAAAGCTAATTTTGATCGCTTAGTGATCGATTACCCGTCAGGAATGGGTGTCAACAGTTTGTTGGCTGCAAAATATTTCGGATTAAAAAAGGAACATGTGGTTGTCGGGAATGGTGCGGCAGAGCTTATTAAATCATTAATGGAAAGGCTTCCAGGTAAAATAGGCATGGCTAATCCGACGTTTGAGGAGTATCCAAACCGTAAGCGCCCGGAAGATGTTGTTCCGTTTTATCCTACTAACAACAATTATTCTTATACAGCTTCTGACTTAATTGATTTTTATGAGGATAAGGACATATCGGTTCTGCTGTTGATCAATCCGGATAATCCATCCGGGAACTATATTGAAAAAGCGGATGTCCTGCACCTTGCTAGATGGGCTGAAAATAAGGGAATTACGTTTATTGTCGATGAGTCTTTTGTGGATTTCGCGGATGAGGAAGCAGCGACTCTATTAGATGGGACTGTATTAAACAGCTATCCAAAACTTATTGTCATAAAGAGTATTTCAAAATCTTATGGCGTACCGGGACTTCGCCTAGGAGTACTTGCTGCACATGACCAGGAGCTTATTGACTTTATAAAGAAGGATGTTGCTATTTGGAATATCAATTCCTTCGGAGAATTTTATATGCAAATTTTTGAAAAGTATAAGAGTGACTATGAAACGGCGATGAGAAGGTTTAAAGAGGTCAGAAGGAAATATGTGAAGGATCTTGCAAGTGTTCAAAACCTACGCGTTATCCCGTCACAGGCAAACTATGTCATGTGTGAAGTTCTTGGGTCCCATACAGCCAAGGGGCTAACGGAAGTGCTTCTTGCTAAGAATAATTTATTCATAAAGGATTTATCGCAAAAGAACGGATTCGATGGAGAATATATTCGGATCGCCGTTAAACGACCTGAGGAAAACGAAAAAATGGTGAATGCCTTAAAGGTAATATTGGGTTCTGAAGATATTGTTGAATCTAAACCAGCCGAGATGCTAGTCGAATAAAATCAGCATTCAATGTAGGTGGAAAATATGGAAATTAAGTTACTTGAAAAATCATATCTTAATGTGAGTGGTAAATTATATGATTCTGAATTCATTAATTTAACTAATATTAAAGATAATAGAATTGCCCTTGATGAAAGCACTCTTTTTCTTAATGAAAAGGAAAAGGAATTATTAAATATCCAGCCCATTATGAATTTTAATGATGCAGTATATGTATTTAAATATGAGAATATCTATGGCATGATCTGTGATGTCCCGATTACGGAGTATCACAGCGGCAGAATCAAGTGCCATGAATTGGTCATACCTGATATTGTTCAAGGAATGCTCAGTAACCTCCACGGGTATAACTGTGAGGCTGCTCCTATTCTGCTTGGGCATGGGAAAAGGGTGGACTATGAATCTTATATTCATGAGCTGAAATTTACTGAGAACTTTGTGCTGGATGGGATAGAAATATTTGTATTTTGCGGGGAAGAAGCGAGGAAAATTATAGAGGAATTTTCAGATGAAGAAAATTTGTATGTGGCTGATGGGCATCACCGATTATATACAACTTCGCTGGCTAGCTTTAAGAATTCCGTTCTGTCCTGCTTAATCAGTTTCGACTATTTGGATATTTTGCCCATCCATCGGGTAATTCCACATGTCGATGCCCAATTATTCGAAAAGGCCAAGGAGTTTATTTTTAAAAAATTTGAGATTATGCCGGAAGATACACCACTTTCAAAAGGGAAAATTCGGATTGAATATGATGAGGAAAAATTTGTAGTCAATCTCATCGACCTGAATTCTGATGCCTTTTGGAATAATGATATTTACCGGTTAAATACGCAAATCATTTCCCAAGCTTTCCGTATCTTTGATACTAACAGCTTAAGATATCTTTCTGATTCAGAATTTATCAAGTATAAACAAGATGCAATGAAAAATGATGTTTTAATTGAAACTTACCCAGTGGACAATGAGGAATTTGTGGAATGCGCTGATAACAATTGCATCATGCCGCCAAAATCAACATGGTTTTCACCAAAGTTTCCATCGTTTTTAATTTTTAAGCAGTATAAATAATTTCACGAACGGTCCAATAAGAAAAAATCGACCCACTCTCCTTTTTTGAGAAGAGTGGGTCGGTTTTTTCTTATATTCAGTTCCTTTGACTCCTCATAAAAATAATCACCTACTAGAGATTTTGCAAGGTACTGATAATGTTCTGATTTATTCGTTATGCGAGAATTGCAGTATTGTTTCAATTTCTACGCCATTATTTTCACCCTTTTCAATGAATGTTTGAAATTGTAGACATTGGACTTAAGCTTATGATAGTATTTTCGATTATGGAATGCTTCACTGAATTCTTAATCAAGCTTTAAAAGTAAGAAGGCATTGTAGTGAGAAATATGTCAGTGGGTATAATAATTATTATAATAAATTTATTAAATGATTTTCAGAAAGGTGACATAATGAGAGCAATTATTCTAGCTGCAGGTATGGGAACAAGACTTAGACCGTTGACAAATGATACACCCAAATCGTTAGTAAAAGTCGCAGGTGAACCCATGGCTGAAAGACAAATAAGATTTCTAAAAGAAAAAGGGATCCATGAGATTATTGTTGTGACAGGCTACCTACACGAAAAATTCGAGTATTTAAAGGAAAAATATGGTGTTACCCTTATTCACAATGATAAATATCATTTGTATAACAACATTTATACGATGTATCTTGTAAGGGAGTATCTTCAGGATTCCTATGTAAACGATGCCGATGTTTTCTTAACCTCTAATTTCTTAAGAAATGATTTGCAGCATTCTGCCTTCTTTGGCGGAATTAAACACAATTTTAAGCAAGAGTGGATTTTAAAATATGATGAAAACGACTGGATTCAAGATGTGATTGTCGCTGATGGTACTGATTACATTAATTCCGGCATTACTTATTGGACGAAGGAAGATGGGCTATTACTAAAGAGGAAGCTTGAGGAAGCTATTGAAGACGGACATTTCAAGGATTTATATTGGGATAATATCGTTCAGGCCAATATCCCTAATCTTCATGTAAAGATTTCAAAAATCAACACAAACGACTGGTTTGAAATTGATTCCCTTGAAGATTACAAAAAGGCCAATCAATTTCTTCAAACAAAGGCTTAATAAATGCTAGAAAGCAGCTGCATGAAAATAATTCAGCTGCTTTATTCTAGCTTAACTATTTAAAGATGGATTATCAATCCAATACAAGTTCCTTCCCCCATTTCCATCAACCCAGTTATCACGCCCAACATTGTGCCAGTCACCTTCACGTCCAAAAACGTTAAATTCCTCGCCTACATAGGTATCCCGAACAAATTCCGAATGATGACTAGGGGCTTTTCTTATATCTGTCTTCACAAGGGCACGGACGCGTTGAATGATTGTATGACTCTGAACAAACACAGGTTCGACAAGGGGCAATTGATTTACCACCCCCTCATTGTTATTTATCATATTAATAAAGTCATTCCAGCTTATCCCCCTCTCTCCACTACGAAGATATCTTGGACAGTTTTTGCCCGTCCAGTGATTATGCTGAACGACATTTGAGATTGAAATATTGAATTGCCCCATTAGGCGCTTGGTTACCTCAGCAGTATTCTAAACCGCCTTTTGAAAATTTCCATCCGCATTAACACAAATTTCAATATGAATGGATGTTTGATTGCCCGGTCCGTTACGGCCGTCACCGGCAGCCCAAGCTATTTCATTGAATGGTATTGATTGGATAGCTTCATGGTCATCAATTTGAAGGTGCCATGATGCTGTACGGTCATTTCCGCGCTCTTGCAAACGAGCGTGAGCACTTGCGTCTGCCCCTGCACCTGGATTATCAGTTTCATGGATGGTGATGTATTTAGGGATCATTTTTATGCCCGGGCGAGTTTCTTTATTAGACGCAGGAATAAATCGTTGAATAATATTCATACATATCATCTCCTTATAAACTATATATGCTTAAAGCCTCCAATTGGTTAGGGATTAGTTGTTTGGAACTACCCTCTTTAGCAAAAATAGGTACATGGACCCATTTTAAAATGTGTCTATCATTTGCATTAATTTAATATTTTAAAAATAGGAATCTAATATACTATTTAAAAAATTAAAGTTATAATACTTTTGTAACTACTAATATTGTCGAAAGGTGGAGACATAGTGAAAAAGGGTACAAAGAATAAGTTCAATGGTATAGTAGTTTCTGCTTTAGCATTAGGAATGCTAGCAAGTCCGTTAGGTGGAATTTCCGCCAAGGCAGCAGAAACTCAGCCAACAAAAGCTTTATCTAATGATGCATTCGCAAAGTTAAATAGTGTGAACTCATCATTGCTTAATCGGATTGAAGGGGCAGACCGTTATGGAACAGCGGTGCAAATATCTAAAAAAGGCTGGGAATCCTCAGACTATGTTATCGTTGTAAGAGGCGATGATTTTGCTGATGCTTTAGCTGCTGCACCATTAGCCTACCAACATGGTGCTCCAATTTTATTAACACGTACAGATGCAATAGATGCATCAACAAAACAAGAGATTAAAAGATTAGGTGCCACTCATGCAATTATTGTAGGCGGAAAGAGTGCCGTTTCCAAAAACGTATATAAAGAATTATCAACTAATTTAAAACTTTGGGTCAAACGAATTGAAGGTGCGAACCGTTTTGAAACAGCTGCTGCTATAGCTGCGGAACTAGGCAGTAAATCGGGCAAAGCAATCCTTGTGAATGGCCGTAATTATCCTGATGCGATTTCTGTTGCGCCATATGCAGCTAAAAATGGACTTCCCATCCTTTTAACAGAAACCGACGGGATTCCTCAAGCAACTATGGAAGCGCTTAAGAATGTAACGGATACTATTTTAATTGGTGGCAATGCAGCAATCAGCGAAAAGGTTGCAAGTACTGTTAAGAATCCGCAGCGTATTGGTGGAGAAACTAGGTTTGAAACATCCTTAAAGATTGCTACAGAACTAGATCAGGTAAAAGACAGTGTGTTTGTTGCTACAGGAAGAAACTTTGCTGATGCACTTGCAGGTTCAGTGCTTGCAGCAAAAGAAGACGCACCAATCCTTCTAACAGAGGTGAACGAACTTCCTGCTGGAGTAGCCGACGTGGCTACAGATAAAAATGTAACAATCCTTGGTGGAACATCTGCCGTATCCCAAAATGCGATTAAACCATTAGTCAGATATTCATTAAATATCATGCATACCAATGACACACATGCAAACATTGATAATGTCGCTAAAAAAATGACGGCGATTAAGTCAGTTCGTGCAGAAAAGCCGGATGCATTATTACTTGATGCTGGTGACGTTTTCTCTGGAACATTGTATTTTAATGAATATCAAGGTTTAGCAGATTTGGAGTTTATGGAATTAGCCGGCTATGATGCGATGACATTCGGAAACCATGAATTTGATATGGGAACTGGTGTATTAAGTAATTTTGTTAAGGAAGCTTCCTTCCCATTCGTTAGCTCTAACGTAAACTTTACGAACGATGCTAATTTAAAATCTCAATTCCATAATGATGTAATCACAGATAAACCTGAAGGCGGGGACATTTACGATGGCATCATTAAAGAGGTAAATGGAGAAAAGGTTGGGATTTTCGGCTTAACAACGGCTGAAACGCCAACGATTTCAAGCCCTGGAGACGGTGTAGCTTTTGAAAATTATATTGATGAGGCAAAAGAATCTGTTGCTGCCCTAAAAGAAAAAGGCGTTAACAAGATCATTGCCTTAACACATATTGGTTATGATGATTCAAGTGTCTGGGACAATGACTTAGAATTAGCGAAACAAGTTGAAGGAATCGATGTCATCGTTGGCGGCCACTCTCATACAAAACTAGATAATCCAGTATTTGATGAAACTGGTGACGAGCCAACTGTTATTGTACAAGCAAACGAATACAACAAGTTCTTAGGGACATTGGATGTAACGTTTGATGCTGACGGTAAGGTAATCGTTCCAAAAACAACGGGGAAACTACTTGATATAACTACTTACGCAGAAGATGCAGAAACAGCAGAAATTCTAAATACAAAATACAAACCGGCTGTTGATGAAAAGAAAGCGACAGTGGTTGGTACAGCTGTTGTTCCACTAGTAGGTGGAACTCCACCAGCACGTACAGTGGAAACAAACCTTGGTAACTTCATTACTGATGGTATGCTTGCAAAGGCACAATCAATCAATCCTGATACTTTGATTGCCGTTCAAAATGGTGGCGGAATTCGGGTAACTCTTCCTGCTGGTCAAGTTACATTAGCTGATGTTCTTAGAGTCCTTCCATTCGGAAACACTTTGGGCATTATGGATCTTAAAGGCAGTGAAGTAAAAGAAGCACTGGAATACAGCGTAAAAGATGCGCCATCTACTGCATTTGGCGGCTTCTTACAAGTATCTGGTTTGAAATTCACTTATGACAGCACAAAGCCAGTTGGTGAAAAAGTTCAAACAATCGATGTAAAAGGTAAAGATGGGAACTATACAGCATTAGACCTTGAGAAACATTACTATGTAGCAACTAATGTCTTTACAGCTAAAGGCGGGGACGGATTTACGATGTTCGGTAAAGCATACACTGAAGGGCGTGTAAGTGAGCCAGGATTTGTGGATTGGGAAATGTTCAATGACTACATTGCAACGCAGCAAGATAAAAAGGTCAATCCTCAAGTGGAAGGACGTATCGTAAACGTAGCATCACAAACAGTTCCTGCTGCATCCTTCAGCGGTACTGCAGCGAATCCAAAGGTATACTTTGGAAACGTGGTTGTTGATGTAACAGGTGTTTCTAAGCTTGAATACGCAACAGTAAAAGGAAACCTGACTATTAAAGGTGGTACTACGGTAGATCTTTCTACCGTAACGGTTGAAGGCGAAACTAATTTTGAAGATTAATAAAAAATAGAGTAGGAGGGGAATTTTAATCCCCGACCTCTCACACCACTGTACGTACGGTTCCGTATACGGCGGTTCAATCTTTTAAGTATCTAAGCTCATAAAGTTGGGAAATGTCTTTCAATCCCCACTTTGTGAGTTTTTCTTTTGTTATCGCTTGATGTAGGATTTCACTTTTGGATATGCGCCAATATCCCTTCCGGGAATTAGCTAATTTCATGGCATCGTCATGACTGATTCCATATTTGCGAAGCATTCTGTATTTGGTCTTTGGCTTTTTCCATCGCTTCCAAATGAGTTGTCTAAGTCGGTGGTTTAACCACTTCCGGATGTTAATGATAAATTGTTTCATACGAGCTATACCGTAGTAGTTAATCCATCCAGTGGTTAACTGGTTTATCTTCTTGATGATTTCTTCGAAAGTTCCCGGTTGTTTTCGACTGGTCGACTTTCTCAATTTATCTTTAAATCGTTGTTTTGCCGACTTGCTAGGTCGGCAACCGACTTTCCCATGAGGTTTTGTAGATTGAAACCAAGGAATGTAGCCGAAGTTGCCCCACAGACTTTACTTTTCTTTTGGTTAATGGTTAGTCCAAGGTCACTTTCGATATAGCTAGTGACACTGTTCATTACCCTTTCTCCAGCTCGTTTGCTTTTGACATAGATGACGAGGCAAGTAGACCACTGGAACCTCCCCAGTAGCCCCTCTTAGAACCGGACGTGAACCTCTCGACTCATCCGGCACCCATTATTCAGCCGTTGGCTTGATACCCAATTCCCAGTGTTTAAAGAATCTAGGATTTTGTTTGGCAATTCTACCGAGAAAATGCTCTGCCCTTTTCTTATGTCGAGCGAACTTTTTATATTTCTTTCGTGCCCACATGATTAAAGCTTTATTTATATGCCTTAATGTTGAGTACATTTCAGATTTGTAGAACTTGCCATAGAAGTTAATCCATCCTTTAATCTTAGAGTTAAACATATTCGATAGGTCCGTAAGGTCCTTTTCCGCTTTTAATTGAAGCTTCCAGTCTCTAACCTTTTGCCGAATTGATTTCTTGGATTTATTACTAATGGCAGGTGTAAAGTTTATAAAATGCTTTCCCCATTTATTCTTCGAACGTCTTGGTCTGAACGTATATCCTAGAAAATCAAACGAAATGTTGTCGTGATTTTCCTTTCTATCTTCATCCTTACAATATACAATTCTTGTTTTGGTCGGATGTAGTTCAAGTTTACATTCGTTCATCCTGTTGTTTAATGATTCAAGCAACTTTATTGCTTCATCTTCTGTCTTACAGTGGATAACTACATCATCTGCATATCTTGCGAATGGATTATTTGGATGTTTAATAGTCATCCATTTATCAAATGTGTAATGAAGAAATAGGTTCGCAAGAACAGGACTTATGACTCCACCTTGCGGTGTGCCAGAAGTGCGTTCTTTTAAACCGTCTTTCATTTGAAAAGGTGCTTTTAGCCATCTTTCAATATATAGTTTCACCCATTTAATATTTGTGTGCTTTTCCACTGCTTTCATTAGTAATCCATGATCAATGTTGTCAAATAAGCCTTTAATATCAAATTCTAGCACCCAGTTGTATTTCCAACACCTTTTACGAGTTATCTCCAATGCTTGAATAGCACTTTTATTAGGTCTATAGCCATATGAATCTTCGTGAAAGAAAGGTTCGACCGAGGGTTCAAAATACAGCTTTGCAACCATTTGTGCAATTCTATCTGCAACAGTTGGGATACCTAGTGTTCTGGTTCCACCAGTTTTCTTCGGTATCTCTACAGCTTTTACAGGTGGAGGAAAGTA
This sequence comes from Neobacillus sp. OS1-2, assembly GCF_030915505.1. Taxonomy (GTDB): domain Bacteria; phylum Bacillota; class Bacilli; order Bacillales; family Cytobacillaceae; genus Neobacillus. The sequence goes on from NZ_CP133265.1 coordinate 1,227,699, forward strand.
ACTTCCAGAGGACATCCTGTTCCATAGTTTATAAAGATTATCCTTTAGGTTCAATTCAAATTCTAGTATTGACTCTTCGTCAATTCCAGCTGACCCTTTGTTTGCTTTAACTCTAAGAAAGGCTTCATAGACCACCTTTTTGGATATCTTGTACGGCTTTGTTTTATTCATAAGTTCCTCCCACTAAAATGGTTGACTTGCTCATAAAACTGAATAACATAACCCCTTTGCTCTACCTCCGTTAGGAGGTTTCATTGCTACTACGAGTTATTCCGCCCCTATACATGGCATTGGTACTCTGATTCTTGTGGGGCTTCCACTTGAATTTCTCCCTTAGCATCCATGTCGTAGGTTCCCACGTTCCACACTCAAGCCTATATTAAGTTCACGCCGCCTTTATACCGGTCACCGAACGGACAGTAAACAGGTTCCTTCCGAACTCATCCTGAGTTAACGACTCCCCCTCAGTTTTGATGACATCCCTACGCTTTCGATACTTCTTCAGCGGTTCAATGGTTTTCGTCTCCTTAATATGTACCTGACAAAGTCTTGCTTTGCCTTTTCCTTAACGCTCAATACCATAGCTTTTGACTATAGCACCTTAAGGTGGCTTGCAACCTCTACCTGTATAGCGATTGCGAGAGGCCTACTCTCATCTTGAGTGCAGCATAGCTTCCTTGTGTGCTTACGCACACCTTGGTTGCTTTCGTGGCACACAGTCATCTGCGTATCTAATAAAACGGTGTCCTCTCTCTTCTAGTTTTCTGTCTAATTTGTTCAAATAGACATTTGCTAAAATGGGGGATAACGGTCCACCTTGCGGTGCTCCCTCTGTGGTTTCAATATAGATATCTTTGTCTAGAATACCTGAGCGAAGGAATTTCCAAATCAATTTAAGAACGGTTTTATCCGAGATGAACTCTTCCAAATATGCTCGAACTTTTTGGTGGTGGATTGTGTCAAAGTAGCTTCTTAAGTCGCAGTCCACTACTACTCGGTATCCTTCATGATAATGCTGTTCGGCAAGTTTAATTGCCTGGTGTGCATTCCTACCTTTACGAAAACCAAAGCTATTGTCAGAAAAGTATGGGTCTATTATTGGTTCAATTACTTGGAGGATAGCTTGTTGTACCACTCTATCCAACACACAAGGTATCCCCAAATATCTTTTGGAACCGTCTGATTTTGGAATGGCAACCCTTCTAACGGGTTGGGGCTGGTAAGTCCCATCCAAAAGCTTCTGTTTAAGAGGTTGGAATTGCTTTTCCATATGTGTTTTCAATTGATATACGGTAATCCCATCAACCCCGGGAGCTCCTTTGTTACTTTTCACCTTTTCATATGCTTTCCAAAGGTTTTCATTTGCGATAACTTTGTTGATTAATTTGATACCATCTTGTTCTTTCATATCCATGTCGGCATCCCTACGCACTCCTATGTACCTTTCGGTTTCCAACCTATTTCTTCATAGGTAGCCATCTTTTGGTCTATACCTTGATGTTTTCTACGATTAGGCGGGGTGCCTACACCTCCTTGTTTTCCAAGATTTAAGATTGTTCAGTCCTTCATTTCCAAAGGAAACTACTATGACCTCTGCTGACTTCTCACGATAAATCTTGTTTCAACCGAGCAAATTCGCTCGTCCGTGAGACCTCCCCGGGTATGAGCGATAACCTTCTTCTCATGTAACTGCTATATTTACTGTATGGGATTTGGGCAGTATTGGACTTTATCTTGTTATGCAGACTCATCCGTCCCAATTCAGCCTTGTATATAGTTTCTGTTCGTCAGTTCGAGAATTTGCCGCCGGCTTCCTTCAGATTCCTCCTCGCGGAGGACACCCTTGCCATTAGCTAACAGTTCCTACTGCCAAGCCTGTAGTGGACTTGCACCACCAAGTTATCGCCCATGCCGGGCGCACATAAAGGGTAAATTCTCCTAGCTTGCTAGTTAGGAGAATTTACTAGCGTTTTGAAAATAATCAAACACATGCTACCTGGAGGTGCAGTTTTGACAAGAAATAGTAAAAGGAAATTTAATATGTTTCTTGTGGCCATTATGGTCATCAGCTTGGTGTTACCGAATTTTTACATCCAATCTGTAACCGCTGCCACAAAGACTACCGATTTATTTATTTCTGAATATATCGAAGGCAGTAGTTTTAACAAAGCCATTGAGGTTTATAACGGAACAGGCGCTGACGTAAAGTTAAGTGAATACACGCTTGAACATTATGCTAATGGGGCCGCAACTACAACTTTCAAATTGGCACTATCATCTGATCCATCCGCAACTCTTACAAATGGAAAAACATTTGTCATTTCACGCAACGACGCTGATGCGGCAATCGTTGCGAAAACAGACTTACTTGATACAGCCAAGACCGTTATTAACTTTAACGGTGATGACGCGATTGTTTTAAAACATAACGGTACAATTATTGACGTTATTGGAAAAATCGGCGAAAAAGTCACTTGGGGAACAACTGTTAAAACTATTGACCAAACTCTAGTCCGTAAAAGCTCAATTGTAACTGGAGATAGCAATCCTGATGATGCCTTTGACCCAGCAATAGAATGGGATAACATGGGTAAAGATGTATTTACATACCTTGGTTCCCACACCATGGACGGTGGTTCTACCCCTGTAGAAACAAAAGTTGCAAATGTTTCAGCATCACCTGCAGCAGGTGCTGTGGCAGTTGGAACAACTGTAACATTAACAACAGAAACTGCAGATGCAAAAATTTACTACACCACAGATGGCACTGAGCCAACCACAGAAAGCACTGAATACAAAGCACCTATCGAAATCAAAGCTGACATGACAATTAAAGCAATTGCCACTAAAAACGGCTTAGACAACAGCGATATGGTAACATTTCCCTACACCCTTTTAAAAGCAAATTCCATAGCTGAAATAAGAACTATGGCTTTGCAATCAAACGTTCAAACAAGCGGCGTAGTTACAGCTGTCTTGGGGAGGGCGATTTACTTCCAAGATGCTACAGCAGGAATTGTCGCTTACACACCAACTGATAGCACAACAATTAAAACAGGCGATAAAATTACTGTTTCAGGTAAGCTTGTAGAATATTCAACATTACTTGAAATCGAAGCTGATCATGCAAACATCGTAGTTACTGGCAATGAAGCAGTTCCAGCAGCTGAACTAGTAAAAGCAGCTGACTTGAATGAAAGCAAAGAAGCGAAACTCGTAAAAGTTAAAAATGTTACGGTTGGCACGTCCTCCGGCGGTAACTATACTGTGGAAGATGCTGATGGGACAAGCTTTCAAGTTCGTCCACCAAGTTCTACCATGCTCTACAGCAAGCACTGTGTATACACAGCCAATCGTAATTAATAAAGCAACAACAGTTAAAGCTGTTTCAGTGAAAGCAGGCATGACAAATAGTCCTGTCGCATCATTTGATTATATTATCCAAGATGGCCCGGTTCACATTTATGATATTCAAGGTAAATCCCATACTTCATTATTTAACGGTAAAACCGTAACTGATGTTGAGGGTGTTGTTACCTATATTGATGGAACGAGCCGCTTCTTTATTCAAGACCTTGAAGGTGATGATGACGACAGCACGTCTGATGGTATCCTAGTATTCAAATCATCTCATGGAGTTTCCATCGGTGACCGCGTTAAAGTAACTGGTAAGGTAACAGAATACTACGGTGAAGGTTATGCAGAGAAAACATCAACAGACCTAACTATTACAGAGCTTGAAGCTTCAACGATTACGAAAAATGGTACTGCTCCACTTCCAGCACCAATTAAACTTGGAGTTGACCGGATTGCTCCTCTAGAAATAATTGATAATGACAAATTTGCAACATTTGACCCAGAAGAGGATGCGATTGATTTCTGGGAAAGCATTGAAGGTATGTATGTCCAAGTTGATAATCCAAAAGTTTTTGCCCTGCAAAAAGACGCATTAGTTTGGGTGGTGCCAAAAGATTATCCAACAAACGTTGTTGGCGGTGGGTTACGTATTACTGCTGATGATACAAACCCTGATCGTATTTCAATTGATGTCAGAAACGGTTCAACAGCCAATAAATCTTACCGTGCGAAAATGGGAGATTATTATACAGCTCCGATTAATGGTGTTGTGAACTACGGATACAGCAACTTTAAAGTGATGACACAAGAAAAAAGTATGCCAGCACTAACAGAAACTGAAATCGTTCGTGCTGCAACAAAAATTACACCTGTAGAGGACAAGTTAACTATAGGAACATATAACGTTGAGAACTTCTCAACGAAAACGGATGATGCAAAAGTAGGAAAAATTGCTGATGCCATTGTCAATTTAATGAAAAAACCTGACATCATCGGCTTAAACGAGGTTCAAGATAACAACGGTGAAACAGATGATGGAACAGTAGAAGGAACACAAAGTGCACAAAAGATTATTGACAAAGTAAAAGCACTTGGCGGACCAACATATGCTTACACAGAAGTGGCTCCAGAAAACAATCAAGATGGCGGTGCGCCTGGTGGTAATATTCGTGTGGCCTTCCTTTATAATAAAGAGCGCTTATCATTAACTGCAGGTGCAGAAAAAGGTACATCAACACAAGCAGTTGGCTTTGATAACGGCAAGCTGACACTAAATCCTGGGCGGATTGAACCTACAAACGAAGCATTTAAATCAAGCCGCAAACCGCTTGCAGCACAATTTGATTTCCAAGGTCAAAGTATTATCGTTGTGGCCAACCATTTCAATTCTAAAGGCGGTGACCTACCGTTATTCGGTAAAAACCAACCGCCAGTATTAAGCAGTGAAATTCAACGTCATAAAATTGCAACCATTGTTAATAACTTCGTGAAAGATGTGAAAGCAAAGGATGCAAATGCTAATGTTGTTCTTTTAGGAGACTTCAATGACTTCGAATTTACCAAAACAGTAGAAATTGCAAAAGGGAACGAAATGATTGACATGATTGACAAAGTTCCTGCCAATGAGCGTTACAATTATTCTTACCAAGGTAATGCACAAGTACTTGACCAAGTCTTAGTTACAAAAAATATGGAAGCTTATACAACGGTAGATATTTTACACATTAACTCTGGATTCATGGAAGAACATGGACGTGCAAGTGACCACGATCCAGTGATTATCCAAACACAATTAAAGGCTGCGGGTGGAGAAGTTCTACCACCAGTAACACCGCCAGAATCAACAAAAATTTACAACTTAAATAACTTCAAAACAAAGAAGTTAACAGTTTCAAATGAAGGTGCAGATATTACAGTTAGTGCAGATTCGGTTATTACCGATGGTATTGTATTAAAAGGCTCCTACGCAAAGCTAAAAGGTGAAGGCTTAAAGAATACAGTGATTACCATTAGCCCAGCCAAACAAGGTGCAGTTATTGACCTAAGCGGTATTCAGGTTAAAGAGGTTATTATTGATAATGCCAACATTAGTCAAATTAGAGGCGCTGAAAACGTTCAGAAATGGACGATTAAAGACGGCGTAGATACATCTAACATCAAAATATCTAATGTAGGAGGAGAAGTTATTACTTCTCCTTTTTTACCGAAACCAGTAAATCAGTCCCCTGTTGTAGCGGCACCACTGCAAAATATTTCTGTTCAAGCAGGTTCATCCGTTTCCATCAATTTAACTAACTATTTTTCAGATCCGGATGGTGATGCTTTAACCTACAGTACAACTGCTGGTACTGTACAAGGAGCGACTTTAACGCTTCAAACTGAAACTGAGGGTATTGTAAATATTACCGTTACAGCAAATGATGGCAATAAAACAGTTAGTGCTTCTTTTACCGTAACAGTAACCGCGGCACCATCTAATACTGTGGAAGCCTATTATCAAGCAGCAGCTGGAAAAACAGGTGCTGAACTTAAACTATCCCTGCACAATATCATTAAAACACAAACAAAATTAACATATGCTCAGGTAACAGAAGCTTTAAAGAAAACAGATGAAGATCCGAACAATCCAAACAACGTGATTCTTCTTTACACGAACCGTTCACAAGCAAAGACGACATTTGGTTCAGGTGTGAATGACTGGAATCGTGAGCATGTTTGGGCAAAATCACATGGTAACTTTGGGACAAGCGTCGGACCAGGTACTGATATTCACCATTTACGGCCTACTGACGCATCTGTCAACAGCACACGTAGACATTTAGATTTTGATAACGGCGGCAGATCACAGGGTGAATGTGCTGACTGTTATTATGATAGTGATTCATTTGAGCCACCGAATCATGTTAAGGGCGATATTGCAAGAATGCTAATGTATATGGATGTACGTTATGAAGGTGACGGCGGTGAGCTTGACCTTGAGCTAGCTGACAAGGTCAATACGTACCCCACACCAACTCACGGCAAGAAATCTGTCCTGCTGCAATGGAGCAAAATGGATCCGCCGGATGCCTTTGAAAAGCATAGAAATGATGTCATACAATCGATTCAAGGAAACCGCAATCCATTCATCGATCATCCTGAATGGGCGGACCAAATCTGGCCAGCAAGCTAACAAAAAAGATGTTCCGTAACTACTCGGAACCTCTTTTATGGTGATTCTGCCGCCTTCACCAATTCAACTACCTCTAACTGCTGCCTCAAGCGTCTTTGTTTTAATTTTTCCATCGTAAAAAGAGTTACGTGAACACTTAACACAGCTAGCGCAAATAGTTCTACAGCATAATCGATATAGTACCACGACAATGTGGCGGTGATATCGTAAAGTGTATGGACGAGGACGGTCACCCACAGGTTTCGTGTCCATAATAAGATTAATCCAAAGAGTAATCCCATATTGGCAAAAGTTACGATGGCGCCTATGCTTACTGACCATGGCTCTACGGAATCTAGCGTATGGTCGATTCCGAACAGGATGGACGTGAGAAACAGTGCACCCATCAGGAAGATGTCTCTTCGGCCGCTCTCCCATCTGCGCGGGAATATCTTTTTAAACATAACAAGAAGAAGAATCATGTACGCAAGCCGCCAAACCTCTTCTAACCCGGCAAGTGTGTCGGCATATAAATCATAGCCAATCGTATCTACTTTTTCGAAAAAGGACAAAACAGGTTCTTCTGCTGGAGTACCAATATCCTCTCCAACAGCCATTTGAATGTCGGTGTAGTCTTGAACGTATTGATCATAATCCGTGTTGAAATCTTGAAACGTGTAAGTTGAAAACATATTGATGACTGTGCTGCCTAGAAAGAAAATCAAGAAGGCACCTGTGAATTGAAGGGTAAGCTGCCTTTTCGTTTTCGGTTGGGACGTGGGACTTTGAAGCCGGTGGTGCAACTTCAAGCCAATAAAAAAGGACGACACCATCATCGCATCATATAGGGTACTCGCCATATTGCTGTACCGCATGCAATAAAGGAAAATTTCCGCTCCAATGGTGACGATGAGCATGGCAAACAGTAATCTTTTCGAAATCAGTTGTGTTAGGTTTGTTGTCATCTACTGCTCCCCTGCCTCTCCTATTCACCTAAAAAAAGTAACCGCCAGAATACCAAATCCATTTAAAAACAGTAGGAAAATAATACAGCCAAGCGCCCACTTCCATTTTCTTGTCACCGTGTTTTCTCCTTTACATTTAAGGTCATGTTTAGCAGAACTAGAAAAAGATAATAATAGTACTAATTTATCATAGCAAGAGTCATAGGTCACCAAAATATTATTTCCTGTAAAGCGCAGCAATTAAGGTGATTTTTCATGATGAACAAACATATGAATGTACAAGCTGTTAGTGTATTTTTTAAAAGATAGGAGTTCAGAAAATGAAGCGTCTTGGATCCATTATTTTGTCTATTTTTATAATCTTTGTTTTATCAGCAACAAATCCTGAGCGTTCCGATTATCTTGATTGGATTAATCACAAAACCATGGATCAGTCGTCGAACATCCTTAAAAAGGGAATTCTCTCCGTTGCGGGAAAATCCATCTTTGATGCTGGAACGACCAAATCCGATTATCTTGTTTTCTCCGTCTATAAAACGGATTTTACGGATGTGGGACTTGGGAAGGTTACGACGATAGGGGTTTTCAATCAATTTATCCCACTGTCTAGTTTTGAAAAGGGCCAGTAACGATTACTGGCTCTTTTCTATTTCTCCACTTTTTCCACTGTAAAAACCGGAACGCGAACCTGCACGCCGCTTCCGTCAGTTATATCCTCGTACCCGCTCAAAATTCCAATGACAGTATAGTTTTTATAAATGATAAAATCCGATTGCCCTTTTAATAATAAGTACGTTTTCTCCCAACTGCTCGTAGTATTGTTATAGGTTTCAGATAGTGTGACCAATGCCCCTCCGTTTGCTTTCGCTGCGGCGTTTGCAGTGAAGCGTACCTTTTTCCCTGCGTAATTGGTCACTTCGTTTACCTGAATATCAACATAATCTACCTTTATTTTTGAAAAATGATACACGCCCTGAGCATCCGGTTCAAAATAGCTGTGTTCGCCAGCACCTTGGCCGGTTGGATTGTCTACTAGTAAAAGCTGCTTCGATTCAACGGTTAAATGGTCAGCCTCCACATCAAGAATTTTCACCAATGCACCGGAGCGAACTTCATAGGCCAAATAATGATGTTTCCGTTCCGACGATTTGGCATCGAGAGAGATAACCGGATTGTTTGCTGAACCATAGCTGCTTTCTAGGTCTAGTGATGTAACGGTCGGCGAGCCCTCTAAGGTTCCCTCGGAAACTGCCAGCGCCTCTTCTCCCTTACGCTTGCCAAAATAGATTCCCCCGTCTTTGGAGATAGCAGCAATGACCAGATCTGCGCCCCATTTGTTCTTCATATTCACAGCGCTCGTAAATTCCTTTGTTGGATAGAGACGCTTTAGGAGGCGAACCGGCTCATGTTGATCCCAGGCAAGATTGGCATCAGTAATCAGCTGCTCCGTATTTTCTATTGGTTTAAGTGTTTCATAGAGGCTAATCGCTTCCTCGTATTTATTGGTGGTGATAAGACTTTTCGCCTTGTTAAGTAAATTCCCCTTTGTTTTTTCAATAACAGAAAACACCTTGGCATCCTTCATATGGGCTGATAGGTTTTTAACAGAGTTTGCTTGCTCAGCAAATGCCGCATAATCCTTGTTAGCGATTGAAGTAGTAAGAACCTTTATGAAATGGCTGTCAAGGATGGCTTGAAGCCAGCTGGAATCGATCGTCAACTTTGTCAGTATTGCAAATTGCCGATTTCCTTCGCTTGCGGTTACAGCAACGGAACTATTTTTCGCTATCAATGCCTTGATTTTCGCCATGTAATAGTGCTGGAACACGGATTGAATTTCTTTTGTTTTGGCCACATCATCGCCATAGAATTCTGCAGGAATCTTCGTTAAGATGGTAAAAACCTTTTCCTCCTCGGCGTCTTCCTTCTGTAATTTTGCTAGCTGTGTTTTCTTTATTCCGGAAAAATAACCCGCGAAATCCTGGTCCAGCTTTGTTAAAGTATGCATCTCTCCATACATATCCTGTTGAATCGTGGTGCCTGACACCCAGTTTTTCCTGTTCTCCTGCCAGCGGTTGTAGGTATCAACGAGTTGATCAAGATCTTTTTCGTTTTGATAGGCCGCTGCCTCTTTATCTAGGTCCTCCATGGTTTCACGAATCGGCGAAAGGACCAGGAGCTTCCGGTTGATATCTTGATTATGGTCTGTGACAGCTAGATTTCGCTTAGCAGACCGGAACTTTTTTTCAGCGGCCACCAAATTTCCTGACTGATACAATCTCACTGCTTCTTCATAGTCAGCGATTTTTTCATGTGCAAGAATGATTTTGCCGCCAACAAGAACGAGCAAAACCACAAGTAGTAGCAAAACAAAGTTCCGCGATCGAATCACTTTTTTATAAACGGTAGATTTAGGCATGACTGAATACCCTTTCTTTTCCACGCATAAAACGCTTGAAATCGGGATCATAGGAATACTTTTTTGCGACCAAACGAAGCGTTGTTTCCTTAAGACCGCCCCAGTCGATTTCTGGATTGGCATGGATGATATTACACAGCCGTAATACACGTTCCTTTGGAAAATAATCTAGAAATTCTTCAATAAACGGGGCAAATTCGAGAATGTACAGTTTCATTCGTAAGGCTGTTCCGGCGGCAGCAATGAGTGAGTCCATGCCAAAATCAATGACAATCGCATCTCGATAATGGATAAAGTAGGCAATCCCCTTTTTCGTCATCAGGGTACGATTGATTTTTACTACCTCAAGCGCATATTTCACAAAATTTTTATCATAGGATGATGGAATAAGGGGTTCAAGTTCTAGTTCCATGTCACTTCTTAGGGCAATTTTGTTTAGTACCATCACGCGGCGGATTTTCATGCGATCGGTTGAAATCAGATCGCCAATTTCGCGAAGCTTTTCATCAGCCTGGGCCAGTTTCGCTTCTGTTATATCTGCTTTCGCAAGGTCACTGTCAAACTGAATTCCCGCTTGAATTTTGCGAAAATCGACCCGGAGAAGCTTTTTCAATTGATGGAAATACTCACTTTTCAGGAACATAGAGTTTAAGGCTATATAGCAGGTACAAAAGATGAGGCCAGCGAATAAGGAATAGTACATGGTGTGAATCGTAGGAGCGAATAGAATGCCAAGGCAGACAACTAGCAATAGTCGAATCACCTCGGTTGTTAACCGTTTTTTACTAATCGATTTTACGAGATTCTCGATTCCAGCAAATTTTGTGCCGCAGGTTGGACATGTCTCATCCTTTAAAACAGAATAACGATGGCATTTTTTACACATTTTTAGCTTTTGAAAGCGATAGATTGTTCGCTTCTTCTTCGATAACTGAATGGCCTGTTTAGCCAATGGAATCACCTTCGTTTAACATGATGATTAATTCATCATCGATATCTTTGAAATCGCCGCTGTTGCGTTTCTTTTTCAAAAGTTTGGAGGTTTTCCAAAGCAGGATTACCACTAGAATACTAGTAAAGATGAGGCTGTACATGATATTCCCCCTGTTTGAATGTTTTACGCTAATCTATAAAATTTTTCCAAAATAGTAAGTTAATTTTCATTATAATAGGAAAATTTTTAAAATTCTAGGGATTATTGCTTGGGCATATAATAATAACGATGATAAAATGGGTTCATAATAGGATTTTTTTGTAATTATTGCACGAAATAGGAAACTGCTAGTGGAGGTGCACACAGATGGTAAAAAAATGGATTAGTAGCTTTATAATGATAACTTTCTTTCTCTGCAACAGTCATTATTTAAGTGTACGCGCAGCGAGCCCGCTGCATTCCACTTCTCGGATTGAAGGGATGCTGGTGGTGGATGTCAGTAATTCCATGAAGAGCAGTGACCCCCAGAATATTAGCAGTGAAGCGATGAAGATGTTTATTGATATGGCCTCCCTTAACGGCGATAAAATTGGGGCAATTGCATATGCAGATGAAGTGATGCGGGAAAAAGCACTCGTCAAAATCCACTCGGAACAGGATAAGCAGGATCTGAAGGATTTCGTTGACTCGGTAGAAAAATACACCTATACCGATTTATCTACTGGGGTGAAGGAAGCGGTTAAGGTGCTGGGGTCGAGCCATGAGCAGGGGTACTTCCCATTGATTGTGTTGCTTGCAGATGGCAATAACGAATTGAATCCGAAAAAGTCCAAAACCTCGACCGAGGCGGATGCGGATCTGAAGAAGGCCGTTGCAGAAGCACAGACGAAGGGATATCCGATTTATACCATCGGCTTAAATGCAGACGGCAAGCTAAATAAAGATGTGCTCACAGATGTAGCAAAGAGCACGAATGGTAAATTTTTTGAAGCTACCTCTGCGGATAAGCTTCCGGGTATCCTCAGTGAAATTTTTGCCAATCATTTGAAGTTAAAAATTGTCCCTGTCGATCAATTAGTGGGAAATGACGACTTTCAGGTCATCAAAATTACGGTGCCGAACGAAAATGTGTTAGAAGCGAATATTTCGCTGATGTCGAGCCAGCCCGTGGAGGTTAAACTGGTGGATCCGTCCGGTAAAGAGCTGGCCGTTCCTTCTGATCAGGTACTGCTGTCACGGTCAAAGAGCTATTCGATGTTGAAGCTGCGGAAGCCCGTGGAAGGTGATTGGACACTGAAAGTAAAAGGCGTACCCCAGGATAAAATCGATATCAATCTAGTATTCAACTATGATTTACAGCTGAAGCTTGCCCCATTTGCCAAGCAAAGCTACAAAGCGGGCGAAACGGTAGAGATTGGAGCGGTATTTGAGGATAGCGGCACTGCTATTACCGATAAAGAAATCTATAAATCGATGAAAGCAACTGTATATGTCAAAGACCTCGATAAAGGGAAAACGGAATCGTTTGCCTTAAATTCCGGGGACCAAGGGTTTACCGGTCAATTCAAGCTTGGAGATTCTACACGCTATGAGGTGGTGGTGAAGGCGGAGGATAGTAGCTTCTTCCGTGAAACCGAGCCACAAAGGATGACTGTACAACAGTCGGCGGCTGCGCCTGTGACGACGAAACCAGTAGTATCGTCCGAGGATGAGAAACCTTTTCCGTGGCTTTATGTGGTTGGCGGTTTGGTAGGTACCCTGGTGCTCGCAGCCCTTGCTTACCTCCTTTTAGGAAAAATAAAACAAGCGGGGCGCGGCTTTAGCGGCCAAATGGTCGTGGAAATAAAGGATGAGGATACAGGGGAACGAACAAGCCCACAGTTCAAGAAATTAAAGAGCTTTAAAGGAAGGTTGCGGCTGCACCAGCTTTTATCGCTGTCCCCAGAGTTTGCGGAAACGGAAGGTGTCATTTTCAAACCGGCAGCAGGTGATGCCCTCCTGCTCGTCAATAACTCTGGCTGCACCATTGAAAAAGGCGGCCGGGCCATTGACGCCAAAAAAGGCCTTGTCATCAAACGAAACGACCGTCTGCGCATCATTCCGAAAAAAGTTAATAAAACCATTTACGTTGAGTATATAAGTTAACATGTAAAGCGTAGTAACGGTGACAGGCACCACGAAGTGGTGCCTGTCACCAATTGAATCTTTATCACGTTATTTTACGTCTTTATATGTAGTAGGACTAATTGATTTTACAGCCAGGGAGGAATTTGTGCATGAAAGCTAGTGTGAGAGAGCATATTCAGCAGTTGGATGTTTCGTTAGGCGGAGGCATTATTTCGGAGAAAATTCGCGTAGATACGATTGATAATCCGATGCTTGTCATCGGGCTTGGGGGAACGGGGATTGATGCCCTGTTGCGGTTGAAATACCAAGTGAATCGCCGCTTCAAGCTGCCGCAGGACCCGCTATCGAAAAAGAAGAAGGAAAAGCCAAATAACATTGAATTTCTCGCATTCGAAACGAATGAATATGATCGCAATAAAAAATACAAAGGCATCGGCCTTGACCCGAACAAAGAATTTGTTCTGCTATCCAATCCGGAAATCGGCGGCCTCCTGCAAAACCGCAGCACAATTGAGCCGTACATAAAGGAATGGCTGTCACCGGAGTTATTAATTACCGACGGCATTAGCGGGGCATCAGGCGTTCGCCAGGCTGGCAGACTTTTGCTATTTACAAAAATCAACCAAGTCGTGCAAACGATCGAACGAAAAATTGAAGCAGTCCTTGAGGGAACGGGCAAACGATTATACGTTTTCATCCTAACAGGGCTATCCGGTGGAACCGGCAGCGGCTGTTATCTCGATATTGCCTATATCACGCGCGGGATAATGGAGCGGAAATTCGGCCCCACCGGTGTTGATAAGGTCAGCATCCTTGGTTATCTATTCACACCAGATGTGAATTTGTCCAAACGAGGCTTAAGCTCGCACACCGTTGAATATATTGAGAAAAATGGCTATGCCGCCCTCAAAGAACTCGACTACTGGATGAACTGTGATGAACGAAACGAACGCTTTGCAATGAAATACGGCAGCCTCTTAGATGTCAACTCCCCCATGCCGCCGTTTAATCTCTGTCATTTAATCTCCGGGACGAATCTCGAAGGAAAATGGCTTGAGAATGCCTATGATTACTGCATGAATGTCACCGCTGAAAATATCACCAACTTTATGGCCAATGAGGAAAAGAAATCCGGAGAAGAGTTTGCCATCCACGACTACATCAGCAACATCCGCACCAATATCGCCCAAATGCCAAAGCCCTATGCTGCCAACTACCAATACAATATTATCGGCGCATCGATGGCAGAAATTCCACTTGAAGAAATGACGACCTATATCGGCTATAAGCTGTTTGAAAAAATGAACACGATGTTTGATGCCGGTCCGGATCAAACGGAGGTGGAGCAATTTTTAGAAAAACTGCGAATCGACCCAGATTCTGTACATCAGCGCTTTAATGACCGCGTCCCGGAGCCATTATCCGGTTTTGAAAACAGTGACCGTTTCTCCTACAACAATGTCATTAAAACATCCGTGATCAATCTGGATGAAGAGTTGGAGCGTGAGTTTTTACTAAAAGCAAAGGATCAATATCGCAAATGTAAGAAACAGCTACCTGGGGAAATCATGGAGGAATTCCGCCGCCAGATGGAGCGCTTATTCCTGCATCCACAAAAGGGACCCATCTTTGCTTCACGTTTGATTTACTCTAACGACGGTTTCTGCATGTTAAAAACTTTACAGGCTTATATAGAAGGACTTCGCGACCGACTAGAACGCCTGCCAAAAGCCATTACGACGGAGCAGGAGTATGCCTACAATAAACTTGAGGATGCCCGCAGCGCTTTTATTTCAAAGGATCGCAAAAAGAATGCCTACATTGAAGCCAAACTGAATGAATATGATGCCCGGGCAGAAAAGGCAAGAATTGAAGAAATGATTGAATTCTATGAGGATGTAACTCAGCTGTTAAATAACCAGAATAACAAGATCTATGTGGTCTATAAAGAAATCCTAGAAACGCTGCGCGGAATTTTTGAAAAGAACGCCGATATCCTTGTCGATGGCGAGGAAGTAAAACAGGATAACGATGTCACCTATTATTGGCACCTTGTCAGTGTGCCTGATGTCGCCCGCGAGATTCAGCGGATGTTTGATTCCAAGGACGGCGAATTATTAGTCCAGCAATGGTCGGAAATGCTCCTTGAAAAATCAACCTATTGGGTGAAGGAAACCGATATCGATGTCGTGGGCACGGTCTCTGAATTCCTGACCGATCAATTTGGGGAATTGATTACCAAGTCGATGGAAGACTTTTTACGGCTGAAATACGGCGATGACCTGCCCATCGATAAGATTATTGAAGATAAGATTGCTGCTCGCTTGGACCGTGATGCGCTTCCGGTTTTCCATCTTGCCAACAGCAACGGTCAGCTGCACTTCCCACAATGGGGTTTTGTCTCTGTACCTGTGAAGGCACCGAATATTTTCAATGGCATTAAAAATTTCGAGAAGCATTCACTCAGTCATTCCCGATTTACGATCAAAGAAAGTGAACTGAAGAATCGGATATTCTGGCTAAATACCAAGAACGGGATTCCATTGTTTGCTTACTCGCCATTGTCTATTTATGAAAAATCCTATGAAAAAACAATATTGGAAAAAGAAGGCGTCGGCCGCCACCTCGTGCAAACCGCGAAGGAAAACTGGGCCTACCTCCCTTCGCCGATTCCGGAAAAGTCATGGGGCGATACGTACCAGAATGAACGAGTGAAACAGTACAATTCTGGAGTACGTGCGCTATTTAATCAGGCTCAGGGATTTGGCTGTATTACAGAGAAAAATAACGACCAGAATACAAGCGCACGGTTCCAGTGTCATTTTACGAAAGATGTGAATATTGGGGCGCTATTTGCGGCATATGAAGTGGATCCGAAGAAGTTAGAGAAAGCGAATCTTGGAAACTTGAAACAGGTGCTTCGTCAACTGCAGGACATGTTTGCCGGCAGCATGGAAGTGGTCGGTTCGAATGATATTTTTGGCAGCACGAATGTGGAGTTGGCGATGGAAAATCTCATCCGCTCCCCAAAGCTGATTGAAAAAGTGAAATCAGAGGTGCGGAAATACCTCTTTATTCAGGAAAAGATTGCTGAGATTGAGCAGGTTCTGGCAACGCAAAAGGACAAAGAAGTGTTGATGAGTCAATTTATTCAAGCTTTTTATACAAGAACCATTAAAAAGCGCGGCGCCCTCTATGTGTACGATAAAGAACTTGAAGAAGACGCATGGGAGCCGTTTGTGAATTTAACAAAAACGACGAAATTTGTGGAGTACGAAATCTATCAAGCTTTTAAGTCGCTGAATCAAAAACAAATGGCGCAGCTTGAAAAGAAGTCGGAGCGCCGCAGCGTGGAGTTAATTAATCAAGAAAGTGCTGCCCAGCTCATTTTCGCATTAGAGGAAATGGCGGCCGCCTATCAAAAGGAAAAGGAAACCCTTGATTACGACTTCAAGGAGTTTGCCAACGGCGAGGAATTGTATGCTTTTTACAAAGAGATGATGTTGAAGGTGCAGGAGATGCTAAGGCAGTTGAAATCGTAAGGGCCGCGGGGGTTGTGCGGGTGGCAATCGGCGGGTGCGGCGCTTTACTGTCGCATGAGCTTGCGTTTCTGTCGCATGGGCACATGTTACTGTCGTATAGCCGTGCTTTACTGGCGCATGGGCGCGCTTTACTGTCGAGTACACTTTTTACTGTCGGATAGCTGCGCTTTACTGGCGCATGGTCGCCCTGTACCGTCACATAGCCGCACTTTTCTGTCGCAGGCACATTTTACTGTCGCATAACTACGTCTTACTGTCAGATAGTCGCAGTTTACTGTCGCATAGCCGCACCTAACTGTCACATGGCCCTGCTTTTCTGTCACATAATCAATTTGCCTATGTTCCGGCCACAGGCACCCATTGCATGTGGCCCGCCTCTTATCATATCCAGCTAGGGGGAATCAGCTTTGCGAGAACTTTTACAAAAGTATGCCAACACTTTTTCGATCCATTTGGAACAAATCAGCTTGTCAGAAAATGAACAGCGCAGTGTCAATCATCCGGTTGTCTTCTTATTCCTTGGTGACCTTGTCAAGGACGCCCTCCAAACCATCATGATGATTAATGAGGAAAAATGGCAGAACAGTTCGGGTGTTCTCTATTTTCACGCCTATCAAGAGGACACGATTACCGGCGACGAAAATGTGCTCTCCATTCAGCTCCCTGGAGACAACTATGACCGCAAGTACCAGCGCAAAGGGATGCACGAGGCCTTCCAGCAAGACGAAAATAAACTGATCGAACTCAATAAGATGTTTCGAAAGCTTTCATCAAGAATGGCGGAATACGGGAAGCAATATTCCTCGCTAAAAAAAGTGAACCTTTGCGTGATTACAAGAATTGATGATCCGGCCAATGTTCTCATCCAAGAAGTGACCTTGCTGCTAAAAAGTATCCTTCTGGAATCCTTCCGCCTCGTTGAAGTGGATTTATACGGATTAATGAAGGAAAAACAGGATGGCGAGAACTTTGCCCACTCCACCTCCCTAGGGATTAGCTTTTTAAAAGAACTCGATCACTATCAAAACGATGCATACACGTTTGAGCAAGAGCTGCAGCTGACCGAGGATTCCCTTAGGCTGCCTGTGAGCCATCCTCCTTCCCCGCTCTTTGCCATGGTGTATTTATTGAGCGATAAAAATGAAGATGGCTTGATTTCCAGTGACGCCTTTCAACAAAATGTTGAAATGATCAGCAACCTCAATTTATTAAAAAACCGCAAGATGATTACCGACTATCATGAAAAAATGGACAGCTATCACCACCAGGATTTTAAACGGGGAATGAAAGGCAACTCGCAGGAACCTGTGTATGCTTCTGCCGGCTTTTCAAAAGTGACGAGGCCCAATAAAGCGATAGCCCTCCATGCGGCCCACCACTTTTTCAAAGAGTTCCTACAATCAATGAACGCTGCGAGCAAACAGCCACGGGAAAAAGTGCTCAACCTCTTCGAGCTGGCCGAGGCATCCTTTCAAAAGTACTTTCATGAAGGCCTTCCCCCAGCCGAAAAGCTTTGGGATATGAATGGGTTGATGGGGGTCTCGAATTCGTATCAAACGGTAAAAAGAATGTCGGTGAGGGAAGCGGAAGAATATCTGTATGAGGGCGGGACGCAACTATTCTTTTATAACAACTTTGAGGAGCCGCTCCGTGAGCATTTACAAGGACTGAACATGAGGGCCCATATTGAACGCTGTCTCTACGAAAATGTGATTGACCATGAACAATATGGGTTATTTTGTGCCATTCATTGGACCTCTGAAAAACCTGGGACGGACATGAGTGTATTGCATGAAATCGATAAATTGGAACGCGAAACGAAAAATGAACGGATCGATAAAGAAGCCCGTCTCGAGCAGTACTACCAGCAAGTGGTTGATCACTGTGAATTTAACAAGAGCTACCTGCCGTTTTCGGACAAGAAAAATTTAACCAACTTTGTGCGCTACTTTTTCGAAGTGGTTTATGGTACAAAGTACGAAATCCTGAGGCTTGAGATGAAACAGGCCATTTTGAAGCAGTACCGGGCAGTGCTGGAGGAACATCATCCCATTTTACGGAAGAAAATGGCGCTGATCGACCAGGTAGGGTCTTTGCTGAAACAATCAGCTGAGGAAAGCCTCTATGATTCAGATGATGTGTTAGATAAAAATATTGCCGAATATTATGCAGGCGTGATTGCCCAAATTACAGCAAAGCTGAAGGAAAAACGTGGGCCACATTTCTTCTCAGATGAGCGATTCTTCGGAAACCTGCTGCCATTACTGGAAAGCGGCAATCCCAAGACTCTCCTAGAACGCTTGTTGCTCGTCTGCAATCGCGAAGTGCTGACCCAGGGGGAGTTCCATCGCAGCTTTGAGGATGAGCTATTAGAGCGGGCCAATGTCATGACGCGCTATGAAAATCGGGAGATTCTATCCAAGGAGGATTTGTTTAAGCAATTATATTTGCGTCTCCATGAAAATTCCTCCATCCACATTGAGGTGTTTCATTACACCCAAGATCATCGCTATGAGGAAAAGTACTTCTTTGGGGACTTTTATAGCAAATTCATGAAGTACGCTTTGGAAAAAGAATATGAAACAAGACAATATAAAGTTGGCTGTGCCCATGAAAAAAAATCTAGCGGGATGGAAAAACTGACCTTAATGGGCGGGTTCCGGCTACGGGACCTTATGTACTATCGTAACGGTGAAAAATACTATAGGGCCTACACTGAAAATGGCTATGAATTTCACGCCAAAAAAGTAGAAACATCTGTTTAGCATTAAGAAAGATTGTGGGTGATTGCAGGTGAATTGGGAACCTATTTCTTCCCCTAATCAGGAAATAAAGGATGTAAAACAGACCATCCAAGATGCCGAGGTACGACTGAACTGGTTCTGGTCAAACGAAATTGACTTTGTCTACATTTATAAAACGGCCTCGGACAATGTCATGCCGGCTGATGAAATCGCTGAGCGCGACGTAAAGCTTTACACCCGTGAGGAATATAAAATCAATCGAGGGTATGTAAGCAAATTAGATACGATCGGCCGGACGTCCTACCGCATCTTTCCCTGCCAGAAACGTGAGGGAAAGCTTGTTGTTTTCAGGCAGGAAGATGAAAAGAATCTGATTACGATCACGGGGGCGCGGGCGAAGATTTATTTTTCCATTGCATATAAAAACAAACTCTTTCAACCTCGTAAAAAAGTAAAGATGGCCATCCATACCGAACTTCCACTCGAAAAAGGGCTGCTGGTCTATGTCAAAAAAAGCGGCGGTGTGCCAAATTCGCTAGAGGATGGCACGGCCTATCCGTTTGTTCGCGACTTCCCTGCTGGGAAAACCGTCTCACCAGAAATTGAAATTGATAAAAATGAGTTTATTAGAATTTTCTTTAGTACGGGAAAGAACATCGCTCAGCATTATGAGCTGATTCCTGAGTAAAGGGGGCATGATCATGTTCACATTATTAAAACGAATATTTGAAAAAAAGCAGCCGCCAAAGGAACGTTTACCATTTTACGATATTGTCTGTCCCTACTGTTTTTCAAAATTCCATCATGAGGATGTCGTCTTCCGCGCCGCCCATCACCGTGATGATGATGAGGCCTTGGCATTACAGGAAGATGAACGGTTAAACAACTATCGCGGGAAATTCGGACTGGCTCCGATTGATGAACTCGAAGCCATTATTGATCCTTCCATGATCCCCGATGAAAATAAGCTTTACACAGACCGAATTCTCATGGGTGTATCTGATAAATATGCAGTTGTGACGCGCAATCGCCTCTGCCCTTCGTGCCATAATGACTTGCAGATTACGGCAGGCAAGCATCCAAGCAACATCGTTTCGATTGTGGGCGCCACCTCGGTCGGAAAATCGGTATACATGACGTCGCTGATTCACACCCTTCAGCACGTGACCGCCAACAACTTTGATGCCGCCTGTATGCCGCTCGATAATGCGATTAGTAAGCGATTCCGGGTGAACTATGAAATTCCCCTTTTTGAAAATGGAAGCCTCTTGCAATCAACTGAAAAATCGAACCGGCAGGAGCCGTTTATTTTTCAATTTATTTTTAAAGATGAAGACCAAGCACCGCTGACACTCGTATTTTTCGATGTTGCCGGAGAAGGAATGACCGATAAAGAATACCTTAAGCTTCACGCCGCCCATATCAAAAATTCTGCTGGGATTCTATTCTTAGTCGACCCCATGCAGATCCGTGCGATCCGTGAAAAGCTGATCTTTCAAATGGGGGAAAGTCCCGGGAAGATTGTCGGTCAAGGGGATGAACCGCGTGAAGTGGTGATCTCCCTGTTCGGTGATTTTATTGCCCATCTGGAAAACAGTAAAACTGATATTCCGACGGCGGTGGTCTTAACGAAGAGTGATCTTTTAAATGCATTGAAGGATGATGATGGTGAATATGTCAGCACAAATAGTAATGTGTTTCGCAATGTCATCCACCGGGGCGGCCTTAATTTAGCAGAATATGAAAATATTAATGGAGAAATCAGGAGATTTTTAGCAAAAGTCGATACTCCGTTTGTTAATGCCCTTGATGTCTATTTTAAGGATACCTCCTACTTTGCCGTTTCAGCACTCGGCAGTAACCCGGTCGATCAGCAGGTCAGTGGCATTATTAGCCCCATCCGGGTTGATGAGCCGTTCATTTGGCTGCTTTATAAGCTGGGTTATATCGAAGGGAGAAATGGTCTGTGAGCAGGAATATTCAGCAGCAAATGTACACAAGGGAACGCGGCGGAATCTTTCATGCTACCGATGGATACGACACGATTGCCATTTCCGAGGGCCTTGATCACACCTTTGTGAAAAAATATTTACATCCGTTTTGTCTGTATCATGCACCAAAAGCCTTAAGTGAGCGCGGCGAGAAAGACCCCTCTCATTACCCTGAGGCCGTGACACTGTTTCAGCCTGAAACCGGTGAACTTGTCATCGGCCAGGCCGTGTTTGTACCCGCTGATTTTACTGGTTCGCGCAGCACCTTTTTTATGCATAACTATGTCATCCCTGCCGGACGAAAAGAGGAGTGGATCAAGCAGCCAGAGAAGTTGTTTCAAATCAATGACTTTCAAACGTCCTATGATACGACGCTCGGAAAGGTCCTGCCAGAGCGGGAGACTCTTGCGTACGACTCCTGTGTTGTAAAAAAGGAATGGCTAGCATCTGTAGGGATTTCGGAGGATCATGTCAAACAGCTTTTATTCGCTGTCATGTCATCGATTTCCGGCAAGAAAAAGGTGTTTATCTCTCTAAATGTCCCGTTAAAGGATTATACGAAATATGCGCTGGAGCTGCTGGAACTACTCTATCTTTCTTTACCCTATGCGCACCGACGAAAGGTAGGGGCAATGACGTTTACAAGTGAGCCTGCCGCAAAAAATTATCTCCATGTGATGTTTTTTGAACCGGGAACATTAAATTGCGGGGATCGTGCCATTGAAAAACAATACATTTTTGATTTTGCGAATAACCGGATTTCCGGTGTTAGTCTGAAAGGCCAGCAGCATGAGTATTTGGACTTTGCCATGCACCATTTTAGCGAATCAGAGCCGATGGATGACTTTTTTGAATTTGCAGAAAGGGCCTTGTCAGGGTTAGCTGAAGGGGAAACGCTGGAATTAGCAAGCTATTACCAGTTAACCGATATTTATCTAGCACTAACCTTTCCTGACTCCCCTTTTTATGAAAAAAATAAAATCGGATTTCTGCAAAGTTTGCTGAAATTTTTACAGGTAAACGGTGATGAAAAGCCGGATTTACAAGGAGTGTTTTTGCAGCTGTTACAGGAAGAACGATTTGTCTCCGACAAGGCCTCTGCACTTGATTATCTTCATGCAGTGGTTGCGATTAATGCCTTTATGCAGTCGGATGTAGTGCTTTCCTTTCTTTTGGAGACACTGATCCATTATCAACATGATCCGCTTTACGGTCATTTATGGCAAGCGATTGAAATGGACAAGTTTACCCATGAGGCTCTCGTTCTGTTTTTGAATGGACATCCCGATTATCAGCAGCTTCTTGAACGGTATCTGGATGAACGGTTCAAACCGTACATCCGGATGGACGACATACTAGAAGAGGTAAACAAACTGGTCGGAACCCCCTATTTACTGGGGCTTGAGCCACCGATGTTTATTTTAAGAAAAAAAATTACGGCGGCAGTTGAGTCTGAAAAGAATCCATTCAATGCCGTATTGGCATTGAAGAAGTTTAGCATCGACCCTCGCCTTTTAAAGCAGGACATGCTGCCACATGCCATGGTTGCCTTATTACGTTCGATCCGCTTGCAGGAGCTGACAGTAGCAGATATCAAAGCATTCGGAGCGATTTTTACAAAAGAATGGAATGTGAGAGACATGAAGGATTTACGGGTGAGGGAAAACTATCTGGTCACCAACACGCTATATAAATTAATTAGCTTCCCATCACAGGCTGATTCGTACAGCTTAACACCACTAACAATTTCTGCACGTGAGCAGCTTAGGGAGATTTTAAAAAGAGTCATACGAGACCAGCTTACTTTGGAAAAATTTCCGTTGCTGTGTGTGGCCTTTGAAACAGATGGAGGTGGGATTGATTATCGGCGTGTTTTGGAGTATGTAATCAACTATAGCGACGACCAAACATTGCTTACCTTTATTAGAGAAAACGACCGATTTGTCGGCATTGACTTCCCCTACAGAAAATCATTAAAGAACTATTTCATCAATCATCCAAAATCGATTTGGAAAAATAAAGCTCTAAGGAAAGAGTTATACCTAATCAAGAACTCTAGCTTTAAACGGTTATTGAATGAAGTGGAAACGGAAACGGCCAGTCCAGTCGTGAAATTCCTAAGAAAGTTCTATTTTTTTTCGTCCTTATTCTAAAAATGGTATTTTGAATTGAAATGGCGGGGCTGAAGCTTCTGATTTGTGCGTTTGGCGGAATGAATCGCTAAATAAGCAAACTAAAAGCGATGGACTACTTAAAATCCATCGCTTTTTATCACATTATTTGTCTTCATCCACTTTTCTACGTCTAACGATCACAGTGCCGCCTGCTGATAACAGAAGCAGTCCCGCCGCAATCGTTCCGGCAAAGAGTGTTTTATTTTCATAGAATTTAACAACCGCACTTTTTTCGACGATTTCAAAAGGCATAATGGAGACCCGTTCATTCCCTGCCTTATCGGTTGCGACTACTTTGATTTCATACGGCTTGATGTCTTTCAGCGTCGTTTTAATTACTTGGGTACCATCTTTTGTCACCACGTCACCCATAAACGATTCGCCATTTACTGTAAACGATTGAATCGTATCCTCCGGATGTTCAAGCCGGATTCCCACGGTTACCGCTTCGGTGTACTTCTTGTTTTTCTTAACGCCCTCGTAAACGACCTTCGGCTTTTTTTTATCGATGATAAATTCGACACTTAACTGCTTGATATTTCCAGCCTTGTCCTTGATCTCAAAGTAAAGAACATGCTTTCCTTCCGTATCAATCGATGACCCCATCGTATAGGGATCCCCGTCTAATGTAAGGGAAATGATATCATAGTCACTCATATCTTTAATGAGTAGGTCCGGAATGATATTTTTATTAAAATACTGATCGGTAATTGGTTCCTTAAAGCTGATCACCGGTGCCGATTTATCAATCGTAAAGACAATCGTTCTTGCATGAACATTCTTAGCCAAATCGGTAATTGTCGCTTTTAAGACATAGTCCCTTTCGTCTTCTAGCTTCTGCCCCTTCTTAAAGGGCTTGCCATTAAGGGTAACCGATGTACTGTTATTGTCCAAATGAAGATCAGAATATTCTACTGCCGGTGTAATATTCTTATTAAAGAAGCCATCTACCACTCCCGAAATCACGAGCTTCGGTCTTGTTGTATCTAAAGTGAAACTAATTTCTAGTATCGTTTCATTTCCGGCTTTATCCTTGGCAACCACATGATAGCTATATTCCATTTCTGTGGCCACAGTCGGAATTTGCCCCTTGATATCCGCGCCACCATTCAGGGTTACAGATACAATGGTATCTTCAGGCTGGTCTAAGGCAAATTGCGGCGTGAAGATTTTATTGATATACTCGCCATTTTGAATCACCCGATTTTCACCCTTAAATTTAGGGGTAATCACTGGCTTGGTTTTATCAATCGTAAATGTCATGCTGCGGCTAAAGCTGTTACCTGCTTGGTCAACGGCCTCGACATTTACTTCATATTTGCCTTCTTTGCTAAAGATGTGACTGAATGCAGCCGTTTCACCATTGACACGGAAATCTCCGGCATCGTAGCGGCTGCCATCTCTTGTTACCTTAATTGTATTCAAGTTAAGGTTTTTATCCTTAATGGTCACATCCATTTTTTTATCGGTATTATAAAAAGTATGATCCTCTACACCTTGAATCTCAATGGCCGGATTGGTTTGGTCAATCGCAAAGGCAAAGGGCGGAATCACCGAACGGTTTCCGGCTTTGTCCGTCAGTCCAAGCGAAATCGTATAATTTCCATCCTCAGTCAGCGTCTTCGTTACATGGGCTTTGACTAAAAGAGATGGGTTTACCTTTGTTTCCTCAAATGCCTTCTTCCACTCGCCAAGCGAAAGGGCCTTCCCATCCTTTGTGACCACAAGCTCAAGATCCTTTGCCGCAAAATTCCGATCCTCTGCCGCAATCGATACTTGTTTCCCCGTAGAGTAATAGTGGTAATTCTTTTCATCAGGATCAACACCTGTAATCGTTAAACGTGGTGCCGTTTTGTCGATGATGAACGCTCGTTTTTCCTGGACACCAACATTCCCCGCCTTATCTGTGGCTCCGAGGGTAACGGAATAATCACCATCCTCGGTAAACGTATAGGTACCAACACCGGTATCCTTTGTTCCAGCCAACAATGCCAGCTGGCCGGCTTTTGAAAAAGGAGAACCATCTTTCATCACAGACAGTTCATTGCCCGTTACCTGCAGATTCGTGTCACTGATTTTAAACTGGAAGTCCATATTTTGATTAAAATAACGCTTTTCCGTGAAGACCGGGTCAATGGACACGACTGGGACAGTATGGTCAATCGTAAACAGAAGCGACTGTTGCTCTGCCACATTGCCCGCCTTATCCTTGACGTTGATGACAAGTTGATAATCGCCTTCATTTTGGGGGTCTTCTTTTGCAAAAACAACCGTGTAGACCGAGCTTTCTGGATTCTGGCTCCATGTTCCAGTAATGCCATCAACCGGCACATAGTCTTCACCATTTTTCCTTCTGGCATCAATGGTCACAGCGCTTGTCTCAAAATTCTCCTGCTTTTCATGGACGATTATCGAGACGGTTCCCTTTTGAGCGAAATGATTCCCATTAAAGTCCGCGCTTAAGTCGGTCTTCACTACAGGCGCTGTCGCGTCAATCGTAAATTCCACTTGCTTTACTACTTCATGGCCTGCCGCATCCTTAGCAGTTACAGTGACACGGTATTCACCATCAGCATTATCGCTATTTCCAAATGGCAATGCGACTGTTGATGTCTCCCCGGTATTTTCCCATGTTGCAAACCGGTCATCGTGGAAAGGCGAATATTGACCATTCCCACTCCGTTTTTCCACTAGATATGTGACATGGTTGGTCTGATAATTTTTCTCCTTTACCGTGATGATGACTGTGCCATTGTTTACAAAAGCACCAGGCTCGATCCCGGTAAGCGCCACTTCAGGTGCCTGGGTGTCAACGACAAAGTCGACCGGCCCAATCGAATCGCTATTTTCCAGCCCATCAATCGCGCTGAAGGAAAGACGATACTTGCCGTCAGCTAAGGTTTCATTCTTTTTCAAGGTAGCAATCGTCCCTGACACATCTGCATTCAAGGCGATCTTATTCTGATTTAACGTAAGGGTCGTTTTACTTAGATCCAATGTTAAATCGCTTGCTCTAACAGCAAAACTTCCGTTATCAACATGCTGCTGATTAAGTAATGGCTTGCCGCCAACCGATACTTCAAGCTCCGGTTTTTGGCTATCGAGAGTGAAAAGAACCTTTTTACCGGCCTCATTGCCGGCAATATCGCTGGTTGCAATCGTCAATTCATATTGTCCATCCGCAAACTCTTGCTGGAATGATGCTGTTTTATTGTCAGCGGTAAAGGTTGGCGTTAATGAGATTGTTTCCGTATTGCCGCCAACAGATTTTTTCGTCATCGTCATTTTCGTTGCATCAGCATTTAATTGCTGTTCTTCGGTAATGTTGATCGCAACTGTTTTCTTCTCATTATATTTTTGATTGTTCTCGACACCTGTCACAGAAATAACCGGTGCACTTTTATCAATGGTGAAATACAATGGATAGGTGAACGGTTGCCCTTGGCTATCGGTAATCGTAACGGTTCCTTCGTAATGACCTTCCTCTTTAAGCGTAAGGGCGGCGGTCCTTTTTTTCTGGAATAAAGTTGGCGTAAAATCCACCTTGTGTTCAAGGCTTTCATCATCATGTGTTCTCACCAGGTTTGCTTCAGCCTTGGTGATTTTCCCATCATCTTCAAATGTAACGGTCACATCATTAGGATAGAATCCTCCTTGGTTGATCCCGGACATTTTTGGCTCATTTTTATTGATGATAAACGAAACACGTTGCTTGTCACTTTTATTTCCTGCTTGGTCACGAAGGAATGCCATAACATCGTATTTTCCTGACTGAGGGAACTCCAACTTGCCCAAATTCTTATTCGTTTGATCCCAAAGAATCTCTGCTGGTTGTCCGTCTCCGTCCTCATCCACTACAACGAGGGCTGATACCTGATCATGTGTGAAGTTCTTTTCCACTACTTCCAGATTTAAAACGACAATACCATCTCTTTCCGTGTAGATGGATTTATTGATCCCGGAAAGGTTGATTTTTGGCGTTACTGTATCCCTTTCAATGCTGAATATAGCTGGTTTGGCAGTAAAGCCCCAGGTATTGTCAGCAAAATCGACCGTTACATCTAATAGGCTGTCCCTATCTGAAGGCAGGGTGATTTCCACTTTATACTCGCCTTGAAAAGCAGATGCAGCATCGAGAATTTTACTTACCTTCACATCGCCTGCTGTTTTTCCATCATAAGAAGCGTTTAGGATAAATGGCTGCTCCACTTCTTCAGGCGCTGTTGCTCCGTCTTGTTTAGACTCCTTTAGAGAAGTAAGGTAATTTTGATAATCCTCTTTCAAGTCGACGTTAAACGTCACACCATCCTTTTGGTTCGAAAACCACTCCGGATTAGGATCTTTATCGATATCCCAGGTTTGATCATTGAATTTGATGAATCTCGTTGTCTCGTTTTGCGATAAGACATGATTCGTAAAAATAAATGCAAAGATGAGCATGATGGTGAAAAAGCTCGTCCATACCAGCCATTTATGCTGCCTATAGTTTTTATTGATCCATTCTCCCATCCTTAAAATCTCCTTTTATATGGTTGCATCTGTATGGACAATGACCACGTCTCGTTCTTTCCTAAAGTGACTGATAGAACCCGATTCCGCTAGTACCGTTGTTTCTTCCGCTTCTTCAGTCAACCATTCGGTCTCGTCCGATCCCACGAATAACAGCTCCGTTGCTGCCGCATCAGTTGCGAGCAGTTCTGTTTCGTCTGCAGCAGCTTCAGCTTCTGTAAGAAGCTCAGTAGGCGCCGCAGCCTCTATCAAAAGCTCGGTAGAATCGCCATCGCTTCCTGTCACGGCTACTTCCAGTTCAACGTCACGGCGGGGCTGAATCTCCCTTGTGATCGGCTTATTGAACTGTTCTTGACGGGAACGTCTGCGTTGCTTCCATTTTTTAGCCCATTTGTGAATGCTAAATCCTGTTAAATCCTCAAATGCCTCTGAAATGTTCATTTTTATAAAAACAATAATCGAAAGAATGAGCGAGAGGATAGCACCGGCAATGCCGCCATAAAACATGAGTTGAAAGTTCACATTATCCCCCCTGCCCGACAAGATTCAAATTCATGTACCTTCTTGTCAGTTTCTTAAAACCCTCATCCTGATCGGCATCCTTTAATTGGGCTGCCTGCTCATACACCTGTAACGCTGCCGAATAATTCCGATCCTCTTTCGGCTGTTCGATATCGAGCAACAAGTTTCCTAGTTTTGTATAGGCATTAAGACTAGTAGGGAAATCCGTGATCGTACGCTCGTATTGTTCAGCAGCCTGCTCACGCTTCCCCAATTCTTCATAGATCGTGCCAATTTTAAGCATATCCTCCTCTTTATTCAATTCCTCCCGGTAATCAAGAAGCTTGGTATACAGACGGATGGCTTCCTCAAAATCATTAACCGCTGCCGTTTTATCCTGTGAATTAATTCCTTTACTGTAGTAGGCCTGTGCCAGTTTCCGCTCAAAATCTTGTGCATATTTGCTTGTTAAGAAATCATCGTCTAATTTGATTAGGACATCGTTTGCCTTTATGACTAATTGAATGGCCTTCTTATTGGCATCTGGAATTTGCGCTTTATACGATAAGTAAATATTCGCTAATGAATGGTAGTTATCAATTTTTTTAGCATCATTACGGGCTTTATCGGTGAATTTTTCAAAGGCATCCAAATCACCGGCAAACTTATGATAGTCGATATTTAAACTTCCCATTGTCGCAGCTAATGAACGGTAATACTCTACTTCCGGCTTATCTTCTGGGTCAACCTTGTTAAAAAAATCCTCAGCCCGAATATAATCCTTTTCCACGTCGAAATAGGTCATGCCTACTTTAAAGAGAACCTCGCTATTTCGATCAATATGTCCATAGCCATCATCCATATATCTTTCAATATTCGACAGGCCCTTATCTGCTTCCCCGTTTTGAATATACATATCTAGTAAATTGTTATAGGCCATAGCCCTGCCCTTATCAAGTTTTATCGCCTGTTCGAGAATTTTGCTTGCCTCGGCATTCCGACCATTTTGAATATCGCTGTTTGCCTCATTAATTAGGCTCAAATAATCCTGGAGCTGTTCATTCTTCATCCCTTTGTAGCCAAAGACGGACGTCGTGGAAAATCCGAGAAAGAGGAGAGCCGGAATTAGAAATAGACCTAACTTTTTATAAAGCTTGTGTTTATAGCCCTGGGTTAATTTGTTAATGTTCAGCAAATCATGGGCCAGTTCCGCGCAGCTTTGATACCGATGACCGGGTTCTGCGTGGGTACACTTGGCAATTATATGTTCTAGACCCTCCGGCAGTGCCGAGTTCCACGATCGAATGGGCCTTAATTCATAAGGCGGGTCACTCAAGGTTTTTCCCGTCACTAAATGATAGAGTGTCACACCTAAACTATAAATATCAGTCCGTTCATCCGTTTGCTTGCCGGATAATTGCTCAGGGGCTGCGTATCCCTTTGTCCCGAGATTCGTCGTATCGGTCGTATTTTCTGTTTTAAACTCCCTGGCGATCCCAAAATCAATCAGCTTGATTTTCCCTTCAGGGGTCAGCATGATATTATCAGGCTTCATATCGCGATAAATAATCGGGTTCGGCTTTCGTGTATGAAGGTAACCGAGCACATCACTCAACTGCTTCGCCCAATCGATGACTTCATCGGCGGAGGCGATTTTCTCACGCATCAGCTTTTCTTTTAGCGATTCGCCTTCGATATAATCCATGACCACATAAATTTCACCTTGGCGGTCGATGACATCATAGATTCGCGGCAGTGCACCATGGTCCAACCTTTTTAACATATTGGCCTCCACAACAAGGCTGTTAATCAGCAACTCATCATCCTTGTTGGCCCGCTTGCGGATATCCTTTACGACCAGCGATTTCTTGAGTCTGTTATCCATCGCAAGATAGACTATACTCATGCCGCCGCGGCCGATTTCTTTCAATATTTCATAGCGTTCATCAATTATTGTGCCGATTTTAATCAAGGCGCATCACCCCGGTGTTACTTTCGTTAGTAGAACAGTGATATTATCGGTTTCCTTGCGATTCTTTACTAATTCAACGAGACCCACAACCGTTTCCTTCATCTGGGTTTCATTTGAAAAAGTGTCCGGTTGCAAACTGGCAAACATCTCTTCTTCACTGATTTCATGGTAAAAACCATCGGTGCATAGCATGAACAAATCTCCGTCTTTTACCTCACCTTGTGAGATGGCAAGCTCTAGTTCCGGTGTGGCGCCTACACATTGCAGCAGAACATTTCGGCGCGGATCGACTTTCGCCTGCTCTTCTGTGATATTGCCCCGCTCCAATTCCCTGGCCACAACCGTTTGATCTTTTGTTAATGGAAATAGATTTTTGTGGATCCGGTAGGCTCTACTGTCACCGATGTGTAAAAGGAAATAGTTCGTTTGCACAATCAAAAGCGCGGTGATGGTGGTACCAAGCTTGAGATTGGCCGCTTCTCCATAATCTAAAATTTTTCGATTAAGGGCCTTCACGCGATATGCTAATTGTTGTATGATTTCCGTTTCCAGCTGATTGTTATCGGATAGGAGAATCTTTGGCAGCTCAGTGTCAAACCAGTCCGACATCCCTCTGATGACGGTTGCACTCGCCAATTCCCCTTGCGTAAGTCCGCCCATGCCGTCACATACGATAAACAGACCAACCCGCCCATTTGGAGTTTGTGCCGTTTTAAGCAGCAAGGCATCCTGATTGGTTTTCTTTTTAATTCCGGCGTCAGTATGGTAGGCCATTTGAAAAGACATGTACCCACCGCCTTTCTTATGAAGTATTTTGGTCTATCGGCGATTTTGATCGTTCTAACAGCGAATCGAAAAGGGTCTCTATTTTACAGAAAAAAACGTATTAAAATAACTTAAAAACAAACTCTTCATTTGCTAGTGTTATTCGGTCCTCATGCTTGATTTTTACCTTTTCACTCTTGGCAAGCTTAATATCGTTGACAAAGCTCCCATTGGTGGAGCGGTTGTCCTTTAAAAAGTATTCACCATTTTCCGTTAGGATATGGGCGTGGATACGGCCCACCGCTTTATTGCTTGACTGATAATCGGCATTCTTTGGATCACGTCCAAGTTTAAATACGTCTTTCGCAATCGTGATTTTCTCTTGAGTGGTAAGGGTAAGTAGAAACGGCATCGAGGCCTCTTCCCCAAGTGTGGTAGTTCCCACATCCGTTACGCCTAAAACGGTTGTCCCTTCATCCTGAAGACCCGATTCAGCCCCCATTCCTTTTCCACTACCAGGCACAATATGTATTTGTGTCCCGACGATCGCGGCCGCCGCTTCAAAACCGGCAGCTTTGTACTCTCCAAGCTCTGTTCTCGTTACCCGTTTGTACTGAATTTCTTCCTCAATTTCAAGCTTAGGGCCTTTTTGCTGATTCCCTTTCACACTCTTTTTCTTGGAGGCTGTGACCTTGTTTTGATCTTCAAGAAGAAGTTCAGCATTGCCTGGACTGTAAAAACCAATACTCTTTCTGGCTGGTTTTGCAGTAAAATCCTTTCTTCTAACCACTTCCGTAATATTATGCATCGGTAATGATTCCACCAAATCTTTACCCAGCTCTTCAATCATTCCCTTAAAATGGAGCAAATCAATCTCCTCTTCCGCCCGAACAAGATAATTATGAATTTTAATAAAGAAACTCAAATCATCTTCCTCATCATACGGTGCCATCCCTAGTAAACTTATTAAAAACTCCCTTACAGTGCCGGTTTCATAGCGATTTTCTTTAATCGGCAAGTAAAAAAATAACGGTCTGCCAGATAACGGATCAATATAAATATGCCTTTTATCGGCCACAATATTGCCGAGCCGCAAGCCAATTTTTTTTGAATGAAGCAGGGTTTCTACTATATGTAATAGAAACTTGTATAACCGTTCCTTCGAGAAACCTTTATAGAATAATGGTTTAATATGTTCCCATGAAGACAAATCATACCGAAAGGAAATTTCTTTCTTTTTTTCGATCACAACCATTGACAACAAACCGAATACTTGACTATTTTCCAATAGGCCAATTTCATTCTTTGCTACTTCCTCATCGCTGCTCACCTGATAAAATAAATATTCCCGGCAATTCTCCAAATTAAAATCAATTTGTTTGATCAAGGCTGTCCGACCCCTTTTTTAAAAATTCGAACTAACATGGAAGGGGGCACATTTTGGCACCTCTCCCTCCATGTTATAACGATTACTTAAATTGACTGGCATTATTATTAATCGCTGCTTCTGTCGCATCGTAATTGGTAACCGTTCCATCCAAAAACTTGGCATAACTCTCAACCACATCTCGATAGTTATCAAAACGTGCGGAGAATGCATTGAAATTAGCGCGAATCGTATTGGACGCATCACTATTCCAAGTTTGCGATAGTGCATTCATTTCTTTCTTAATATCTTGTAATCTGACATATAAGTTATTGTTTAAATTCCTGATTTGGCTGGCCGTTTTACTGACTTCGCCAAGCGAGATCTTAACTCCTTCAATTGTCATGCGTTCCACCCCCTGATTTTTATCATTTGAAGAAAAGATTAGTTCGAAAGTCGCTTCGCACCGCTAATGACTTCGTTTTGTGTATCACGATACGTTTTTGCAGATGTTTTAAGGAAATGAGAGAACTCATCCATTTTTGCTTTCATTTTCGTGAAATCATCGGTAAAGCCTTTAATTTGATTCACATAGGCAAGATTATCTGCCCCTTGCCAGGCAGCACCCATTGCTTCAACCTCCGAAAACAAAGATTTATAGAGTCTTTCATAATCAGCCGCTTGTTGATCAATACTTGTTGCCGCTTTTTCAAGCTTTGCTGGATCTACCATTATCGATCTAGCCATTCTGAACACCCCCTTTCAAATTTTTTCATATTGGTGATTTCCACTAATGGTTTGCCTTACAGCAGCATCAGTTTCGTGCCGTTCTTGATGCCAAGTTCTTCTACAGTGGTATTGATGTCATAGATTTCCCCTGTCTTTCTGCTGCAAAGTAAAGTATGTTCGGTGCCGATAAAATACCCTTGCGACAGCTCTGTCATGGTATTCGCTACTAAAAGAACCACTTCGTGAAGCTTGCTTTTCCGTGGGAGGAAGATATCAAATGTCTGACTGGCAGCGGGGATAAACACTTCCACTAACACCTTATCCATACACTACCTCCTCCTCATTCACTGCCGCTGAAGACAGCAGCTTCACTAATACCGGCTTTCCTTTCTTAATGACGTACCCAAAGCCAGCTGGCATTTCCTGATACATATCGCTTGTCGTCTTATTCGTCTTTAAGACAAATTGATCCGTTATACCGCCGCCGACCCAAATGCCATCACATTGCGATACATGGTTTTTAAACCAGCTTTCATACGAAATCGTGTTGATGCGGTCGGCCTGATCGCCGATAATCAGGTGAACAGCGAGCGAACTGCCTTTATCTAAAAAGACCGCAAGCTTATCCTTGCCATCTGCGGATAAGGCATTATTCATATCGATGAACGAATCCACCACACAGAAAATCGGTGCAAACACAGGTGGCATCACGCCTTCTGCCAGCGCATCCTTTGTTGTGTTATTACGGTAGACAAGTGTATTGAATAGATAGACAACCGTCTCTTCGATTGCTTGACCCCCTGTCACATAGCGATAGCTGCGGTTTGCATCCCTATGGAAGCTATTGTGCGGGTCAATGGCAATGACTTCGCTTCCGCCGCTTGCTGCGAGCATCTCAGCAGAACCTTGAATAAAGTCCGTGCATTCCTCATCGT
Organism: Neobacillus sp. OS1-2; assembly: GCF_030915505.1. Taxonomy (GTDB): domain Bacteria; phylum Bacillota; class Bacilli; order Bacillales; family Cytobacillaceae; genus Neobacillus. The sequence continues at coordinate 1,261,880 of NZ_CP133265.1, forward strand.
TAGTACCTGTAAGCACAAGATTCACAAAGGATTCGGTAAAGTCAAAATATGAAATTGCCAGTGCGTTTTTCTCAACCGCTACTGGAATAGTCCCCGGCTGCTTCGATTGAAATTCACCCGCCGCAAGATAATCTCGGTCGACTTTTTCCGGCAGAATCGGAATTCTTCTTGCTCTTGCTTTCTGCCACTTCTTGTTTTGTTCCACGCAATAATTCGTCATAAACCGGTACATATCCGTTGTTACATCGGTAATAAGCGCGGTCTGGAATTCATAGACACCGTCCGTTTTAAAAATCCCTCGGCCTTTATGTTTCGATGGATAGACTCCATCGACGCTTCCCAATACACCTGAGTATTCCGTTGTATCGTTTAATTGCAGGACAAACAGTTGCTTGAAGTTTTGCAGCAGACGATAGCGGATGGCCCCTGTATTAGCCGCGGTAACAACAAAGTAGATCCCGTATTTAAGCCCTTCCCGTGTCAAGAAAGAGATTGATTCTTCATAGTCCTCATACATCTCGGAAAAAGCAGCGTAATTATGAATGACGACAACAATCGAAGCGAGCGGCTGATTCGCCAAGCGATTATAGGTACCAAAATCACCGCCATATTTCGCGAAGCATTTTTTCCTACGTTCAATTTCAGTTGTTACCATTCTAAACAAATTCGTGATTTTCTCACTTTCATAGGAGAGAACGACATCACCGACATGCGGTGCTTCGCTGAACCAGCTTAAGGTTTCACTGCTGAAATCCAAGAGATAGAGGTTAACCTCCTCCGGTGTATGCTCCTCCATGAGTGAATAAATCATCGTTGCCAAGAAAGTGGTTTTACCGCTGCCTGCGACACCATATAGGACGGTGTTGCCTTCCGTTGTGATTGGCAGTCTTAGAATGTGCTGGCTTTGAGTGGCCGGGTCATCGTATTCGCCGATTACCGGATGTAACAGATGGCTTCGTTCCACTGTTACGCGATATTTCTCATGCAATTGTCCAAGGAAAATCTCGCTCGGAATCGGTTCAAGCCAGAGCTGTTTTACCTGAATCTCTTCTTGGGAAGCCAAATGAGCCAGATAGTTCGTGATTTCATCCAATTGCTTTGGGGGATTCTTCACTTGTGTCTTGCGTTTGTCCATTCGGGCACTCTTAAGGACACGACCCAGATGGTCAATGACCACGATGCTGTCATCGACATGTTTCTCCATTTTTTCCGCAGGATAATAGGGTGCCCCGCCCCAGGCTGACTGCCCAAGCATAAACACTTCATTAAAGCCCACCTGCAGATAGAATCGGCCTGTTGCCGATAATTCCGCTGCGTCCGGTCGCTTGATGACCTCCATACTGTCCGCTTTCTCCTGTACCTTCAAGCTGATTCTAAATTTACTGTTACTCCATATTTGATCATCGACAACCCCAGACGGCTTCTGTGTCGCCAAAATCAGGTGAATCCCCAAGCTCCGGCCAATCCTTGCCGCACTGACAAGCTGATCCATGAATTCCGGCTGCTGGGTCTTCAACTCGGCAAATTCATCGGAAATAATAAACAAATGCTGCAGCGGCTCAGTGACCCTGCCCTCGCGGTAGAGCTTCTGATATTTATAAATATCAATATTGCTTTCATTGACCCGTTTGCTTGTTTCGCTAAAAATAGCCTGGCGCCGCTTCAGCTCACTTTGTATCGAAATCAGCGAGCGTTTGACAGCTGCTCCGTCGAGGTTGGTTATTGTCCCGGCAAGATGCGGCAGATTCACGAACGCATTCGCCATGCCCCCGCCTTTATAGTCGATTAAAATAAATGCCACTTCATTAGGATGATAGTTCACCGCAAGTGACAAAATAAATGTCATGATAAATTCACTTTTCCCCGACCCGGTCATCCCGGCAATGAGGCCGTGTGGACCGTGGAATTTTTCATGGAGGTCAAGCTTACATAATTCACCCGCCTGATCCACCCCGATTGGTGTTTCCAGCGTCTTCACCGGATCATTTTCCTTCCATTTTGTCAGCACATTGAGATGCTCAATTTTACTAACCCCAAACATCTCTAAAAAAGTAAGCATTTCCGGCAGTGAATAAGCCTTATTTAACGAAGCTAGGCTGATGTTGCTTAGTTGAATCGCAAGTTTCTCAGTTTCATCCTGTAAATGAATATCGGGACAAAATCCAGTAAACTGACCGGTAATATCATCCTTATCAAACACCTTTGCCATTTCATCGTCCAATTCAATGACAGCTGAACATTCCTTCGGCAAATTTTTCAATTCATCATAAAGGGCAACCAAGCTGAAGCCGATGTTCTTTTTCGAACGTAATAACATCGTAAACATTTCCGCCTTTGCCGCCAAATCCTGATCCATTGAAAAAATGACATAATGCTGTGTACCATTTGCTAATTCATCGTCTGCCATGGCCTGACGCTGGGCCATTTCTTTTTCAAGAACAGCTGACAATTCCTTCAATTCATTGGCGTTTGTAGCAATGTAGCGGATACTTTTCGCATCATCCCACACATGCGGCAGCCATTTGACAAATCCCCACCTATCCTGCTCATGTCCGTCGTATACAAACACCAGCTTTAATTCATCATAGCTATGTAAGGACGTTAATTGAAAAATCAAGCCCTCCACAAACTTCTTCACCTTATCCCTGCCGCCAATAATCCCGCTTATCTTCTCTTCAAGGAGGGAAATCGTTACAGGGACATCCTTTAAGAACTTAGGGGCTGACGCAAGTTTTTGCAGCTCCCCTTGCAGCTCATCATCCGCGACGCTAAACCGTTTTTCCGGAAATTTGATATCAGCATTCAAGGGCAAATTTCCAAGACCCAAACGCAGCTTTAAAAAATCATCCTGGCCTAGCGACCGTTCCCACAAGTTCCGCTGCCGTGCCTGAATCCGTGCAACACAATGGCCAATGGGGACATGGTTCTCATGCAAAATCTCACTTTGCCGTTTCTTTTCTTCCTCAATGACTGCTGCCATTTCCACCAGGTAGGCACGATATTTCTCCAGTCTTATGTTTTCCTGCTTGGTCCGGGACTTTTTCTCATGCCTTTTTTGTAAAATCGGCCAAAGAATCGTTCCGACCAGCATACTAAAGGACATCACCAATGTCGGCATCGCCATCATGATATCTCCATTCGTGGACAGTACATTTTGCAGGGTAAACAGACCCATAAAGAGTGAGGCCATCCCCATTGTAAGCGATGGGCCTAATAGCAGCATTAAAGGGGTTTCTTCCTGGTTCACCGGCTGCGGCGGAGGATCAATTTTAATCTCGGGTGTGGTAATGTCCCTTTTGAAACGAGGAGAACGGAAAAAAAGATCGGTTGTCTCGTCTTCTTGTAGAAACTCTTCAAGCTCCTCTTCATTTTCAGGGAGAGGCTGTTCAACCTTTAGCGGCTGAAACGCATTCCGTTCAAGAAACACGAGCTGGTGCGGATTGTTTAACGACAACAATTTTCCATTAAAAATAATTTTTAAACCCATTATGTAGATAACATCGCCAATTTCTAACGTGTGCTCCGTCACTCTTTCCCCGTTCACATAAGTACCATTCGAACTTTGCAGGTCACGAATGACTGCACCGCCACTTGTCCTATAGTCAATCTCACAATGCGAGCTTGATACTAACTTATTGGCAAAACAAATCTGACTGTCCTTCGAGCGGCCAATTTTTACTTTAGTTGTGGTGGTGTAGTGCTTTGTATAGATGTTTTGGTCCGGATCCGCAGGCTCGATATATAACAGCGAGGGCGTATCATCTTCTCGTTTAATCGTGTAGGTACTAAATGGTTCAATGTGCTGCTTACTGACTTTTTGACCTTCAGCATTATGTAATTGGGCAGATTTATTAGACTTTAAAAACCATTGTCCCTCCTCAGCCTCAATCGCCATCATTTCTCTTTTTACACCATCATGGTTCTCTGTTGTCAGTACATACCGTCCGGTGACTCGCTCCGGCAGAACAAAGGTAAATGCCCTTTGGCGGTCAAATAACGTTAAAATCAATGTAAATCTCTCCCTAATTCTTGCAAAAATCTCAGGTTATCCATTATTTATTTTTCGTTTAATAGTGACTATTCCTAGGTATCTTACGTGAGCTATGATCCCAATTATGTGCTCCTTGTAAAAATTTTACTTCTTTATCATACCATTTTCTTAATAGGGCGAATTTCCTTTACTAGTGGGTCGATGGAACCATTTTGAAGGGTATCTTTATATGGATTGTATTCTATCAATCTTACTTCATTTTTCTCAACCATTGGTTGGCGATTGGATAGGTTGGCGGTTTTAAAAAGTTTTGATGGTAATCGTGAAGGTTGGCAGAATTCCTTAGAGGTTTGGCGGAATAAAGTGCAAGGTTAGCGGAATCTTCTCCTTAATGGAAAAAAACACAAAAAAGAACAGCTGGATCAGCTGTCCTTCTTCGTGCCTGGCAACGTCCTACTCTCACAGGGGCGCATGCCCCAACTACCATCGGCGCTGAGAAGCTTAACTTCCGTGTTCGGTATGGGAACGGGTGTGACCTTCTCGCCATTGTTACCAGACTATTTTTTCTGAGGTATCATTCCCTCAAAACTAGATAATGCAGAAGAAGTTTGTAAAATCAAGTTCGCTTTTATAATTTGTCTAGCTCCAGCGTCCAGCAACTAGTGTCCTTCGGTCTTTTCCCTACGATAAGTCAACATCGAATCGCTAACGCTCTTCGTGTTTCCTTTATCTCAGTCAAAGCCCTCCAGGCCATACGTTGCTAACCGGCCGCTTCCGCTTTTCTATTTGGTTAAGTCCTCGAACGATTAGTATCAGTCAGCTCCACGTGTCGCCACGCTTCCACCTCTGACCTATCAACCTGATCATCTTTCAGGGTTCTTACTAGCTTAGAGCTATGGGAAATCTCATCTTGAGGGGGGCTTCATGCTTAGATGCTTTCAGCACTTATCCCGTCCGCACATAGCTACCCAGCGATGCCCTTGGCAGAACAACTGGTACACCAGCGGTGCGTCCATCCCGGTCCTCTCGTACTAAGGACAGCTCCTCTCAAATTTCCTGCGCCCACGACGGATAGGGACCGAACTGTCTCACGACGTTCTGAACCCAGCTCGCGTACCGCTTTAATGGGCGAACAGCCCAACCCTTGGGACCGACTACAGCCCCAGGATGCGATGAGCCGACATCGAGGTGCCAAACCTCCCCGTCGATGTGGACTCTTGGGGGAGATAAGCCTGTTATCCCCGGGGTAGCTTTTATCCGTTGAGCGATGGCCCTTCCATGCGGAACCACCGGATCACTAAGCCCGACTTTCGTCCCTGCTCGACTTGTAGGTCTCGCAGTCAAGCTCCCTTGTGCCTTTACACTCTACGAATGATTTCCAACCATTCTGAGGGAACCTTTGGGCGCCTCCGTTACTCTTTAGGAGGCGACCGCCCCAGTCAAACTGCCCACCTGACACTGTCTCCCACCCCGATAAGGGGTGCGGGTTAGAATTTCAATACAGCCAGGGTAGTATCCCACCGACGCCTCCACCGAAGCTAGCGCTCCGGTTTCTCAGGCTCCTACCTATCCTGTACAAGCTGTACCAAAATTCAATATCAGGCTACAGTAAAGCTCCACGGGGTCTTTCCGTCCTGTCGCGGGTAACCTGCATCTTCACAGGTACTATAATTTCACCGAGTCTCTCGTTGAGACAGTGCCCAGATCGTTACGCCTTTCGTGCGGGTCGGAACTTACCCGACAAGGAATTTCGCTACCTTAGGACCGTTATAGTTACGGCCGCCGTTTACTGGGGCTTCGATTCAGAGCTTCGCGTGAGCTAACCCCTCCTCTTAACCTTCCAGCACCGGGCAGGCGTCAGCCCCTATACTTCGCCTTGCGGCTTCGCAGAGACCTGTGTTTTTGCTAAACAGTCGCCTGGGCCTATTCACTGCGGCTCTTCAGGGCTATGAACCCTAAAGAGCACCCCTTCTCCCGAAGTTACGGGGTCATTTTGCCGAGTTCCTTAACGAGAGTTCTCTCGCTCACCTTAGGATTCTCTCCTCGCCTACCTGTGTCGGTTTGCGGTACGGGCACCTTTTATCTCGCTAGAGGCTTTTCTTGGCAGTGTGGAATCAGGAACTTCGGTACTATATTTCCCTCGGCATCACAGCTCAAGCGTTGTGAGAAGCGGATTTTCCTACTTCTCGCTCTAACTGCTTACACGCACATATCCAACAGTGCGCTTACCCTATCCTCCTGCGTCCCCCCATCACTCAAACGATAAAGAGGTGGTACAGGAATATCAACCTGTTGTCCATCGCCTACGCCTTTCGGCCTCGGCTTAGGTCCCGACTAACCCTGAGCGGACGAGCCTTCCTCAGGAAACCTTAGGCATTCGGTGGATGAGATTCTCACTCATCTTTCGCTACTCATACCGGCATTCTCACTTCTAAGCGCTCCACCAGTCCTTACGGTCTAGCTTCAACGCCCTTAGAACGCTCTCCTACCACTGACACCAACGGTGTCAATCCACAGCTTCGGTGATACGTTTAGCCCCGGTACATTTTCGGCGCAGAGTCACTCGACCAGTGAGCTATTACGCACTCTTTAAATGGTGGCTGCTTCTAAGCCAACATCCTGGTTGTCTAGGCAACTCCACATCCTTTTCCACTTAACGTATACTTTGGGACCTTAGCTGGTGGTCTGGGCTGTTTCCCTTTTGACTACGGATCTTATCACTCGCAGTCTGACTCCCACGGATAAGTCTTTGGCATTCGGAGTTTGTCTGAATTCGGTAACCCGATGAGGGCCCCTAGTCCAAACAGTGCTCTACCTCCAAGACTCTTACTACGTGAGGCTAGCCCTAAAGCTATTTCGGAGAGAACCAGCTATCTCCAAGTTCGATTGGAATTTCTCCGCTACCCACACCTCATCCCCGCACTTTTCAACGTGCGTGGGTTCGGGCCTCCATCCAGTGTTACCTGGACTTCACCCTGGACATGGGTAGATCACCTGGTTTCGGGTCTACGACTACATACTAAATTCGCCCTATTCAGACTCGCTTTCGCTGCGGCTCCGTCTCTTCAACTTAACCTTGCATGTAATCGTAACTCGCCGGTTCATTCTACAAAAGGCACGCCATCACCCATAAACGGGCTCTGACTACTTGTAGGCACACGGTTTCAGGAACTATTTCACTCCCCTTCCGGGGTGCTTTTCACCTTTCCCTCACGGTACTGGTTCACTATCGGTCACTAGGGAGTATTTAGCCTTGGGAGATGGTCCTCCCTGCTTCCGACCGGATTTCTCGTGTCCGGCCGTACTCAGGATCCACTCAGGAGGGAACGAAGTTTCAACTACAGGGCTTTTACCTTCTCTGGCTGACCTTTCCAGGTCGCTTCATTTACCCCGTTCCTTTGTAACTCCATGTTGAGTGTCCTACAACCCCAAGAGGCAAGCCTCTTGGTTTGGGCTATGTCCCGTTTCGCTCGCCGCTACTCAGGGAATCGCGTTTGCTTTCTCTTCCTCCGGGTACTTAGATGTTTCAGTTCCCCGGGTATGCCTTCTATACCCTATGTATTCAGGTAAAGATACTGTTCCATTACGAACAGTGGGTTCCCCCATTCGGAAATCTCCGGATCAAAGCTTACTTACAGCTCCCCGAAGCATATCGGTGTTAGTCCCGTCCTTCATCGGCTCCTAGTGCCAAGGCATTCACCGTGCGCCCTTTCTAACTTAACCTAAAAGGTTTGTTTCTCTATTAAATAGAGAGAAAAACTAAAATGGCGATTACTCGATGTTTACTTTGCTTCTTCTTACGATTATCTAGTTTTCAAAGAACGATTAAAAAAGCTTTGAGAGAATTGCACTCTCAAAACTAAACAAACAAGAAACGTCAACCTTATGATCAGTCCAAAGGACTGAATTATCCTTAGAAAGGAGGTGATCCAGCCGCACCTTCCGATACGGCTACCTTGTTACGACTTCACCCCAATCATCTGTCCCACCTTAGGCGGCTGGCTCCTTACGGTTACCCCACCGACTTCGGGTGTTACAAACTCTCGTGGTGTGACGGGCGGTGTGTACAAGGCCCGGGAACGTATTCACCGCGGCATGCTGATCCGCGATTACTAGCGATTCCGGCTTCATGTAGGCGAGTTGCAGCCTACAATCCGAACTGAGAATGGTTTTATGGGATTGGCTAAACCTCGCGGTCTTGCAGCCCTTTGTACCATCCATTGTAGCACGTGTGTAGCCCAGGTCATAAGGGGCATGATGATTTGACGTCATCCCCACCTTCCTCCGGTTTGTCACCGGCAGTCACCTTAGAGTGCCCAACTGAATGCTGGCAACTAAGATCAAGGGTTGCGCTCGTTGCGGGACTTAACCCAACATCTCACGACACGAGCTGACGACAACCATGCACCACCTGTCACTCTGTCCCCCGAAGGGGAACGTCCTATCTCTAGGAGTGTCAGAGGATGTCAAGACCTGGTAAGGTTCTTCGCGTTGCTTCGAATTAAACCACATGCTCCACCGCTTGTGCGGGCCCCCGTCAATTCCTTTGAGTTTCAGCCTTGCGGCCGTACTCCCCAGGCGGAGTGCTTAATGCGTTAGCTGCAGCACTAAGGGGCGGAAACCCCCTAACACTTAGCACTCATCGTTTACGGCGTGGACTACCAGGGTATCTAATCCTGTTTGCTCCCCACGCTTTCGCGCCTCAGCGTCAGTTACAGACCAGAAAGCCGCCTTCGCCACTGGTGTTCCTCCACATCTCTACGCATTTCACCGCTACACGTGGAATTCCGCTTTCCTCTTCTGCACTCAAGTCCCCCAGTTTCCAATGACCCTCCACGGTTGAGCCGTGGGCTTTCACATCAGACTTAAAGGACCGCCTGCGCGCGCTTTACGCCCAATAATTCCGGACAACGCTTGCCACCTACGTATTACCGCGGCTGCTGGCACGTAGTTAGCCGTGGCTTTCTGGTTAGGTACCGTCAAGGTACCGGCAGTTACTCCGGTACTTGTTCTTCCCTAACAACAGAGCTTTACGACCCGAAGGCCTTCATCGCTCACGCGGCGTTGCTCCATCAGACTTTCGTCCATTGTGGAAGATTCCCTACTGCTGCCTCCCGTAGGAGTCTGGGCCGTGTCTCAGTCCCAGTGTGGCCGATCACCCTCTCAGGTCGGCTACGCATCGTCGCCTTGGTGAGCCGTTACCTCACCAACTAGCTAATGCGCCGCGGGCCCATCTGTAAGTGACAGCCGAAACCGTCTTTCAGCATTTCCTCATGAGAGGAAATGGATTATCCGGTATTAGCACCGGTTTCCCGGTGTTATCCCAGTCTTACAGGCAGGTTGCCCACGTGTTACTCACCCGTCCGCCGCTCACCCTAGGGAGCAAGCTCCCAAAGATTCGCTCGACTTGCATGTATTAGGCACGCCGCCAGCGTTCGTCCTGAGCCAGGATCAAACTCTCCAAGAAAGTTGATTAGCTCATTTGTTACGTTGGCTTAGTTTCATCTATATTGAAACTAAAAAATATTGTTTGTTGACGTTTTTGTTTGTTTAGTTTTCAAAGGACAATTTGTTACTTCGTTTGAAGCAACTTTATTACTATATCATTTCAAGTTGTTAATGTCAACAACTTTTTTAAAACAGCTTATCGTCTTGCTGACGACTTTTCATATATTACAGGAGATTAATAGATTGGTCAATGCTTTTTTATATTTATTTTCAAATAAAATTTGGTGCAGATTTATTTCTTAACATAAATGCGCCTATGTTATAATGATCGATAAATATTCAGAAAATTAAAATCGAATGGAGGCAAGGGTTTGCTATCATTTATTTTCGTAGTTATGGTGTTATTCCTAATTCCGGGACCAGCTGTTTTATTAACGGTTTCGCAAACAGCTCAAGGCGGAAGGAAAGCCGGGGTCATCACTGGTGTTGGCATTGCCGTTGGCGACTTACTCCATACCATTGCTGCTGTACTAGGACTTTCGGCTATATTAATGACGTCGGCACTCGCATTTGAGGTCGTTAAATACGCAGGCGCTGCCTATCTTATTTTCCTTGGCATTAAATCTGTTTTGGAAAAATCAAAGAATATGAAGAAACCTGTCACAAAAAAGAGCAATCCTGCCGGATCGTTCCGCCAAGCGTTGCTCATTGAATTACTAAATCCAAAAACAGCGCTTTTTTTCCTAGCATTCTTACCACAATTTGTCCGCAGCAACGGAATTCCTGTCGTGTATCAGCTATTAATTCTTGGACTCACGTTTGTTCTTATGAGTATTTTGTATACGACCATGCTAGCCTTCCTAACAAGTTCAATAGGAAATAAGTTATTTTCTACTAAGAATAGTAGATTTGCACGCTGGCAAGGCAAAGTAGTCGGCATCATCTATATTGGTTTAGGGCTGCAGTTAGTGTTTCAGAGTCAAAAATAAAAAGAGCATCTGCATGCTCTTTTTTCTATTCCTTAATGATTGGCCACCCCTGCATAATGGAATCCAAGACTTTCTATTACTCCTTTATTCACGATATTTCTTCCATCGAAAAGATATGGCTGTCCCATTAATGATTTCAGGCTTGCCCAATCAACATTTTTATACGCATCCCAGTCTGTGCAGATTACGAGTGCATCTGCGCCGGTAACTGTTTCTTCTATTGTTTGGAATTGGTTGAACGAGGAAACCGATGCCATTTTTACAATCGGATCATGTGCCTTGATGATTGCTTGTTCTTCTATTAATTTATTTATCAATGTAAGACTCGGCGATTCCCGTGTATCATCGGTATTTGCTTTAAACGACAATCCGAGCAAGGCAATCGTTTTATTGATTAAATCCCCGCCAAGGGCCTGTTTTATTTTTTCAACAAAGATAAGCGGTTGAGTTTCATTCACTTCAACTACTTTCTCTAAGATTGTTAGCGTGGTTTCATTTTCTTTCGCTATTTGGATGAGCGCATTGACGTCCTTTGGAAAACAGGAACCTCCATAGCCCATTCCTGCTTTTAAAAATTGCGGGCCAATCCGGTTGTCGAGTCCCATCCCCGTTGAAACGTCATTAATATTGATCCCGAGTTTATCGCAAACCCACGCTAATTCGTTGATATAGGAAATTTTCATCGCAAGGAAGGAATTCGCGGCATACTTAATCATTTCGGAGGCTTTCGGGTTGGTCTCAAGAATTGGACACGTGAAATCTTGATACAATTCACGCATTATTTTTCTTGCGGGTTCACTCGTTGTACCAATGACAATTCGATCGGGGTTGAAGGCATCCTGGAGTGCAGAACCCTCTCTCAGAAACTCGGGATTGGAGACAACATCAAAAGGAATGGCTTCAGCTTGACTTTCCTTGATCCAGTTCGTTACTAATTCTGCTGTTCCCACTGGTACCGTGCTTTTTGTGACAATTACTTTATAGTGGTTCATATGTTTCCCGATGGACTCAGCCACATTTTTTACATAGGTGAGATCGGCACTTCCGTCCGTCCCCTTCGGTGTTCCGACACAAATAAAAATAACATCATTTTCTTTGATGGCCTTTTTGGCCTTTTTTGTGAATTTGATTGTTTCATTTGTGACATGTTTAGTTAACAATCCCTCAAGAAAAGGCTCATAGAAATGGAGTTTACCAGTTTTTAATGCTTTTATTTTCTTTTCATCAAGGTCTAACCCTGTTACATGGTGACCCTTTTCACAAAATACAAGACCTGTCGTTGTACCGACATATCCCGTTCCAACGATTAATATATTCACAGTTTAATATTCCCCCTTCATTTCCGATAAAGACGTGTGTCAGTATGAAAAGACTGACGAATCTTTGACATGGCTTGTATTAATTTATTCACAAACGAAATTTGTGGAAGGGTACCGAACATAAAAGGGCATAAATGGGGAGTTGTCCCGTTGTGATGTAATTCGAATAAAGCAAATTCTTACTAACTAGGTATTATTTGTGACCGGTGACTAAATAAATGGGACTCCGGGGGCACAATAAAAGTTTTTAGTGACCGGCAACCGAATAAATTGGGCCTCATGGGCACAATAAACATTATTTGTGACCGTTAACCAAGAAATGTGGGCTTGCCGGGCACAAAAAAAGGCACCCATGAAGGGTACTCTTTCCACCGCTAGATCCAGCCTTTTTTCTCGGCGATACTGGCGGCCTCAGTTCGGTTTTTGGCATCGAGTTTGTGGATGATTTCGGAGATGTAGTTGCGAACAGTACCCGATGATAAATAGAGTTCGGATGTGATTTCTTTGGTGGTCTTCCCTAAAGCCGCAAGGCGCAAAATCTCTTGTTCTTTCGGGGTCAGCGGATTTTCCTCACGAATCACATCAAAGGTCAACTCCGGGCTGAACACTCGTTTTCCCACCATCACCTTGCGGATTGCATCAGCGAGCTCGTCGATTTCCCCATCCTTTAATAAGTACCCATGGACACCGATTTTTACCGCACGCTCAAAATAGCCAGGGCGGGCAAAGGTGGTTAAGATGATGACCTTACTCGGAGACCCCCGACGTACAAGCTCTTCCGCTACCTCGAGACCATTCAAAACAGGCATTTCAATATCCATTAAGCAGACATCCGGCTTCAGTTCCGTGATGGCCACAAGCGCTTCTTCTCCGTTCATCGCTTGGCCGATGACCTTCATATCTATCTCTAAATCTAGCAAAGACCCCAATGCCCCTAGCAGCATTCGCTGATCTTCCGCAATAAACAGGCGAATCATACTGCAGCCCCCTCCTTTATTAATTGGAACGAAAAAGCGATATCCAAATGCTATTGCTTTTTAATAATTGGTACATTGATTTCCAAGACTGTCCCATTATGGTTGGACAGGACCAGCCCGCCGTCAACGAGTGCCAATCTCTCTTCCATTCCCCGTAAACCATTCCCAAACACATGATTATTCCGTAAGCCCATCCCATCATCATGGATGATAAGGTTCATTTTTCCAGAAAAGTGCTTAATGGCAATCGAACAATGGGTGGCCTGGCTATGTTTGACGACATTAGTTGCCGCCTCACGGATACACATCCCGATGATGTTTTGTGTAAACGGGGAAACACTGGAAAAATCACTATCGCCATCGTAATGATAGGTAATTCCTGCAGCACGCAAGATTTGCTGCACTTGCAGCAGTTCTTCCGTGATGGTGGCTGCGCGCATGTCGGTGACAAGTTCGCGTACCTGCTTGAGTGCCGCACGGGAAGTGACCTCCATTTCCTTTGCTTCAAGCCGGGCCCGTTCTGGATCTGTCGCGGTCAATCGCTGGACTAGCTGGCTTTTTAACGTGAGGAGTGATAGCGTATGGCCGAGTGTATCGTGGAGATCACGGGCAATCCGAACACGTTCTTCTCTTTTGACCAATTCTTCAATTTTTTGATTCGCCCGGTCGAGCTCCTTTTCCAGCTCCATCCGGCGGTTCATGGAACGGATGCCAAACGGAGAAATCAGCATAATAAGTAAAAACGGAACGAAATAAATGAGTTCTGTCGGAGTGAAAAAGGTCTTCGTTCGGATCACATGGACAATGAACGGCAGAATTTCAGCTACCACCAAACAGATGAGTCCACGTCTAAATCCCGTTTTATCCTGGTACCAGCCGATAAAGTTCGCTGGGAAAAAGCCTAAAAACATGTAGTTTAAGTGGTAAAACAGACTGAAGATAAAAATAATCGCCATTTGCACGGCCAGCCAGTAAGTGAAGTTTCTTTTTCCAATAAGAAAATAGAGCTGGCGATAGGTTACCAAGAAGAGCAGCAACATTCCATAGCCAATGAGCTGCTTCAACCCTGATTCTTTTGTTAAATAAACAGCCGGAAAACCAATATAAACGAGAAAGATATACGGGAACAAGCCAAATCTTTTCGGAAAAACGGACCACTTCATCCTACATCACGCTGCTTCCTGCTTTCGTCTCATATACTTCGATAGTAGCATGAATACCGCTAAATAGGCGATTAAAATCAGAATATTTTTCCAATCGGGCATATTTCCGCGGATAATCTCCCAGGCGCCATTGCCGAAATTATAGGATGGCAGCCATTTTCCGATGGTTTGCATGATTTTCGGCATAATCTCAAGCGGCATCCACAGCCCGCCAGCAACCGCGAGTACCATATAAATTACGTTGCTGATACCGGCAGCCGTTTCTACTTTTTTCATCATGCCAATCAAGGTGCCAATGGCGAGGAATGGCAGCGAGCCGAGCAAAATCCACAAACCGCTGGCGATCCATTCAAAGACGGTAAGTGACACGTCATTGATGAGTGCCCCTGCGATAAAAATAATCGTAATCGAAAGCAGATGGATCACACTTTGGCCAATCATTTGCGCCGCAAAGTAGATCGTATCAGAAAGTGGCGTGATACGAATGAATGTTGACCAGCCTTGGGAGCGCTCCTGCACCATCCGGATGCCGAGCGTCATCATCGACGAACCCATGACACTGAACACGGTCATCGACATGAGGTAATGCGCCTGCCACTCGGCTTGGTCTGGCGCATTGGTGTTGACCACGTTTGTAAAAATATAATAGAAGAGAATTGGCATTACGAGTGACCAAAATACAAAATAGCGATTCCTGAGGACGCGGAGAATTTCGACTTTGCACTGCATTTGGAATGTTTTCATTTTATATGGCCTCCTTCGTGCCGCTTGTTAACTGTTCAAACGCCTCTTCAAGCTTGCCGCGTTCGATTTGGATGTCATGGGCACCGATTTTTTCTTGAAAAAGTGACTCTAGGACTCGGTCTGTATTATTCGACTGGACATAGACACGATTGTTTTTTCGGTAAATATTATCAACTTCACTGTGGAGATATAAGTTTTCCAGCGATTTCTCCGGGTCAACGATAAAGGAAACCGATTGCTTCGAAATTCTCGCTTTGATTTCGGCCGGTGTTCCATCAGCGACTACGGAACCGTCTTTAAAAAGTAAGATCCTATCCGCCGCATCATCCGCTTCCTGCAGATAATGCGTGGAGAAAATAATCGTTTTCCCTTGGTCAGCAAGGTGATGAATCGTTTGCCAAAAGCGATTTCTTGATGTAATATCCATGCCGACCGTCGGTTCATCAAAAATAATGAGTTCCGGGTTACCTGCGAGGGCAAGGGCGAAGCTTAAGCGGCGTTTCTGACCACCTGACAGTTTTTCCGCGCGTGTTTTCAAATCCTGTTCGGTTAGACCAGTTAGGTTGATGAGTTCCGCCATCTCAAGTGGCTGCGGATAATAGCTTCTTATTAGTTGGAGGATTTCGTGGACTTTCAGGCCGGGCATGACGCTGACTTCCTGGAGCATCGTGCCGATTTTTTCTCGTACCTGCTTCTCCTGCGGCTGGTGGGTAAATAGTTTGACCTCTCCTGCGGTTGGGTTGAGCAGTCCCAAGATCATCGAAATGGTGGTTGTTTTCCCGGCGCCATTCGGGCCAAGAATCGCCACCACTTCGCCTTTCCCAATGGTGAATGATACATCGTTAACCGCTATTTTATGTTGAAATGACTTTGTCACGTTTGTTAAGTGTACAATTTCGTTCATCTTTCGAACACCTCCTGATTACTTGATTTCATTGTATGACGTCCGGAAGGTAATTTTTAGTAAGGATTGTCACCAAAACGAGGTGACAAATGTCATATTCTTTTGACCTATTGGTGGTTGGATTCACAGGGGCGGCGTTTATTCCGCGGGTTTTCGTGTTTATTCCGCGGGTTTTCGTGTTTATTCCGGCAAACTTAGACGGAATTCCGCCGAATTGGCCATTTATTCCGCGAAGTACATGTTTCAGCAGGACCCGACAACCTAAAAAGAGACCTCCTATGCAGAAGGTCTCTCATACGGTATTTTTTTTAAAATCAGTACCCTAACCCATGTCCAAATCCGTATAAGACGCTGCCGTCCTGGTTGTAAATTGTAACTGGAAGTTTGCCGGTTGGCTGATTTACAGCAAAGATCGTGTTCACTGCAGCCTCAAAGCTTACATCTTTCGTGCCATACTGGGTCAAATAAGCATCTACATTAGGGTACGCCATCACGTCGTATGGATTACGAAGCCCCACTGCAATCACGGCAGCGTCCGTCTGCTCCATCACCTGATTGGCCAGCTTCATTAAATTGGCTGAGGGCAATCTGCCGCTTACCGTAGAGGTATTTGTCCCAACTATGATATATTTTGCTGTTTTGGCGATGGCTAAATTGGCAGCCGAAAGCGGTGCTGCTGTATCGATCACGGTAACATTTGGATGGTGCTTTTTGACCTCGGCCGTGATAACCGAAGCGCTGGATCCGACGACAACAATTTTATCCTCGGCGGTAGCCTTTAAAGGAAGGGCGCCGTTATTTTTCACAAGCGTAATCGATTTTGCCGCCGCTTCTTTTTCTACCTGCAAATGTTCCGCAGATCTCGCCACTTTCTCGGCATTCACAACCTTTTCATCAAGGCTCTTTTCCACTTCAGCCTTCACAATTCCCCGATTTAATTTCAATGTTAAGATCCGTTCTACCGATTGGTCGAGTCTTTCCTCTGGGATATCCCCGGAGTTAACGGCATCGTAAAGACCATTTGCCACGGATTCAAGTCCTACCGGCATTAACACAATATCCGTTCCCGCTTTTACGGCACGAACCGCGGCATCGACGGGACCAAAATGGTCGGCAATGGCTTGCATATTCATCGCATCGGTCACAATAACACCCTTAAAGCCCATCTCTTCACGCATTAAACCGGTTAACACCTTGTGTGATAGGGTCCCGGGAATAGCAATTTCCGTGCCATCCTTTTTTGAAATAGCTTTCGTGCTGTCGATTTTCGGGAAAGTAACGTGGGCCGACATTACTGCATCAATTCCGGCATCCATCGCCTGTTGGAAAGGGTACAATTCTACCTTTTTCAAGCGGTCAATATCATGCGGAACCTCTGGCAAACCTAAATGTGAATCCGTTGCGGTATCCCCATGACCCGGAAAATGCTTGGCTGTTGCAGCCGTTCCCGTTTCATGCAGACCTTTAATATAGGCATTCCCCATCTTGGCAACAAGCTCAGGATCCTCGCCAAATGACCGAACGCCAATCACCGGATTATCGGGGTTATTATTTACATCGAGAACAGGTCCAAAGTTCATATTAATCCCGACCGCGTTAAGTTCCTCGCCAATCGCCTTGCCCACTTTTTCAGCCAGTTCTTCAGATCTTGAGGCGCCAAGCGCCATGTTCCCAGGAAAATCGGTTCCGAACTGCAGGCGAGTTACAATCCCGCCCTCTTGGTCAACTGAAATTAACAAGCCATATTTTTCTGCCGCATCCTGATAAGCCGACACGAGCTTCGTTGTTTGCGCAGCCGTTACGGTGTTTTCACGAAAAAGAATGACACCGCCAAGATGATACTTTTTAACAAGCGCAGAAATTTCAGCATTCATTTCCGTTACATTTTGCCCCTTCCAAGTACGGAAATCCGGCATCAGCATTTGTCCAACCTTTTCTTCCATCGTCATCTGTTGGATGGCATCTCCGATCAGATCATAGCGTGATCCCTTTTCTTTTTCCATGAGGATTTCTCCTTGATTACCTTTGAATTGAATCGCCATCCGATCGGTGAAGCTGCCATCACTAACAGTGATGAAGGTTTTGCCATTGTACCCTGAGAGGGTAACCTCGCCATCTTTGACAGCGGCCACATTCTTATTGGAAGATTTCCAAGTCAGATTTTCAGATACCAGCATAAAGTGGCCATCTTCGTACACATGAAGGGCATTTATTTGAATTTTGTTGTCTTTCACATCCCTTGTTACTTGCGGAACGTTAAGGTCAATCACTAGGTCCTTAATCCCCGAAGCCGCCGCAGCCCCTGCAAATGGAATCCCCGTTAACAATAGGGCAAATGCAAGAAATGAGGTCATACACGTCCTGAAAAATTTTCGCATCGTTTCTCCTCCTCCATAGATGCAGGCGCTGATTTATGTATAAAACTATGATTGCGCTTACATATTGATTTAATCATATATGGGAGTCTGTATAGTCGTCTATACCACCTATGTCCTATACAAGCCTTTTCTTCTTGTTTTATTAGGTATAAAGGCGAGGATCATTCGCATTATTTTTGATCTTTTCCACTAATTTTGTATTACCCACAGATTTTAAGGAAATATCCACATTCAAACAGCAGTTATCAACAAATATTTAAGGTTATACACAAATTTATCAACATGTTTTTATTCCTTATCCGCGATTGCTACAAATAGAGATATCTATCCACATTGCTCGTATTTTTATCCACAATTTGCAAAAAGTTATCTACATTATTGGATGATTTGTCCACAAATTATTACCATTTCTGAGGATAACTCACTAAAGGACTTAGAAACATATTCTAAGTCCACCCTTTTCCCCTTGTCTAATCCGGAATACCAGACTCCTCTGTTTCGGGGATAGACCTTCCTTTTTCCACAATCTCCTTTAATTCCCCTTCATCCCCTTTTGCGTTAATAATCTCGAATAGTTGATTCAATCCTTCGCTCGTTCCGTCGACCCTATTTTTCAAAAAATAACCTCCCTTTCCTAGTAGAATACCCAACTGGGATTTCATTATTTAGCATTAACACGTTGTTAATATTGCCTTGCTCACTCGTTCACAAACTGTTCACTATCCACCCCATTTTCAGTGACCTAAATCACTAGAGCAATCACTAGAGAAGTTAAAATGAAGGTGTAGTAAGGAATGAAAAAAAGGAGTAACTGGGGGAGATTATTAATGGGTAAGATCACGAAGTTTGCAGCAATTATTGTTTCATCTGTCGTAGTGTTAAGTGCTTGTGGTAAGGCGGAACTTTCAATTGAAAAAGATGTGAAGGCACAGACGAATAAGAATGCATCTTCAACTGTTATTGCACCCCATGAGCATCTAAATCAAAAACCAACACCTATAAAAATAGATAGAATCGGCGAGCATGAAGTCAATATCGAAATGACCTCACAAATCACGGATATTGAAATTTCTAAAGGCGATATGTATAAAGCCTGGACCTTTAATGGCGAAGCCCCAGGGCCAGTCATTGTCGTGAACCAAGGCGATAAAATTAATTTTACCTTAAAAAATATGGATCCATCCATTCCGCACAGCATGGACTTTCACGCCGTACATGCTGCACCATCTGAGGATTTTGCGAATGTAATGCCAGACCATACCGGTTCTTTCAGCTATCCTGCTGATAATCCAGGGGTATTCATGTATCATTGCGGTACAAAGCCAGTGCTATCACACATTGCTAACGGCATGCATGGGACCATTATCGTCAAACCAACTACCGGCTATCCGACCGATTCCGAAGTCGATCGTGAATTTGTCATCGTGCAAAATGAATGGTACAAATACAATAATTTAGATGATTTTACAAATGGAACACCTAAATATGTTGTTTTTTCAGCAAAGGCTTTAAAAGATGGGGATATTAACACAAACGGAACAGTAGGCGCGCTTGTTGACAAACCACTGCTAGCGAAAGTTGGCGACAAAGTGAGATTCTATGTGATGAACGTTGGTCCAAATGAAGTGTCAAGCTTCCATGTGGTCGGCACCATGTTTGATGATGTCTATATGGATGGTAATCCGTTTAACCATATGAAGGGCATGCAAACAGTAATGCTTCCAGCTAGTGGCGGGGCAGTGGTTGAATTCACTGTCACGAAGGAAGGCAGTTACCCATTTGTTACCCACCAATTTAACCATGCGACAAAGGGTGCCAACGGCGTCTTGAAAGTCACGAAAGATGGCCATGATGATGGTAGCGAAGTCATGTCACATTAATTAGAAAAGCGGAAGCGCCCTGATCAGCTCACGACAGGCCTGGAGCGCTCCAACTGAGATAAAGGAAACACGGTGAGCGGAGCGAACCGATGTTGACTTATCGTAGGGCGGAGAGCGAAGGACATTAGCCGCTAGGGAGCTGAAGCTGGACCAATCTCAGAGTCGAAATAATATCTTCATTTTTACAAAATGAAAGTGCCGGGTGAGGAACCCAACACTTTTTTTGTTGCCAAATCATATAGGGACCCTTACATTCTCAGCCCCATTTCAAACGCTTTACTATTATGATACGTCGCTTTCACCTTTAACTTCATTCTTAATGCATCATCCAGGCAATCTTGCTGCAGCAATTCATGGTGACGGTGCTGGAATAGATGATAATAATATTTTCCCAGCATAAATAATTTCAACACATGAAAACCTCCTCCATTGTTGGTTTACATAAATCGCAGGAGTAGTTAGTCGTGTTCGGTAACTGGCAAGCATCGTCGTTAAACATTAGCCCCTAATAGTTTTGCGTCACCATCTTTCAATGGTTTTGCCGTTTCGTACGATTTATGTGTTTATAAAAACTATAAGCAGTCGCCATTTAAAAGTAAAGGGACAATAGACCTAATAAGTCAAACTATTTAGTAAATTTAGGAATGTAACTGGGACAGGTTGGTTTATTTTTCCTAAGGCTGTTTTAAAGCCATAGATCGTGTCAATGATATATAATGAAGTGAGTTTTCTTTTAAAAGGACGATTATCATGCCAAAATTAACTAGATTCAATATTTGTCTTCTTGTGATTACACTTTCTTTATCAGGATGCTCCTGGAAAAATCATTCGGCGAAAAAGGATAGTAGTGAGGCAAATCTGCCGCCTGTCCCCGCAGATCATTCTTCAACAGCTGAGTCTAACAAAAATAAGGATGGTAGGCAGACAGATTCGGGTGTTCAGATTGTTACTACGCCGGAAATGATCCCTGTTCTTGTCAACAAGCATCATATGCTTCCTGATGATTACAATCCCAGTGATTTGGTTGATCCCAATATCCAATTTATTTTTGCAGAGAAATTAGAAAAGCGGAAAATGCGTGCTAAGGCCGCAACTGCTATCGAAATGTTATTTACTGCGGCTAAACAGGATGGTATAAACCTGCTGGGTGTCTCGGCATACCGCTCCCATAGTGAACAAACCTCCTTATTTAATCACTACGTTAATGTAGATGGGTACGAGGCTGCTATGACCTATAGTGCTGTTCCTGGTACAAGCGAGCATGAAACAGGCCTCGCCATTGATGTAACGGGTGGCAATGGAAAATGTGCGGCCGAGGATTGCTTCAAGGGAACTCCCGAGGCGGACTGGCTACAGAAACATGCCGCTGATTATGGATTCATCATCCGCTATCCAAAAGGAAAAGAGCAAATTACCGGGTACCAATACGAACCCTGGCACCTCCGTTACGTCGGCAAAACGATCGCCAAAAAAATCATGGACCGCGGCATCACACTCGAAGAATACTACAATACCGCGGCAGTAAATAATGGTGCCTGACACCCTTTGTGGACAGAAAGGCGCAAGCGCCCTGGTCAGCGGCGTATGGCCTGGAGCGCTCCAACTGAGATAAAGGAAACACGAAGAGCCGGAGGTGATTCGATGTTGACTTATCGTAGGGCGGAGAGCGAAGGACACTAGCCGCTAGGGTGCTGGAGCTAGACAATTCTCGAAGTAGAAATTTAAACTTTCCTACATAAAAAGGAGCCTCCACTTGCAGCATGTACTATGCAGCGAGTGAAGGCCCTTTTTGTTATTTTCCTTTTATTTCAAGTAATTTCAGACGCAGGTCGTTTTCCATGTTAGCTAGTTCTTGTTCGGCAAGACGACGCTTGTGGCGGCCTTCTTCTTGGATTCGCATGGTTTCTTCGAGTGTTGTGATCAAGCTTTCCTGGGTTTTCTTTAATGTTTCAATATCCACTAAACCGCGCTCGTTTTCTTTTGCCGTTTCAATCGTATTGGTCTTTAGCATTTCAGCATTTTTCAAGAGAAGCTCATTGGTGGTTTTCGACACCTGCTTTTGCGCCTCCACCGCATGACGCTGGCGAATCAGTGTCAATGCAATCGCTACCTGATTTTTCCATAGGGGAATCGCCGTCATGATCGATGATTGGATTTTTTCCACAAGCGCCTGGTTTGTGTTTTGGATTAAGCGAATTTGCGGCGCACTTTGAATCGTGATTTCACGGCTTAATTTCAAATCATGCAGACGCTTATCTAAACGGTCAGCGAACTGAATCATATCGTTGACCTCTTGAAATTTCATTTGGTCATTGGCTGCCTCCGCTGCTATTTTTAACTGCGGAATTGTTTGGGTTTGCATTTCTTCTAGTTTGATTTCACCGGCAGCGATATAAATATTCAGAGCATGAAAATATTCTTTATTCGTTTCATAAAGCTGTTCAAGCAATTTTATATCGGATAAAAGGACATTTTTACTGCGATCAAGTTTCACACTAATCCGGTCAATTTGCGCCCCTGTTTTCTGGTATTTGGATAGCACTTCTTGAAGGGTGCCGGAAATTTTTCCAAACATACGAGCAAATAAGGATGGCTTCCCATCCTTTAGTTCATCCGGATTGACCTCATCAAGCCTCTTCATTAAGTCACTAATGATTTCTCCAATTTCACCTACATCCTGTTTCTGAACATGCTCAAGCATGGCATGGGAAAAGGAAAGCAACTTTCCTTGTGCTTGGGTGCCGTAAAGAATCATCGCTTGATGGTTGGCCGGATCGATTTGTTCCGCCAGCTGATAGGCCTTCGCCCGATTCTCCTCTGGTATGACGTCAATTAACTTGACCGGTTTCACTTCATTCGCTTGCGTTTGCGGTGCCGGATTTTGGGTCAATTCTTGCTTATCACCAAATGGATCGGCCAGAATATCATCTAATAAACTTCCAGATTTAGTAAGATCAATTGGATTGTTTTCACTCATTTTAGCCACCTATTTTCTTCAGGGAATTTGGAATCTTTGTTTTTCTTGATAGAATGCTTTGCGACATCAATTTCAAAGTTTAAGGTATCGATATCATTCGAAATGACCTGATATAAATCTTCTTCCAACACCCTTGAGAGTTCATTTAATGTTCTGCGTGTTTCAATAAGGGACAGCCCTATCTCGCTATTCTGCTTCGGTTGCGAGGAGAGGAACGTATATTTTTCTGTTAGTTCAACAATTGAATCCAAATGGGAAAAATAAAACTCCTCCGCCTTGTAAAAACGCTTCGGTTCTTTTGTTGTCATCTTGTGTATTTTTTTTGTGATTCTATGAATGTCAATTCTTTGTTTAACAGATGAAATATCCCGGATCTTGAAAATACTTTTATTTAAGCGCCTGATTTTCTGTTTTGCTTCGGCTAAGTTTTTCCTAATATAGCGGTATTCTTTCCGTGAAAGCTGATGCTTTTTTAAATAGCTGATGTTCATGAACAACGAAAGGATCAGATGGGTAAGAACCCCTCCAAGGATTGCAAAAGCAGTTGATGACCAGAATGTGAGTCCAATAGGAAAAAAGCAAATTAGCCATGTACATACGGTTATCGGGACAGCCACAAATGTGCGAAGCAGAAATGACAAAATCGGGTTCATAATAAATCGACTCCTGACTTAATAATCCTTTTTATTCATACGAATGAAGGGAAGTGAATGTTTCACTTCTTTTGAAAATATCCGTATCAAAAGAAAGTTATTTCCAGTTACTACTTCCACAATACACGAAAAAACTCCTGCCTGCCATAGACCACAAACGGAAAGAAATCTAAGACTTAAGACGTATTTTTATTCGAATTATGGTCTACGCCCAAGAGGAATTCAATGTATTTCATAGGCTAATAAAGGTATTTAAGAAAACTAGAGTAATAAAGAGGAGAGAGGAGTTTTACATGTATTATCCTTATAGAATGCCTGTTGAGCACCATCACGGAGGAAACCAACACCACACTGGCGGACATTATCATCAGGGAAATCAACACCACCACGGGGGACAGCACGGACAGCACGGACAGCACCACCACGGAGGGCCATCACATCACGAGGTTCCGTATCATCACCATGAGAATCATCATCATCACGGGGGGCATCAACACCCAGGCGATCAACACGCTGCACATTCGGGTCTGGGGGCGTTGGGTGCCGGCATGCTCGGGCTGGGGTTAGGGTATTTAGGGTCTGGGCTCGTACACGGAACCGTCCCAGCAGGATATGGAGGTCTTGGAGGATATCCTGGTTATGGTGGCTATCCACCTAGTCCGGGGCCTTACGGGTATGGACCGGGTGCAGGGTATGGATACCCTGTTGCTTCCCCTTCCGGTTATCCAGGGATGGGTCCAAATATTTATGGATCCGGGGCCTATCCACCTGTCGGGGGATTTGGAACCTGGTCACCCGCTGAATACGGTATCCCTAGATAGGTTTACTATAAAAAGCAGGCTATCAAATTGATAACCTGCTTTTGGTCCTTCCATTCCACTTATCACCGCTCGTACAGTTCGATCGGAAGCCCATCTGGGTCGGCAAAGAAGGTAAACTTTTTGCCTGTTAAGGAATCTATCCGGATTTCTTCGACGGTAACATCGTGCCTTGTTAAATCACGTACAGCTTCTTCCATATTTTCCACCTCAAAGGCAATGTGTCTTAACCCAGCAGCTTCCGGATAGCTTGGCCGTACCGGTGGGTCCGGGAACGAAAACAACTCAATTTGATAAAGCCCATCCACTGCCAAATCAAGTTTATACGAGTTCCTTTCCTTTCGGAAGACCTCCTGTACAGGTGTCAAACCAAGAACCCGCACATAAAAATCCTTTGATTTTTGATAATCTGAACAAATAACAGCGATATGGTGGATCCTTTTTAATTTCATGTGAACACTTCCCTTAAATAAAAATAAACATTATCCCACTTTTAAACAAAGGCGATACTAAATAAATCAGAGACAAAACACATCCCAATGAGTAAAGCCTGTAAACTTACGATATCACAATTTGTTGTTGTAATGTGATCGTATTTTTCAATGATTCATTAAAGAACCACAATATATATTTACCCTTCCAAATTAACTTCAAGAACAGCCACTTCACTTTACAAAAAGTTCACATTTTCTAGTTTCGCCCCCTGATTATCTGAATATTCAAAATTAGTACAAATTGCCTTTCCTTCGCCTCGGAATATATTGCAGGGTGCATTGAAATAACCAATCCAAGAGGTGAATGTACGTTTGAAGAAAAGAGCTCTTTTTACCATTCCATTATGCTTGGTGCTTATTGCGGTGATTGTAACTACCTTCTTCTTACTCAATATCAAGCCCGCTGAAGGAAAAATAGCGCAAGCACAAAAACTGGCAGAATACACGAAGCCGGCAGTTGTTCGAATCGTTGATTACGCTGTTGTCGGGTGGCAGTTTAACAACCCTAACGATCCTGAAGTTATGGCGATATTGGATCAATTAAAGTACCAATCAGTTGTCGGTGGTTCCGGGTCTGGTGCGATCATTAGCTCCGATGGTTATGTCGTTACAAACGCCCATGTGGTCGAAGCGACGCAAATGAAGGATGAAGATATTGCCAATGCGGCGTTTGAACAACTGGTTGGAATTCTGGCAGACCAATTTAATGTTGACTACGAAACAGCGTACCAATACATGCTTACGTATACAAAATATACGGAGATAAAAAAAGTATTAAAGGTTGTTTTACCGGGCGGGGATGTCCTTGATGGCGAAGTGAAAAGCTATGGAGCTCCTATTAATGAGGGTAAGGACGTCGCTGTTTTAAAAATTGAAGGGAATAACCTGCCTACCTTACCGCTTGGCAATTCCGATGAAATCCAGAACCAGGATAATGTTTGGGTGAGCGGCTACCCTGCTGCAGCCGATTCTGACCTGTTATCCACGGATTCATCCTTCGTTTCTTCAATGACTGCAGGGCAAATCTCGGCTACATCGAAAAGGACAGAACAGGGAAGCCCAGTCATTCAGATTAATGCGGCTGCCACACATGGGAACAGCGGTGGTCCAGTTATCAATGAAAAAGGACAGATTATTGGTTTACTCACCTTTAGAGGCGACACAGTGAATGGCCAAGAGGTTCAAGGCTTTAATTTTTCTGTACCGGTTAATACAGCAAAAGAATTTGTGAACCAAGCCGGTGTCAGGGAATTCAAAAGTGAAACCGATAAGCTTTTCCAAGATGGACTCGAATTGTATTGGGGTGGTTACTATAAACATGCGTTGGAAAAGTTTGAGGCGGTTCAGCGCATCTATCCCAACCATTCTGAGATCAAACACTATATCGCGAACTCGGAAAAAAAGATGAGCAGCAGTAAGACGTTATGGTCCGATTATTCTACCACCTTCTATATCATCGATGGTGTTTCCGGATTACTCATTCTTGTACTGATGGTGTTCACCTTTGCCTTTAGACCGAAAAGCCCAGCGGTTGCTGTCACTGGCGTTCCATCAGCCGGACCGGAAAACACCTTGGCTGACCTACACAAAGATCGCAAAATCGACGTTCAAGACATCCTCCTCGCCCTCCAAGAACACCAGAAACGGCAGAAAAAAGACGACGACGATAGTGGAAATGGTGCCTGACACCCTTTCCACTACTGGGATGCAGTTTTGCGCTGTATCCCTTTATTTGTGCACGTTTTTCTCATTGGAAACATTTCTGGGTTCGTGCATATACAGTATAATTAAAACTAAAAGGTCCATATCTGTTCTCGTCAAGATAACGTGAACCTTCTATAAAGGAGCGAAACGAAGGTGACTGAAAATCTGTTATTAGCATTTGGATTAACATTATTTGCAGGCCTTGCGACTGGAATAGGCAGTGTTCTTGCCTTTTTCACCTCACACACCAACACAAAATTTTTATCGGTAACGCTTGGGTTCTCTGCAGGGGTGATGATTTATGTATCCATGATTGAAATTTTCGCCAAGGCAAAAATAGCACTTGTTGATGCCTTAGGAGTTGGCCCTGGAAACTGGCTGACGGTTGGCGGATTCTTTGGCGGCATGCTATTGATTGCCGGCATAGATAAATTTATACCGAAGCAGAGTAATCCACATGAACTGAAAACGGTGGAGGACATGCAAGGTAAAGACAGTAAAGGCAGCCAGCCTGATTTATTAAAAATGGGAACCTTCACGGCACTTGCTATCGGTATTCATAATTTTCCTGAGGGGATCGCCACCTTCACGTCAGCACTCCAAGATCCTGCGCTCGGCATTGCCATTGCTGTAGCCATTGCCATTCACAATATTCCAGAAGGAATTGCCGTTTCTGTCCCTGTTTATTTTGCAACAGGTGATAAGAAAAGAGCCTTCAAGCTTTCCTTTTTATCAGGTTTATCCGAGCCAATCGGGGCATTGGTAGCCTACCTTTTCCTCATGCCGTTTCTCAATGACATCATGTTCGGGATCATTTTCGCTGCGGTTGCGGGAATTATGGTGTTCATCTCTCTCGATGAATTACTGCCGGCAGCCAAAAGGTACGACGAGGCTCACCTCTCCATCTACGGCCTGATCGGCGGAATGGCCGTAATGGCACTTAGCTTGCTGTTATTTATTTAGAGTCTTGGTGCCTGACACCCTTTACACTGTATTCAGTGTGATTGACTCGTTAAGGCATTGGTCAGTGATAACGGTGCTTCCTTGAAGATCTGAGATGGTGCGGGCGAGGCGGATGATTTTGATTTGGGTCCGGTTGCTCCAATTTTTCTTGATGGCTTGCTGCTGCAATGTTGATTGTTGTGTGCCTGTTAAAGGAGTCTTGCTAAGAAGAACTTCGAAAGGGACTCTACTATTACAAATCTCTTCACCATAGCGATTATATTGCCTCTCCCGTGCCTGCCCCACTCTTTCACGCACAACACTTGAGGGCTCCCCTTGCAGGGGCATCCCATCAGCGGCGGTTAAATCCACTGGCCTTAACGTCAGATTAATATCAAATCGATCCCTCAGCGGACCTGAAAGTCTGTTTTGATACGTGAAAATCTGCTTAGGTGAACACGTACAATAATGTGCATTCGAACCGGCATATCCGCATGGGCAAGGATTCATTGCCGCAATCAGCACAAACGAAGCAGGATATGTAATCGTGGCATGGGTGCGGCTTATGGTGATGAATCCATTTTCGAGCGGCTGCCGCAGCATATCTAATGTTTTTCTTGGAAACTCGCCGATTTCATCTAAAAATAAAACACCCCGATGAGCCAGAGAGATCTCCCCGGGTTTTGGGTATTGGCCACCGCCGATAATGGCAACTCCAGATGCCGAATGGTGCGGACTTCGAAACGGTGGCAGCAGGCTTTGAGTGTAGGAATTTCTACTTAATTGATATAAGCTGAGTACCTCGAGTTGCGCCTCTTTTGTTAATACCGGCAAAATAGACGGAAAGCTCTCGGCCAGCAAGCTTTTGCCACAACCAGGAGGACCGGTCATCAGGACATGATGTTCTCCTGCAGCCGCTATCTCTAATGCATGTTTGGCACTGGCATGGCCGATGATTTGCTGAAAATCTAAATATGGACTGCGTTCAACTTTTACCTCATCTTCTTTTTTTAAATTGTATGGAGTCCACTGCCCCGCAAAATGCCCGATGACATCTTTTAAGGAAGCAACGTGAATGATTTCTAAACCCTCAAAATCAAGTATAGGGAGATGGTCATCCAAAGGGATATAAAGTCTCCTTATCCCTTGCCTTTTTGCCGCAAGAACGGCTGGCAGTAGCCCCTCCACAGGCTGAACTGAACCGTTCAGGGAAAGCGCCCCCAGAAAACCCGTATCTTCAGGGATTACTGCCTCTACCTCATGCAGACTTAGCAGCAGCCCAATTGCCATCGGAAAATCAAACATTGGACCGATTTTCTTTTGATCCGCAGGCGATAAATTAATGATAATTTTATTTCCAGAGAAGATATAACCCAGGGAGCTGAGGGCCGCAATAATTCGCTCCTTTGACTCCTTCACAGCCGCA
The DNA here is from genome assembly GCF_030915505.1 of Neobacillus sp. OS1-2. GTDB lineage: Bacteria > Bacillota > Bacilli > Bacillales > Cytobacillaceae > Neobacillus. The sequence goes on from NZ_CP133265.1 coordinate 1,290,687, forward strand.
TCAGGCAGGCCGACAATTTTAAACGAATCATTCCCTACATAGGTTCCTACCTCCACATTCACCCGATAACCTTCCATCCCCTTTAAGCCGATGCTGGTCACTCGAGCCCACATGGAAACCACTCCCCCTCGAGCTTGATGATCTTTCCATCTTTCCAAAAAAACTTGTCCGTTAATAGGGAATGTATATATTGTTGGTAATAATGTTGCGACGGTTCTGGAAAATAGGAAAGGATTGGGTTGGGGTTAACAAGGGAGGTCTCTTCACTTTGGCCGTAGAGATAGGCACGATAGCTGCTCCAAGGATACTCCTCGGGCGCCGTCACCATCCTGGCTTCCACTGGGTTTAGATGAATATATTTGCTAACATCTATCTCATATTCACGAGAATCGAGGATTTCGGCACCATAACGCTTGTCGAAAACATGGCCCGAAAAATCATACTTTTGATTAAAATATTTTGCGTATTTTGTATTGAGATGTTTCATGATGATACTGAGTGGAGTGTCATACGTTTCAAGCTGGAGGTGGGTATGATTGGTCATTAAGCAGTAAGAGTGAAGTTGAAAGGGATACCGATCTTTCGTTTCTTCTATGTAACTCAGATACTTCTTATAATCTTCATCCTCATAAAACAGCGAACTCTTTCTAATTCCCCTGCTGGTCACATGAAACTTCGCACCTGCAAACCACAAACGAACCCTTCGCGCCAAATCGATCACTCCCTTAATATAAGTATATTTATACGATGGAAATGGTGGTATGGGTGTCAGGCACCATCCCCGTCTTTTCTATTATACAAATATTTTCCATGGAAGTTCGCGATATTGAAATATGTAACAAAATGTTCAAATGGTTTGGTTGGAGAGAGCAAGGCGCTTTGTCTGTGTCTTTCCTGTTAGTACCCTTTTGTCCTGCTAAATAACCAAGTTCGAAGTTTATCATAAATGTATAAAAGGTGGGTAGCCCTAATATTTATTAGTAAAGTATCTCTTCATTTCTTACTTTCATTAGGGGGGAATGTCTCTGAAAAGTGTAAGAATGATACAAAGATTGGTTGGTGTTCTCCTTCTTGTGTACGGGATTTATCTTATTTTCGGTACACAAGAGTTCTTTGGTACCATATTAATCATTATCGCCTTCTTAATTTTTCCCAGCTTAAACAAGGAAAAAAAGAGATCTTACAGCAATGATGTTGATTACAGTGATCGTTACAATGATTCTGCCAATGATAACGACAGCTCCTCTGGCGGCAGCGATTCAGACGGCAGTGGCAGTGACTAATCATTCAAAGCTATTCCCCTTGTACACAATCTAAAAATGCCCCCGATTTTAAGATTCGGGGGCACCTTCACTTTCAATCAAAGTTACTTCGCCTTTGCAAAATAATACAAAAACCACACCGCGTGATTTTGCTCATCTGCTGCTGCCCTTCTGAATACTTCTTTAATGAACGGGTCTGTCGCAGAATCAGCTATTTCCATATAAAAATCTACTGTTTTTTGCTCATCCTCTAGGGCAAACTCCAATCCTTTTAAAAAGGTATCCGGACAGTTCTCGGTAATCTTTGGCTGAGGGGGCACACCTGTTAACCCCCGGTAAATCTGAACAAACTGTTGATAATGTTTAATTTCATCCTGACGAATCTCAAGAATTTGCTCCCGTTCCTTCTTAGACGGAGCCAGATTGGCCAGCCTGGCATAACATTCACTCGCACTATATTCACCGTTTATGGCCTTCTCCACATCCTGAACCAATGGAAAGGATGGCCGATTTAAGGCATCGCGGTAATTTGTAAAACGGTACATAGAGGAACCTCCCCAATTATTATCATTATGTATCTTATGAATAATGAAAGAATTGGGTGAATAGCTGAGATCCTTCAAATTGATCAGGATCTTTTAAATGGTGCCTGACACCCTTTATACCTCTTGGGTATTGTTTACCTTTACCTTTTCCTTTGTTTTTACCTTTTGATGTTCGGTTCCCTTTTGGTCTTCCGCGATGAGTTCTTTTAGGAATTGGAGAAGCTCATCATGGATGCCTTCCTGCTGAAGGGCAAATTCGATTGTTGTTTTGACAAAACCGATTTTTTCCCCCACGTCAAACCGTTTCCCTTCGAAATTGTAAGCGAAGACGCGCTGAATCTGATTGAGTTTATGAATCGCATCCGTTAACTGGATTTCACCACCGGCGCCTGTCTCCTGCTGGTCAAGGAACATAAAGATCTCAGGGGTTAATATATATCTTCCCATGATGGCTAAATTTGAAGGGGATGTACCTGGCTTCGGTTTTTCAACAAAATTTTTGACTTGATAACGTCTGCCCTCTTGCTGAAGCGGATCGACAATCCCGTAACGGTGTGTTTCATTTTCAGGAACATGCTGGACGCCAATAATCGAGGAGAAAGTCGCCTCATACTGATCAATCAGCTGTCGTAAACAAGGGGTATCACTTTGAACAATATCATCGCCCAAAAGAACAGCAAATGGCTCATCCCCAATAAAATTCCGTGCGCACCAAACGGCATGTCCCAAACCCTTCGGTTCCTTTTGACGGATATAGTGAATGTCCGCAAGATTGGAGGTATAGTTCACTTTATTTAAAAGATCCCATTTCTCCTTTTCAAGTAAGTTTTTCTCAAGCTCCGGGGCAAAATCAAAATGATCTTCAATCGCCCGTTTCCCTTTTCCAGTTACAATAATAATATCCTCAATCCCTGAAGCAATTGCTTCTTCGACAATATATTGAATCGTTGGCTTATCTACAATTGGCAGCATTTCTTTTGGCATTGCTTTCGTTGCTGGTAAAAAACGGGTCCCCAGCCCCGCAGCCGGAATTATCGCTTTGCGAACTTTTTTCACAGTCTGTCTCTCCTTTACGTCACTTATAATATGTATAGTATAACAATATTTTTAGTTTTACCCATAAATATCCTAATAACCCCAATTATTATACCATAAGACCCTTTTTCAAAACTAAGATTCGGGTATATTTATGTGGTGTCTTTTCGTGGCGGATTGGTGTCTTTTAACGGTGCCTGTCACCCATTTTAGTGTTATGATAGTAGCAATATTTAATAATACCAGTCTGTTACAAATGGTGCCTGACACCATTTAGTTGACTTCTTTTACCTGAAAGGAGATTTTCTATGCCTTCTTTTGTTGATGTGCCAAATGGTGTTTTTCATGCGGTCTGCCCGCTTGATTGTCCGGATCAATGTGGGTTGCTTCTGCATAAAGCGGACGGAAAGATTGTAAAAGTGGAGGGTGACCCGCGCCATCCAGTTACGAAAGGGCATATTTGTAACAAGGTGCGGAATATGAATGAACGGATTCATGACGAACATCGTCTGAAATATCCGCTCAAACGAGTTGGTCCAAAGGGCGAAGGAACATTCACCCCCATTAGCTGGGAGGAAGCGCTCCAAACCATTACATCCCGTTGGAAGAAGCTCATCGAATCAGATGGTCCGGAGAGCATACTTCCGTACAGTTTTTATGGAAACATGGGGAGACTCAGTGCCGAAGGAATGGACCGGCGTTTTTGGAATCATTTAGGCGCCACTAGGCTAGATCGAACCATTTGTTCCTCCGCCGGATCTTCAGGGTATCAATATACAATGGGCGGCAGCCTCGGGATTGACCCTGAAGATACTATCCATTCCAACCTGTTCATCTTTTGGGGAATCAATGCCGCCAGCACCAACATGCACCAGGTGGCATTGGCGCAAAAAGTGCGCAAGCAAAACGGTGCGAAATGGATTGTCATCGATGTTCATAAAAATCAAACCGGCCGATTAGCCGATTGGTTTATTCCGATTTTGCCAGGGACGGACAGCGCCCTCGCCCTCGGGATCATGCACATCTTATTTGCAGAAAACATGGTCGATCATGACTTTTTACAAAAATATACCATTGGCCATGAAGAGCTGCGCGAGCATGTCCAACAATACGACCCTGCCAGCGTTTCTACCATCACCGGTGTTCCAGTCGAAGATATTTTTAAGTTGGCAAGGATGTATGGCAAAACGTCCCCTTCCTTTATTCGAATAGGCAATGGCCCGCAGCATCACGACAATGGCGGTATGTTCGTCCGTACCGTCGCATGCCTTCCCGCCCTTACCGGCCAATGGCTTGTCAAAGGCGGCGGTGCCATTAAAGGAAATTCCGCTTATCTTGAACCAAATACGGTAAGCTTGCAACGGCCAGATCTTTTGAAAAATAAACATACCCGCGTGGTGAATATGAACCAACTAGGCGAAGCATTATTAACATTAGATCCGCCCGTAAAATCCCTTTATGTGTACGGTTCAAATCCTGCACTGGTTGCCCCGTCCAGCAATAAGGTCAGACAGGGTCTTGAGCGCGAAGATTTATTCCTTGTCGTTCATGATTTATTTTTAACAGAGACGGCCAAATACGCGGATATTGTGTTACCAGCAACATCTTCCTTCGAAAACACCGATTTATACACGTCGTACTGGCATCATTACGCGCAAATTCAACAGCCCGTCATCGCCCCGTACGAGGAATCCAAATCGAATGTGGAGGTCTTCCGCTTGCTGGCAATTGGAATGGGGTTTGGCGATGTGGCTGCCTTTAAAGAAACAGAGGAAGAAATGATGGTGGGCGCGCTTGATAACCCGCGGAATTCCTTTTTGGAAGGACTTAAATATGACGCTTTAGTAGAGCGGCAATACCTGAAAGCCAAGGTGAAACCATTGTTTCCAGGGACGCTTCCGACTCCAAGTGAAAAAATAGAGTTATATTCTGAGAGGATGAAACAGGACGGATACCCGCCGCTGCCAACCTATATCCCGCTGGTGGACGATGGAGATCACGGCTATCAATTTGTCCCCGGGCCGAATCACAATTTCTTAAACTCTACTTTTTCTAACAATCAGAAGCATATTGGGCTTGAAAAAGAACCTCGCTTACATATGAATCGCCTGGATGCGCTAGCAGCAGGAATTGAAGAAGGTGAGATCGTGCGCGTGTGGAACAGTCGCGGGGAATGCGAGTTAAAAGTTGCGGTGGGAGATAATGTCCTTCCAGGGGTTGTCGTGTCGCAGGGGCTCTGGGCAGATACGGTGGGCAGGTCAAGGTCCGGTTCTGAGTCTGGGGATGCCAACCCCAACCAAAGCAAAAGGCATTTACTGAACGCACTTACTCCCGATCGCATCGCAGATATGGGAGGCGGCGCAACCTTCTTTTCAGGGCGGGTAAGTGTCGAGAAAATATAGGGTAAAAAAAGGAACCAGAGCCCAATCAGCTCTGGTTCCCATCAATTTCAAAATGGTGCCTGTCACCCTTTACTAGCTTACTACCCACTTTATAGTGTTATTGGTGTCAGGCACCAATGGTTTCGCGGAGCCAGTTTTTGCCTTCGACGAGGCGGGTGACGAGCATGGCACAGACGGTGTTTCCGGTTGAGTTGAGTAGTGTGGCCGGTGCGTCGATGATGGTGCTGATAACGGCGATGATCGGCAGGGTTTCTGGCGGGAAGCCATAGACACTGATGATCAACATTTCACCAATCATTCCGCCGCCAGGTATTGCGCCCATCACGGCACCGACTAAAAAGGCAACGGCGAGAATACTTAAGATATTCGAGATGCTCGTTAAATCCTTTCCAAATAACGCAAACAGGAAAACGATTTTCAGGATGCCGCCAAAGACGGACCCATCTTTATGTGTGTTCGCACCAAGTGGGACAATCGTTTCCGCAATATCCTTCGGCACCCCCATCTTCCGAACCGTGTCGAGGTTTACAGGAATGCAAGCCGCACTCGAACAAGTCGCCAGCGCCGTAACAGATGGCGTGATGGCATTTTTCCAAAACACTTTGACGCCTGACTTGCCGCCAGCAATGAAGGCATACAGGGTGAAAAATCCAAAGTAATAAATGACCGCCAAGATCAAATACAGGACAAACGAGCGGGCATAGCCTTCTAAAATTTGCGGTCCAAGTTCACCAATGACCGCGGCAAAATAACAGCCAAGTCCGATCGGCGCATAGTACATCACGATTTTGACCATCTTCATCATGACCTCTGTCGCCGCCGATAAAAAGGCCGCAACCGGTTTCGCCTTTTCGCCAACCATGGCAGTCGAAATACCAAACAGCAACGAGAAGACAATGAGCTGAAGCATATTACTTCTCGACAGCAATAAATTAAAATCGGATACCGTGAAGGTGGCAACGAGATGGTCCATAAACGTTAATTTTTCCGCATCCGTTTCCACAGAGGAATGATTCATTACCTCTTTAATCCCGGCAATGTCGGCATTTTCAATCGGATGGATAATGGACGCACCCACTAATCCGAGAATAGCGGCGACTGAAGCGGTCACCAAGAACACGACAAGGATGCTGCCCATAATTTTCCCCAGCCGTTTCATGCCATTCATGTTAGCAATCGCTGAAGCAATGCTAAAAAAGACTAAAGGCACAATGATCATGAACATGAGGTTTAGAAAAAGATCGCCAAACGGCTTCACAACGGCCGTCTTTGTTCCAAAAATCAAACCTGCTGCCCCGCCTATCACGATGGCAGACAGTAAAATCAAGGTGAATCGATAATTTTTAAAAAATAATTTCAAATGAACCCACAGCCTTTCGACAACATTCTACATCATCTGCAAATAATCATACCCAAATTCAGGCGTTAGGTAAATGACTTTGTTACTCAAAAAAAGAAATGTCCATTCTCAGAAAAGATTGGGCATTTCTTTTTTCATATATTAATATTCCTGATTCCGATGCCACTTCCAGGCATCAGCAATAATTTTTTCTAAATTCCGCTCCGCTTTCCAGCCTAATTCAGAGAAAATTTTATCCGCAGAAGCCACAAGCCTTGCGGGATCACCCGCGCGGCGGTCGGCGATTTCTACATTTGCCTTCACGCCAGTGACTTTTTCACATGTTTCAATAACCTCTTTAACAGAATAGCCATGGCCATTGCCAAGATTATAGACTTCCGTTGATTTCTTGCCTGCCACCAACGCCTGAAGGGCAAGAATATGAGCATGTGCCAAATCCGTGACATGAATGTAATCACGAATACATGTGCCATCAGGTGTATCGTAATCCGCGCCAAAGACAGAAATCTTTTCCCGCTTACCTAGCAGCTGTTGAAGAACAATCGGGATAAGATGGGTTTCCGGATCATGACTTTCGCCAATCCTTGCAGATGCATGGGCCCCGGCCGCATTAAAGTACCGCAAAACCACATACTTCAGCCCATCAGATGCTGCAAGATCCCCGAGAATCTGCTCCACCATTAATTTGGACCGCCCATAAGGATTAATCGGCGTCGTAGCACTTGTCTCATCAATCAACTTAACATCAGGGATTCCATAAGTCGCCGCAGTTGAGGAAAAAATAAACTTTTTCACCTTGAATTTCATCATAACTTTTAATAGTGTAATAGTAGACGCGACATTATTTTGATAATATTTCAAGGGATCCATAACCGACTCCCCGACCAAACTGTAGGCAGCAAAGTGCATCACCGCTTTGATGGGATAGCTTCTAAAAACCATAAGAACATCATCCACATTGCCGAGATCCCCTTTGACAAAGATCGCCCGACTATCGACGGCCTCACGGTGCCCTGTCGAAAGGTTATCGAGTACGACGACCTCTTCTGTTTCCACTAATTCCTTTACCACATGGCTACCAATGTAACCAGCTCCGCCAACGACGAGAATCATAGTCATTTCCCCTTAGCTAGAATTTCATTCACGTCTACCATTATAACATTATTCAAAAAAAACGGCTTGTCCCGGGTGTTTACTAATATTACCCAAATAGCAAACTATTACTTCTATTCTGACAAGCAACCCAAAATATGCTAAGATTTGGATGATACATGGATAAAGGATGATATACATGAGGTCCATACGAAACCATTCCGTCAACCAGGAATTTAATCAGTCAAACTACGAGCAATTATATGAAAGAATGAAGCTCATTTCCTATATGTTGATCTTCACCTACCCTTGTTTCTTCATTGTCGACTTTGTTTTGTTTAAGAATCTCGATGCTCCCGTTTTTAAAATCGGGCTAGCCTCCGTGCACATAACAGGGCTGATGATTTCTATTATTTTTTTAATGATTTACCGCTTAGATAACCAGAAAGTTTCCAAGAGTCTAGTGGTGAACGGCTTTATCCTCTTTTATTTACTAATGGGGGCCGTCTCCGCCATTAACAGTCAGTTATTTACAGGAAACATTTACGCTTATATCATCATTCTATTGGCGGTTGCCGCTATTTTACCCATCCGGCCAAGGAATTTACTTATCCAGTTCGTCACTGTCCACGGTGGCTTCCTGATTGGTTTATTCTTCATACATCCCAATCACTATTCCTACTTATCAATGCTTATAAACTCGACCGGTACCGTAGTCATTTCGTTCACCATTGCCCTAGCATTCTATTCATTTCGAAAAAATGACTTTTTAAATCAGGCAAGACTGAACCAAAGTGAGGAAAGTTTTCGCAGATTATTTACTGTCAATCCCAATCCTCTCATACTTGCAAAATCAGCCAGTGGTGAGATTGTGCTTTTGAATCAACAGGCCATCGAATACTATCATTTGGATCCGCATCGCACGGAATCCTTCGAGATTCAATATTTGTTCCGAACCCTTGATGAACAACAAGAGATTTTGAAAAGGCTGGAAGCGGAAAAGAGTATCAGAAACTACCTGACAGAGCAACAAATTACCCCGGAACTTAAGAAATGGTCGCTGCTTAATTTTGAATTGGTTGAATACATGGGCGACACGTGTATGCTAATTGATACAACCGATATTACCGATTTGAAAAAGAAGGAAGCAGAACTTCTCGAGCATGCCTCGATTGATATGCTGACCGGTGTCAGAAATCGCCGATGCGGCATCGAGCTGCTTCGCGAACTGCAATCAGCAGGGCCTCGTCAAACGGAATTTATTCTTTGTTATATCGATATTAACAATTTAAAAATTGTCAATGATCGTTATGGACATTCGACTGGGGACGATTTGATTAAAACATGCTGTGAAACGATTAACCTGCACTTAGAGCCACAGGATGTCCTATTCCGCCTAGGCGGTGACGAATTTATTATTATTTTTCTAAAAAAGCAGCTCGCTGACGCAGAGAAGGCATGGGACCATATCAAACTGGCATTTCAGGCTATCAACGACAGCAAACAGAAGCCCTATCAGATTTCGGCTAGTCATGGGTATTACCACTATAAGCCAGATGTTCCAATTACGTTAGAGGAAATGCTGGAATTGGCTGATCAAGATATGTATAAGAACAAGGTCAACTATAAAGGTCAAAAATCAGAACTAATGCGAAGGTAGGCCAGATTCTCGATGAATCCGGTCTTTTTTGTCACCATGTGTCTGGCGGGCGAGACTGCGAGCAAAATAGAATTTTCCCCATAGAATATAGTGTACAACCATTAAAACTGAATGGGAGGAATGATTCATGAAGCTTTATGTAGATCCGGGTCATGGCGGCAAAGACCCCGGCGCCCAAGGTAATGGACTAAACGAGAAAGAGTTAACGTTAGATATAGCGCTAAAGTTACGCTCCATTTTAACCAACAGTTATGAAGATATTGAAATAAAGATGAGTCGCATGACTGATGTCAGTAAAAGCCTGCAGGAGCGGACAAACGAGGCCAACAGTTGGGGCGCAGATTATTTTTTGGCGATTCACATTAACGCTGCCGGCGGTTCTGCCCAAGGATATGAGGACTATATTTATAGCGGTCTCTCTAACACAAGTACAACAGCGAAATACCAGGAAATCATCCATAGTGAGGTCATGAAGGTGAATCAGCTAAAGGACCGAGGCCGAAAAAAGGCTAATTTCCACGTTTTACGTGAGTCGGCGATGCCTGCTTTTTTATCAGAAAATGGCTTTATCGACAATTCCCACGATGCCGCATTAATGAAACAAGACTCCTGGCTTCAGGCTGTAGCCCAGGGGCATGCAAACGGGGTGGCTGCCGCCTTTAATCTAAAAAGAAAAGCAAATAATCCACCAGAACCAACGAATCCGGTGGCTGGAACACTATACAAGGTGATTGCAGGATCGTTCCAATCAAGGGAAAACGCCAATGAGCGGGTTGCATTCTTGGGTGCGAAAGGAATCAATGCGTTCGTCAATCCTACAATAATCTCTGGAAAAACCTGGTACCGTGTTCAAGCTGGTGCCTACTCAAACCGTGAAAATGCTGAAAAACAAGTAGCTGTTCTGAAACAAGTTGGGATTGCGGATGCTTTTCTTATTGCAGAAACTAGCATCGCTGCTGCAGATTCTATTTTAGGGCCAACCCGCTTATCTGCGGAACAAATGAACTCGTTTGTGAAAACGGTGAATCCTGATGCATTGGAACTTGGAAGTTATTATCAAGACTTCGGAAAGTTTTATGGAATTAGGGGGGACATCGCTTTTGCCCAGGCATTGCATGAAACCAATTATTTCCGTTTTACCGGTGTCGTTCGTTCTGAGCAAAACAACTTTGCTGGGATCGGGGCGATTAATGTTGATCATCCTGGTGCAAGTTTTGCTGACTCCAAAGATGGAGTCCTTGCTCACCTTCAACATTTATTCGCCTATGCTTCGACTGAGCCATTGCCGCCGAAATATCCATTGGTTGACCCGCGGTTTCAATTAGTAAAAAGGGGATCCGCCCCGAAGTGGACCGATTTAAACGGCAAGTGGGCGGTGCCAGGGACAACCTATGGCCAATCGATAGTAGATTTATATAAGAGAATGGTGGATGTGACTTTTTAATGGAGGGCGTTTTGATTACCCTCTTTGAAGATGATGAAGGACTCATCCTTTCTTTCTTCCTTCCTGCACATTAGTTCTTCATCCCTCTTATGAAGGACTCATCTCTTCTTCCTTCCTGCACATTTGTCCTTCATCTTGCTTATGAAGGACTCATCTCTTCTTCCTTCCTGCCCTTTAGTCCTTCATCCCGCTTATGACGGACTGATCTCTTCTTCCTTCCTGCACATTAGTCCTTCATCCCGCTTATGACGGACTCATCTCTTCTTCCTTCCTGCACATTAGTCCTTCATCCCTCTTATGAAGGACTCATCTCTTCTTCCTTCCTGCACATTTGTCCTTCATCTTGCTTATGAAGGACTCATCTCTTCTTCCTTCCTGCCCTTTAGTCCTTCATCCCGCTTATGACGGACTCATCTCTTCTTCCTTCCCGCACATTAGTCCTTCATCCCTCTTATGAAGGACTCATCTCTTCTTCCTTCCCTCTCATCTGTCTTTCATCCCCACCGACGAACGATATTCCTTTCAGAACGTTCAACAATAATCGCTATTTTTCAAAGGGGTAGTAGGTCAATAATTGGGCAAAATAAAAATTAGCTATTGAAAAGTCACTTAGAAACGAATAATATAGTAAAGTCATAATAAATCGTTCGTGTTTTGGAGGAACCATCATGTTTAGACTGAAAGAAAATCAAACAAATACAAAAACGGAACTGCTCGCAGGAATCACCACCTTTTTCACCATGGTCTATATCGTGGTCGTAAACCCGGTCATTCTTGCTGATGCCGGCGTTCCCTTCGAACAAGTATTTTCAGCAACAATCATTGCCGCCTTGGTCGGTACACTATGGATGGGGCTTTTCGCCAATTACCCAATCGCCATCGCACCTGGCATGGGGCTGAACGCCTACTTTGCCTATTCCGTCGTTGGCGGTCATCAAGGGATTAGCTACCAAACAGCCTTTGCTGCCGTCTTCGTTGCAGGTCTTATTTTTGTCATTTTATCGTTAACACCCTTTAGAGAAAAATTAATCGAGGCTATCCCGGATAACCTCAAACACGGAATCACAGCAGGAATCGGGTTATTTATTGCCTTTATCGGCCTGCGCCAAACCAAAATCATCACCGCACACCCATCCAATCTTGTTGGTCTTGGAGACCTGCATTCCCCAGAAGCGATTTTAGCTATAGTTGGGCTTGCGGTCACATTAGTTTTGATGGTGCTAAGAGTGAACGGTGCCTTATTTTTCGGAATGATTGTTACCGGGTTAATCGCCTTCTTTACTGGCGAGCTTTCATTTGATAAAGGAATCATGGCGCTTCCTTCCCTTCCAGAAGGACTAATTGTTGCGAATCCAATCACGGCACTGACAGATGTCGTTCAGCACAGTCTTTATGCGGTAGTGTTTTCCTTTGTTTTAGTCACCATTTTTGACACAACTGGCACGATGATTGGGGTCGCGAACCAGGCAGGATTAATGAAGGGAGACAAATTGCCGCGTGCACGCCAGGCATTGTTATCAGATTCCCTTGGGACAGCGGTCGGCGCCATGTTTGGGACAAGCCCAACAACAGCCTTTATTGAATCTACTTCCGGCGTTGCTGCCGGCGGCCGGACTGGTTTAACCTCCGTGACGGTTGCCGTGCTATTTATCGTATCGGCTTTCTTTGGTCCGCTCGTTAGCGCCGTGTCCGGAATTGCCGCGATTACGGCACCTGCCTTAATCATTGTCGGCAGTCTGATGATGGGGAGCATTGCCAAAATTCGTTGGGACGAGCTCGATGAAGCCTTCCCGGCATTCTTGACCGTCCTCAGTATGCCGCTAACCTCCAGCATTGCAACGGGAATTGCCCTTGGTTTTATCAGTTTTCCACTGTTAAAAATCACAAAAGGGAAATGGCGAGAGGTGCATCCATTACTTTACGTGTTCGCCGTGTTATTCTTTATTCAACTTGCATTTTTGCAGCACTAAAAATGGATAGCGGAAGGCACCCGAAGCTTGACCACCCTCAACGTTTATGAAAAAAAGCTCCATCTCATTTAATCGAGATGGAGCTTTTCTTTATGCGGGTGATTCACTCGGCTGCTTTGCCTTTTGAAGCTCCTCCCTAATCAGGATTCCGCCCATTAACCCCATGAGTGAGAACACAACGGGAATAATGAAACCGTAGTGGTATCCGATGCTTGAAGATGGAGGAAACTGGTCTAACACCTTGCCAAAAATAATCGGCAGGAGGACAGCACTCAAGAAGCCGCCCATATTAGCAAAGCCCGAAACGACACCCACTTCTTTCATATCAAAGGACTTCCGCACAACGGCAAACGTTAACGCACTTCCGCCATTTCCGAAACCCATAATTAAAAATATAAGCACAAGCATAAGGTAAGGCGGTTTCCCACTGAAAAGGAGAATCCCTATCCAGCTAAAAACCGCAAATAAATGAACAAGCAAATAGGGACGTTTAATCGTATCCAAACGGCTTGAAATCCAGCTCATGAGCGGTGCACCAATAATAGCGCCAAAAAGACCAATCATGATGAGCTGACTCGCATCTGATCGTGACATTCCATACACATGCATCCCGTAAGGAACGGCCCATGAACCGATAAAGCCCACATAGGTACCGACCAAGCCGAAGTGACAGAAGAATGCTGCCCATGCTTGTCGGCTCGTAAAAATCCGCTGTAAGATGACCATCGTTTTTTCCTGTGTCTTCTTTGGCTTCCCCTTTAAGGCAGAATCCGAAAATAGCTGCTTAGGTTTTCTCACAAGCACATAGTATAAAAGAATGCCTATTAAAACTAACACGATCCCTGTGGTTAAAAAGGGGGCCCTCCAGCCAAAATGCGCGATCCAAGCCGAAAAAGGAACAGTCGCCAGCAGGAAACCCAAACTCCCGGCCACGCCCGCAAACCCTAGGAGGCCCACAAATTCCCTTACTTTAAACCACTGACTCAAAATAATAACCAAGTTAACCCAAATTGCGGCATCCCCTGTTCCCACCAGAAATCGGGCTACGAGGAGTACAAATTCATTTGGAGCCAGGCTATAAATGAGCGTCCCCAGCCCATTTAGCAGCGCCCCAGCAATTAAAAAGAAATTGGGGCCAAAACGGTCGGATAAAATCCCGATCGGAACCTGCAAACCCGCATAGGCCAAAAATTGTATACTTGTCAGTAAACCGATGGTGGAGGCCGTCAAGCTGAACTCCCCCATCAATTGATCTGAAATTAACCCTGGCGCTGTTCTTTGGCTCACAATTAAGAAATACGCAAACAAAACCGTGCCAAAAACAACCCATCTGTACTTGCTATTTTGTTTTTCCACTATTCTCTACTCCCGTTAGCTGTCATCATTTTTCTATTATAACCTAATTTTTTTCAGATAGATTTTGATTTGCCTCGGAAGCTACGGGATGGCTTATTCCAATAAAATTCAGACGGCATATATGATATATTTCACATACATTTCATTTCTGATAATTTAAAATATTAGGAAATAAGAAATCAGGTGAAATAATGGAATTGGTGAAAGATGTAACATTGTTTGATTCATTAAAATTACATGGGGTGGATTTGGTCTTTGGCTGTGTCGACCTTAACCAAAAGGTAGGGGTACAAGGTGAACCTTCCTCAGAGCATTCAAAAGTCCAATATGTTCAATTAATGCATGAGCAAGCTGCGGTCCATGCCGCAGACGGGTATGCCCGGGCCACAGGAAAGCCGGGAGTGGTTTTGCTCACCACTGCATCAGGGGTAACGAATGGAATCACCGGAATCGCCACGGCCTTTAGTGACTCCGTGCCGCTGGTCGTTATTGCCGGGGCGTTTTTGATGGACCCTCTTCATGCCGAAGCATTTCAAGAATTATCTATTCAAGGGATCACCATGCCGATTACAAAACACTCTTTTTCAACCAACAGCATGTATGGCCTCTCTAAAGTTCTCCCAGAAGCCTTACGGATTGCGGCAGACGGCAGACCCGGTCCAGTCGTCATTGAATTCAGTGCGAATTCCAGCTTCTCGACAAGTGAAGGCGGAGAACGAGGGAATCGGACTGCAAATCACCGAATAGCCGTGAATAATAAGCGTCTTGAAAAGTCGCTTATGCTTGCTAAAGAGTATATCGAAACAGCAGAGATGCCAGTTGTCTTCATTGGCGGCGGCGTTATTTCCTCTGGTGCGGCATTTGTGTTAAATGAACTGGTCGAACAGTCGCGCATCCCTGTTGTCAGTTCCTTGATGGGGATTGGTGCAATGGATGCGAAGAATCCACTGTTCCTCGGGATGCTGGGGATGCATGGGACATTTGCTGCTAATAAAGCTGTCCATCATTGCGATTTGTTAATTTGTATTGGGGCCCGTTTTAGTGATCGAGTAACAGGAAAAATCAGCGGATTCTCACCAAAGTCGAAAAAGATTCATGTGGATGTTGACTCGGCTGAAATCAATAAGATCATTCCTGTCGACTTGCCAATTGTCAGCGATGCGAAGGAATTTCTCAGCGGACTGAAGGATCAGTTGGATTTCCCGCGAATTAGGGAGAATTCTGGGCCTTGGACAGCTGAGGTCATTGAATGGAAACGGACGGTCCCGCGCTTTGACAAATCGCGAAGTATTTTAAGTCCACAAACTGTCATCCAATTGCTCAATAGCTATTCGGATAAGGACACCATTGTGGTAACAGATGTTGGCCAGCATCAAATCTGGACCGCCCATCATTATGCGTTTACGAAACCAAGAACCCTTCTCACTTCCGGTGGCTTGGGGACAATGGGCTACGGACTGCCTGCTGCTATCGGTGCCGCCGCATCTTGCTCGGGTAAATCAGTCATTTGCGTTTCAGGAGACGGCAGCTTTCAAATGAACCTGCAGGAATTAATGACGGCCGTGAAGTATCAATTTCCTATTAAAATTGTCATCTTAAATAACGGTTATCTGGGGATGGTCCGCCAATGGCAGGAGCTATTTTATAACGGCCGCTATTCTTCCGTTAAAATGTCCTCGCCGAATTTCGCTCGGTTAGCCGAGGCATACGGGGTCGCAGGATATAGGGCTGGGTCCGAGAAGGAGGCTAAGAAGGTTATTGCGGCAGCATTTCGTTACAACGGGCCTGCACTGATCGAATTCGACGTCGTCGAAGAAGAAAACGTCTACCCCATCGTCCCGCCCAACCACAGCAACCATCAAATCATTTTGTCACGGTAATAAAGGTGCCTGACATCCCAATGGTGTCAGGCACCCTAAAAACGGCCCCTATCGTTAAGATAAGGGCCGCTTCCATGTATTAGACCTGTATTAATTTTATCTTCTGACCTGGCTGGAGCTGCGAAAGTAATGGTAGATCAGCTTCCACGACTCTTCCGACTACATTAACACGTTCATCTGCTGCCAAGTCATGAAGGGTGATTTGTACCTCGCCACGGTAGCGCCCATAACGGTCATTATCCCTCGTAACCGTCCCAACAGGCCGAGCGCAAGTATTCGCCGGCGCAATTGCCTCAACACTTCTCGTATCCATCAACCGGAGAACATCACGTGAAAAATCAGGTCGAAGACGAAACTCCCCTTCTTCAAACCCCTCCACTCGAATCGTAACCCGGCGACATGAGTCGAATTCGATTAATCTTTCAAGCAAGTCAATGCTTACTTCCGGATCCCCGATATACACATCCTCAACACCCGCTGCGAATAGCTCCAGCGCCGCCAAATAAGGATCCGCATAACGATGGCCCTCCAAGGTTGGCAGTCCTTCAAACAGTGGACCGCGTTTCTCCCCATCACCAGGAATATAAGCACTAACCGGTATGCCATACCGCCCAAACAGTTCATTTTGCGCATAAAAAAACGATTCCGCTAAACCCGTTTCCTGACGAGGATAGAAATTATGCCAGGCGAGCAGCTGACTTGCCGCCAAACCGCCATCAAGCAAGGCACGCACATCATCCTCAAACAAAATGCTGGCATTCAAGGCAAGCTTGAACTCTTTAGCCAAAGCCAAAATCGTTTCATTCTCAAAAAAGTCATCCAAGCGCAATCCGCTGACCCCTAAGGCACGTAGCTCAATTAGACTAGTTAATCCCAAATGGGCAGGTGTCCGCAGCGATACATCCGCATACACTTCTATTCCAGCCTCTTTAGCCGCCAGCAGCAGTTGTTTCGCGCGGCCCGCTAAATCACCGGATTCCTCCGGAATGTGAAGCGAGGTAAACGCCTGCTTCACACCCAATTTCCCTGCCAGAGCAATTCGCTCTATAGCTTTAGGATCATTTAAATAGAAGGAAATGCCAATCACTCAAACTCACCGGCCATCTCATCTTTGAAACCGAATAAATAAGTAAACAAGAATCCTGCAACATAAGCAATCAATACCCCTGCTAAATAAAGAAGAACCTGACCACCTACAACAAGGAAAGCAAGTGGTAAACCAGAGACCCCAACAGCGATTGTCGCTACATGGAAGACAGCTTGGAAAGCTCCACCGACCCCTGCTCCTAAACATGCCGTTAAGAATGGACGGCCTAGTGGCAATGTAACACCAAAGATTAGCGGTTCACCGATTCCAAGAATTCCGGCAGGAAGACCACCGCCAATGGCTCTCTTTAAACTCTTTTTCTTCGTTTTAAAGTAGATCGCAAACGCAGCTCCGACCTGTGCAGCACCACCCATTGCCAGGATTGGTAATAATGGGTCATCCCCAAGTGTATTAATTAACTCAAGATGGATCGGGGTTAAGCCTTGGTGTAAACCGGTCACCACGAGCGGCAGGAAGGTTGCCCCGAGGACGAAACCTGCTACCACACCACCAACATCAAGTAATGATGTTAATCCTTTTGTAATCACATCTGAAACGAACCCACCAAGCGGCATAAAGACAAGATACGTAACAATACCAGTAACCAATAAAGCAACCGTTGGTGTGATAAATAAATCTAAAGATTGCGGGACAACTTTACGAACTCGTTTTTCAACAATTGCAATAAAAATAGCAGCAAATAGAACACCAATTAAGCCGCCTCGTCCAGGAAGCAATTCCGACCCGAACAATTTGATCCCTGCTACAGCGGGGTTAATGATTAAGATACCGGCAATCGCCCCAAGTGCCGGAGAACCGCCGAATTCTTTGGCTGCATTCGTACCAACTAAAATGCCGAGGTAGCCAAATAATCCACCGCCGATGACAGATAAAATGGTAGCCAGTTGGGAATCCCCTGCGAGCCATCCAGCCTGAATGATGGCTTTGGTAATCCCCGTAATTAATCCAGATGCCACGAGGGCCGGGATTAATGGAATGAAAATACTCGATATTTTTCGTAAAAACAACTTAAATGGTGTGGCATTTTTTTTGTTAATTTCAGCCTTCGTGCTTGCGGCCTTGGCTTTTAAATCAATCCCGCCGGCTGCATCTAGTAATTTACCAAACTCTTCTGTTACTCTATTTACTTTTCCAGGACCAAGAATGATTTGTAATGTCTCTTCCTCTACAAACCCAAGTACCCCATCAATTTTTTTAATAGCCGCCTTATTAACTTTCGACTCATCATTTGGTGTCACACGAAGTCTTGTCATACAATGGGTATAATTGCCGACATTCCCCGCTCCGCCTAATTGTTCAAGAATCTTTTCGGCTAATTGTTTATTCTCTCCAGCCATCTAATTTCCCCTTCTCTCTGTTGTATTTATTATTTGAAAAAGTAAGAACGGAATGGTGTCCGCATCACCCCCTGAAATGTTCATCCCGACAAAAACGGGAAGTAAGACCCCACGGATTAAAGTTCCTCTTATTTTCCCTCTTTGATAAACCGAATCGCTTCTCTCGTTTTGTCGATCGAGTGAATCGTTTTTTCATACTGGACGGTTGCCATCGACAAAAATAAAATATCGATTAAATATAACTGCGCGAGCCGCGATGAGGTGGCGGCACTACGGAACGGCGCCTCCCCGGAATAGGCGGTAAACAGCTTAATATCAGCAAGCGACGAGACGGTTGATATGCCGTATTTCGTTAAACTAATCGTCTTTACGCCCCGTTCTTTTGCCAGTTGCATCACCTTCGCAACCTCAGCCGTTTCCCCGGAATGCGAGATGGCAAACACGACATCATCCTGATTAGCATTGGCAATTAATGTCGCCACCAGATGTGTATCTGTAAAAGCGGTTGCATTTTTATGAATGCGAAGGAATTTTTGCTGCGCATCCTTCGCGATAATATTTGAGGCGCCAATGCCAAAAAAATGAACATTTTGCGCAGGCAGCATGGTGTGAACAGCTCGTTCCAACTCATCATAATTAATCATTTCCTCTGAATCACGGATGCTTTGGATACTATTGCTGGTTGTCTTCTGAACAATGGAGAAAAAGGATTCTTCTGGTTCAATATCCCGATACCCATGCTCGACAGGCTTCACTAAATCCCCGGCAATTCTCACCTTTAAGTCTTGAAACCCAGTCAAGCCAAGGGACTTACAGAGCCTAATAACAGCTGCACCACTCGTGTTTGCTTGGTTCCCAATGTCATTGACTGTACTGTTTAAAATACTTTGCGGATGTTCAAGAATAAACTCCGCAATTTTTCGTTCAGAAGCCGGAAGCTGTTCCAGCATGTTCTGAATCATCTTTAACACACCAGCTGCCACACAAAACCCACCTTTTCAGCTACTTCATTTTTCAACCTTGGATTGCGATTTTTACATATCCATTTGCATCTGCTAAAAGCTTTTCAGCTTCTTGTTTCGTTGTTTCCGTCTTGATCATGACAATAGCTGTTTTGACTTGCAGGTCTGCTTTTTCTAGTGTCTCCAATGCCATTTCATACGAAACCCCGGTGATTTTACGGATGATGCCAATCGCCCGTTCCTTCAATTTTTGATTACTCACATGAACATCCACCATCAAATTTTCATAGGCTTTTCCTAAAAGAATCATCGCGGAGGTGGATATCATATTCAAAATCATTTTATGAGCTGACCCTGATTTCAAACGCGTTGAACCGGTTAGAACCTCGGGGCCGACGATCACCTCGATGGCTTGATCCGCTTCCTTACTAATCGCTGCATTCTTATTACAGGAAAGAGCGACTGTTTTCGCGCCGATGCTTCGGGCATAGCGGAGGGCACCAATCACATATGGCGTCCGGCCGCTGGCAGCGATACCAATCACGGTATCATATTTTGTCAGCTCCAAGGCTTTCAAATCGCTGACGCCAAGCTCCGGATCATCCTCTGCTCCTTCAACTGCCTTGATGAAGGCCCCTTCACCCCCGGCCATGATTCCTTGCACCATTCCAGGGTCCGTACTGAAGGTTGGCGGACATTCGACAGCATCAAGTATCCCTAAGCGTCCGCTCGTACCTGCCCCTAAATAGAGGAGGCGACCGCCGTTTTGAAAGGATCTGAATACAAATTGAACGGCTGTCTCTATTTCCGGTAAAACATCCTTAACAGCTAATGCGACTAATTGATCTTGCTCGTTCATAATGCGTAAAATATCCGTTGCATTTGCTGTATCTATTTGCATGGAATCTGCATTTCTTGATTCCGTTGTTAGTAATTCGAGATTTTCTTCCATTGGTTTGATGTCCTCCAGTTTGTCTTTTCTATGCTGTAAGCGATTACTGTGTTTTTATTATATTCCCTTTGAAATAATAATTCAATATTTTTATCAAAAAACTGAAATACTATTTTAAAAAAATTAGTTTACAAAAGGTAAATTCCAAACGAACAGGCATTAATCAAGTAAATATCGACGGATCGCCTGCGCCACTCCCGCTTCGTTATTATTCCCTGTCACCTGATTCGCCACTTGTTTCACTTTTTCCGGTGCGTTTCCCATCGCTATTCCCAGTCCTGCCATGGAAAGCATCAGCGCATCATTATAATTATCGCCAATGGCTGCCGTTTGCGAGATTGGGATCCCTAGATTTTCAGTGAGCTTCGCTAATGTTGCTGCTTTTGTCACTCCACTTGGGGAAATCTCTAAATTGAGGAAATTGAAACTGCTGCTGATTTCCATGTCCTCCACCTGTTCGGAGATTCTTTTAGAAAAATCAGCCAGTCGTTCCCCATCATCAAATACAGCTATTTTCGTAATCTTGGGTTGATTTTCTTTCATATATTGATAAAAATGATCAATGACCTTGATTTGGCATTTATTCCGGAAGCCTTCACAATCTTCAAACCGACCACCCGTTTTTTCAAGGGTAGGAATATTGTTTTCAATCCAGTTCTCGTTCCACTTATTTACCATTGGAACAAGCAATGTATCTCCTTCATAAAAATGGGCGTAAATCCCTTCTTCCTCACATAATTCCCAGAAATGGTGAAGCGGATCGGGCTGAAACACAGCCTGCTCTTGTATTTCGCCATTCTCATCAAGCAGGATCGCTCCATTGTAGGCAATGATCGGATTTCCTTTTAGGCCAATGGTATTGGCAATCCATTTCGTAGAAAGCGGAGATCGGCCGCTGCAAATCACCACTTTCCCACCTCGTCTGCGGTACTCATGAATTGCAGCGATGGTTTCCGCATCAATCTCTTTATGCTCGTTTAACAGTGTTCCATCCAAATCAGTAGCTAATAGGGAATATTTCAATTGTATTGCTCCTTTTGAATTAATATTTTATAAATATTATACATTTATTGAAATAATATTTCAAAATGATGCATAGAGCAGGATTAATTCGTAAGAACAGAAATGGGGGAAACAGAATGCTGGGCCTGTCTGCTAAAATGCGCGCTGTTCCTATTGTGGATTTATTGATGGAAGCTGTTATAATCGACTAATTTATGAAGGGGCAATCTTATTAGAGGCAGTCCTTTTTTCCTTACTGCCTTTTCTTTCTATTAATCTAGTCTGCAGTTTTCAAAAAAATACAATAATTTTTTCACAGAGGGTGACAGACTCCCAAAATAGGATTAAAATCATCAATAAAGAAACGAAAACTCGTAATTGGAGGCCGCTAAAATGCAGCTTAGCAAAGAAGAAATTGAAATCTTGAAAATTATCGAAGAGAATCACAAACTACCAATAGAGTCGATTGCCTTAATGGCGATGTGCAGTGAGGATGCAGTCAGCGCAGCCATTCAGAAATTAGAGCAAGCGAAGATTATTATGAGTTACCCAACCCTAATCGATTGGAGCAAGGTCGAGGGGCAAGAAGGCGTTATCGCGATGATTGATGTCAAGGTTACCCCGAAGCGCGGCGTTGGTTTCAACGAAGTGGCCGAGAGAATCTCTCGTTTTCCCGAAGTGTCATCACTTTATCTCATGTCAGGTGCCTATGATTTATCGATCACCATCGAAGGAAAAACAATGAATCAAATTGCGCAGTTTGTTTCGGAAAAATTATCAACGATTGAAAATGTGGTTTCTACCACCACCCATTTCATGCTCAAAAAATACAAGCATGATGGTGTTAATTTTAACAGTGGCAATGAGGATAAAGACCGTAGGATGGTGGTTTCACCATGAAACATGGCTATGAGCACTATCTTTCGCAAACAGCCAAAGAACTGCAGCCCTCTGGGATTCGGAAATTTTTCGATTTAGCTGCCAGCATGGACGACGTGATTTCCCTTGGTGTCGGTGAACCGGACTTCGTCACACCCTGGAGCATTCGCGAGGCGACCATTTTATCGTTGGAGCAGGGCTTTACCTCCTATACGGCCAACGCCGGATTGCTGGAATTACGGGAAGAAATCACTTACTATTTAAAAAATAGATTTGGGGTTCAGTATAACCCGAGTAATCAAATTACTGTGACAATCGGCGCAAGCCAGGCGATTGATCTTGCCTTCCGCGCCATTCTAAATCAAGGCGATGAGGTCCTAATTGTTGAACCCGCCTTCGTTTCCTATGCCCCGTTAGTAGCGATTGCCGGCGGGACTCCCGTTGCTGTGTCAACGTCACCCGCGAACGGTTTTAACGTAACACCGGAACAAATCGAAGCGGCGATTACCGAAAAGACTAAAGCGATTTTACTTTGTTCGCCAAACAATCCAACCGGCAGTATGCTAACGAAGAATGAATTGATTGAAATTGCCGCGGTTATCAAAAAACATGATTTACTAGTCGTGTCCGATGAAATATATGCAGAGCTGTCCTATGACGAGGATTTTTGCAGCGTTGCCGCCATTGATGGCATGTATGAACGGACGATTCTAATTAATGGTTTTTCCAAAGGATTTGCGATGACAGGCTGGCGGCTGGGTTTCTTAGCTGCACCAACGGAATTTGTAGAGGTCATGCTGAAAATCTATCAATATACGACAATGTGTGCGCCGAATATGCTGCAGCGCGGTGCGATCGAGGCGCTGCGCAATACGTATCCTGAAGTAGAATCGATGCGAAACAGCTATCGCCGTAGAAGGAACTATGTGGTCCAGACCCTCAATCAAATGGGATTAGACTGTCATGTTCCAGGAGGTGCCTTTTATGTTTTTCCATCCATTCGTGCTACAGGCCTGAGCTCAGAGCAATTTGCCGAGGAACTATTGATGAAGGAAAAAGTCGCCGTCGTCCCCGGCCATGTATTTGGCGAAAGCGGTGAAGGATATATCCGCTGTTCCTACGCTACCTCAATGGCCCAACTGCAAGAGGCGCTAAAACGAATGCAGCGTTTCATTGAATCGAAGGGTGTTCTTGCTGAACACCAGTCTGAAAAAGTGAAAACTCATTAAGAACAAAAGGCGCAAGCGCCTTGATCAGCCCCGACAAGCATAAGACAAGCCGGCAGGAAGGTTGCTTTTTAACCTTCATGACGGATTGGCTTATGACCTCGAGGGGCTAGGCGCTGGAGCCGGATTCAGACAACTAATTCAAAGTTATCCACATGTTGACTTTTTATAATTTCCTAAACAAAAATAAATCCCCAGGTGAATATCGCTCACCTGGGGATTCTTTTCTTTTTGAAATTTCCTTCTATCCTTTTGTTTCCATCCATGAGGACAGTTGGACTTGGAAGTTCCGTAAGTCTGTCCTCATGAACCCTTCATGCGGACAGTTTCCTCCGGAAAATCCACAACTCCGTCCTTATGAACCCGTTATGTGGACAGTGTCATCTGGGAATTCCATATTACCGTCCTCATGGAGGAACTTAACCCTCATACCCATTCGGATTATTCTTTTGCCAATTCCAAGAATCGCGGCACATCTCTTCAATTCCCCGTGACGCGGCCCAGCCAAGTTCATTTTTCGCCTTAACTGGATCCGCATAGCAGACCGCCACATCTCCTGGTCTTCGATCGACAATCTTATAAGGAATCTTCACTTCTGCCGCCTTTTCAAAAGCTGCAACGATCTCTAATACACTATACCCCGTACCTGTGCCTAGGTTGTACGCTTCCACACCGTTAGCGGACATGACCTTCTCAAGCGCTTTTAAATGCCCCAGCGCCAGGTCCACGACATGAATATAATCCCGTACGCCTGAACCATCAATCGTTGGGTAGTCACTGCCAAACACTTGTAGTTCCTGTAATTTTCCAACAGCCACCTGCGTAACAAACGGCATTAAATTATTCGGAATTCCGTTTGGATCCTCACCAATCCGACCGCTCTCATGCGCGCCGATAGGATTAAAATAACGAAGCAATGCAATGCTCCAGCCATGATCAGCAACATACAAATCGCGTAAAATTTCTTCGATCATCAGCTTTGTTCGACCATAAGGATTGGTTGCACTGAGTGGGAAATCCTCGGAGATTGGCATGCGGTCAGGCATCCCGTACACGGTCGCAGACGAACTAAAGACAAGGTTTTTCACATCATATTTTTTCATGACATCACAAAGAATCAATGTACCGGTGATATTATTGTGATAATAATGAAGCGGAATCGATACTGATTCTCCTACTGCTTTCAATCCGGCGAAATGAATCACAGCCTCGATTTGATTTTCGGCAAAAACATGCTCAAGCTCGTCTTGGTCAAGCAAGTCTACTTCATAAAATGGAAAATCCTTACCTGTAATCTCTTTTACCCGCTGTAACGATTCGGGTTTACTGTTTGAATAATTATCTAGAACGATGATTTCATGACCTGCATTTAATAGTTCAATACATGTGTGACTCCCGATATACCCGGCCCCGCCTGTAACTAATATAGACATACTATCGACCTCTCCTCCGCTTACATTTATGTACAGTGCATATTTTGAAAAAATTAATTCCATTGATTATTATACACCACTAACAACAACTGGTAAATTAGTGCTATTTTATGACTTTTCATTAAAATTTACCTGTTTTTTGCGCTTTATTGGATGGAAAAATTAAGACAATAAAGGTGCCATTCACGAGGAATTCGGCGTTCTTTAGCTCTTTTTTACATGAACTGGTGTAATCGCTTGACCGCCATTTAGTACGCTTACTAGATTATCCGCCGCCAACTGCGCCATTCTCATTCTCGTTTGGATACTTGCGCTGCCGATATGCGGCAAGGTAACTACATTCGGTAAGGTGAGCAATGGATGATCTACTGCAACCGGCTCCTGTTCAAACACATCAAGTCCGGCAGCCCAAATCTGCCCCTCTTTCAAGGCATGATACAAGGCATTCTCGTCGACAATTCCGCCTCTTGCCGTATTAATCAAGATGCCCGTTTGCTTCATCAAGGCCAACTCTTCTTTACCAATCAGGTGATGGACCTCGGGACTGTATGGAAGAAGCAAACAGACGAAATCAGCTTGCTGCAGCAAATCCTTTACCTCTCGATAGTGAATTCCCAGTTCCTGTTCTTCTTTTTCCAACTTTCTTGTCCGATTATGATAAAGCACGTTCATACTGAAGCCCTTAGCCCGCTTAACAAGGGCCTCGCCAATTCTGCCAAGGCCAATAATTCCAAGTGTGGCACCATACACATCTTGTCCCGTTTGTTGCATCAAAGACCAGGCACCCCATTCACCTTTCCGCAACATGTCAGACGATTCCACGACTCTCCGGGCGGCTGCCATTAACAAGGCAAAAGTTAAATCCGCCGTCGTTTCGGTTAAGACTCCGGGAGTGTTGGTTACGATAATATTTTTTCCGGCAGCGGCTTCAACATCGATATTGTTATAACCAACCGCTAGATTACAGATAACCTTTAGCTGCTGTGCCTTCGTGATGATTTCTTCGTCAATCAAATCCGTCAACAGACAGAGAAGTCCATCGACTCCTTCCATTTCTTTAAGCAAAACTTCCCTAGGAACAGGAATCGTCTCCTCTTCCCACATTTTCACATCAAAGTGGTTAGAAAGTCTTTCAATAATCTCCATAGGAAGCTTTCTAGTTATGTAAACGGTGTTTTTCAATAGATTCCCCACCTTCTAGGCTTTATCTGCGTTTTTTGACCCGGCCATTCTCCTTTCATCCTACCATAATTCTTACTGAAGATGAAAAATATGGGCATAGGTTGAGGGAGAATAGAAATGCAAGTATAATAAATGAATAGTGAAGAGTATAGAGACCTGTTACCAGGCATCATGATTGGGGGAAAACATGAAACAGGAAGGTTCAAAATCTATTGGGCTGCCGCTCACCATCTCGATTATTGCTATCTCTTTTTCGGCTATTTTTGTAAAATGGTCAGATGCACCGGCCTCCATTTTGAGTATGTACCGTATGTGGTTTGCGAGCATTCTAATGGTTCCAATCGTATGGAAGAATCGCCATGAATTCAGGAATATCGTCAAAAAGGATTGGTTCTTTTTGTTTTTTTCCGGCTTCTTTCTAGCACTGCATTTTGTCTTATGGTTCGGCTCGTTGAAGCTGACGACGGTAGCAAGTTCCACAATCATCCTTGCCTTGCAGCCGATTGTCTCACTAGTAGGGGGCTTTTTCCTTTTTAAAGAACGAACAACACTCTCAGCATTAATGACGATGGGCATTGCCATTATCGGGGCGATGATGATCGGCTGGGGGGATTTCGGTTTAAGCGGTGACGCCATCATGGGTGATTTACTGTCGTTCTTCAGCGTCATCTCAGTGGTTGGCTACTTATTTATCGGGCAAACCATCGTGAAAAAAGTATCGCACTGGCTTTACAGTTTTTGCGTCTTTTTCTCTGCGGCTATCATTCTTACCATCTATAACCTATCAACTGGGGTTGAACTTTTTGCCTATCCCGGCAAGGAATGGGGCATCTTCCTTTTACTTGCCAGCGTTCCAACCGTCAGCCATGTCATCAATAACTGGTTGTTAAACTATGTCAATGCGACAACCATCTCTATGAGTATTTTAGGTGAACCCGTCGGCTCGACGATCTTAGCCATGCTTTTATTACATGAACATCTCGTCACCTGGCAAATCGTTGGCGGCCTGCTTGTCCTGCTCGGTGTCTTTTTCTTTTTGAGCCAGCAGCGAAAGCCGATTCCGAAAGTGATGAAGGAAGAGACGTATATATAGAAATAAAAGGCACCTTTAGATTATGGATCTAAGGGTGCACATAACTTAATGGCAAACAGCAAAACCTTACTTACAATCAAACCGATACGTTGTTACTGAGGAATACTGCTGGCCTTTATCTAAAATGATGGATGGAAACTCGGGGTGATGAATGGCATCAGGTAAAGCCTGTGTCTCCAAACAAAGCCCCAGGTATTTTCTAGATGGAACACCCCAAAATTCACCTTCTGCTTTTAATGAATTTCCCGAATATACGACAACGGCCGGCTCGTCCGTTTCAATAGCTAATGTCCGCCCGCATTCAGGATCGCTTAAAACAATCTCCCTATCATGGTTTGTGTGTAAGAGAAATGGATGATCATACCCTTCCCCAACAAGTTTATTTTGCGGATGTAACGATGCTGCCCCGGTGTTGATAACCCTCTCACGTGTGAAATCAAATGGCGTATTTTCAACATCCACAAAGGTACCTGTTGGCAGTAATTCGTGATCCAGCTCTAGAAATTGATTACTTTTTATGGTTAACGTATGCTCTAAAATATCTCTTTTTCCATTACCGCTTAGGTTAAAATACGAGTGGTTCGTGACGGTTAACAAGGTTTTCTTATCTGCATGTGCTTCATACTGAATCGTTAATTCGTTATCATTGTTTAGCCTATAACTAACTTGTATATATAAATTCCCTGGGTATCCTTCTTCACCATCAGGGCTTAGATAGCTAAACTGGACCCCATCTTCCACGATTTCAGCATCCCAAACAACCTTGTCAAATCCTCTCACCCCCCCATGCAGATGGTTTTTATTCTCGTTCCGAGCAAGTGTGAACGGTGTCCCATCAAGTTCAAACGAACCGCCTTTGATTCTCCCAGCCACACGGCCGACAACGGCACCAAGAAAATAAGGGTCGTTAACATATTCATCAAGTGTATCATGTCCAAGAACGATATTTTCATAATTACCCTGTTGATCCGGAACCATCATTTTCGTGATAATACAGCCATAATTGATGGCCGTCACTTCTACACCATGATCATTTACCATTGTAAACGAATAGACAGGTTGGTGACCAAGCTGGCCAAAGCTATCTTGAATGACGCTCATTTTTCTCTTCCTTCCATCTACTAAAAAGGCAATTTACTTTCTGAATTCTTTTAACTGATCATTAAGAACCCTAGTTTGTGTATAAACCTGTTGATAAATAGTAAATAGTTTCCGGTAGGTTTCCACATTATCCTTAATAGGTTCATAGGTTTTCGAAGGGTGAATAAAGGTTTCTGCACATTCTTTAAGCGAGGCATACCAGCCGCATCCATATGCCGCTAGCATCGCTGCCCCCATTCCGGGACCTTGTTCACTTGTAAGCTTTTCAATTTTGGCATTAAAAATATCCGCCTGCATTTGCAGCCATGTTTCATTCTTTGCGCCGCCGCCAATGGAGACAATTGAATCAATCGTCTTTCCGCTATTCCGAAAGATTTCAATTGATTCATTTAAAGAGAAAGTAATCCCCTCAAGAGCTGCCCGGACAAAATGTTTCTGTTCATGTGCAGCATCAATCCCAATAAAGCTGCCGCGAATAGTGGAATCCGCATGCGGTGTTCTTTCACCGACAATATACGGGGTAAAGAGCAATCCGTTTGATCCGGCAGGCACTTCTTCGACATTGTTTAAAAACTGTTCAAAGTCCTCCTTCCCGGCAAATGTATCTTTAAACCAACTCAAGCTATACCCCGCAGCAAGGGTAACGCCCATGGTATAGTAGGCATTTTCTTCACCATGGTTAAAGTAATGAACCTTCCCTTCAAAATCAAGGTCATTTCTATCTTCATAAGATAGAACGACACCAGAGGTACCAATACTGCATAATGTTTTCCCTTCAGATAAAATCCCTGAACCGATCGCACCACAGGCATTATCCGCACCGCCGGCAAACACTTTAGTAGCTTCCGCCAAGCCTGTTGCATGGGCAAATTCAGGTGTGACTGTCCCAACACATGCGTGCGATTCCACTAATGGTGGACAGAATTCGGGTGAAAGACCGAATGCTTCTAACATCTCAGTGCTCCATTCACGATTTGCTACATTTAATAGAAGGGTTCCTGCGGCATCAGAGTAATCCATATGGATTTCACCGGTCATCCGAAAGCGCAAATAATCCTTTGGCAGCATAAATACGCTGGCACGATCGAAAATTTCCGGTTCATTTTCTTTTACCCAAAGAATCTTAGGCAGGGTGAAGCCTTCCAACGCAGGGTTCTTTGTCACCGCTAACAAACGATCTTTGCCCACAACCTGATAAATATCCTGGCATTGTTTCGTTGTCCTCGTATCATTCCAAAGAATAGCATTCCTCAACACTTGATGGTTGTCATCCAACAAGACTAGACCATGCATCTGTCCGGAAAAACTAATTCCCTCAATAGCGCTGACATCTCCGCCCCATTGCTGAATGAGTTCAGCTATGCCTTCGGACGTCTTGGCCACCCATTCCTCCGGGTTTTGCTCACTGTACCCGGATTTTTCAATAATTAAAGGATACGATTTCGAAACCTCATGGCATACTTCACCCGTTTGATTTACTAGTAGGATTTTGACAGCACTTGTACCAAGGTCAACACCAATTACGTACTTCATCTATATCATCCCTTTTTAAAAAAGTGCCGGAGTATGAACTACCAGCACTTTTTATTTCTATTTTTATATGTCTATCAAACGGTTACGCTTGAAAGTGTTTCTAAAATATATTGATTCACCAATGCTTTTAACCGTTCTGTTCTACCTGAAGTATTTTTAATTTCAGTTAATTGCAGGGCATATTCTTCTAATTGACGGAAGTTTGTTTTACCTTCGACAATATCAAGTCCAATTCCTTTTGTGTAGCTGCTGTAGCGGTCTTCAATAAAGCTATCAAGAACTTTATCTTCGATCAATTTATTCGCTACCTTTAGACCTACGGCAAATGCATCCATGCCAGCGATATGTGCATGGAAAAGGTCTTCCGCTTCAAAGGATCCCCTTCTTACCTTCGCGTCAAAGTTAAGTCCACCTTTACCTAGACCGCCATTTTTTAAAATTTCGTACATGGCTAATGTATTAGAATATAAGTCCGTTGGGAATTCATCTGTATCCCAGCCAAGCAGCGTATCTCCTTGGTTCGCGTCTACGGATCCAAGCATTCCATTAATACGGGCTGTTCGAAGCTCATGTTCAAATGTATGACCGGCAAGTGTGGCATGGTTTGCTTCAATATTGAACTTGAAGTAATCGGTTAGATCATATTTTTGTAAGAATGCTAGACCAGTAGCTACATCAAAGTCATATTGGTGTTTTGTTGGCTCTTTTGGTTTTGGCTCAATTAAGAATGGAACATTTAGCCCGATTTCTTTCGCATACTCTACAGCCATATGGAAGAAGCGTGCTAAATTATCTTGTTCAAGCAACATATTTGTATTTAATAGAGTTTCATAGCCTTCACGGCCGCCCCAGAATACATAGTTTTCAGCCCCAAGCTCTTTTGCTACTTCTAAACCTTTTTTCACTTTAGCTGCCGAATAAGCAAATACATCCGCATTCGGAGAAGTAGCTGCCCCGTGAACATATCTTGGATTTGTAAACATGTTAGCCGTATTCCATAATAATTTCGTTTTGCTCGTTTTCATGTATTCTTTAATCATGGCAATAATAATATCTTGATTTTCATTGGTTTCTTTTAAGGTGCGTCCTTCTGGTGCAACGTCCACATCGTGGAAAGCAAAGAAAGGAACATTTAATTTTTCAAAAAGTTCAAATGCCGCTTCAACGCGTGCTTTTGCTAATTCTAAGCCTTGCAGGTGATTCCAAGGACGGATAGCCGTACCGACTCCAAATGGATCTGTACCATCAGCCGTAAATGTGTGCCAGTAGGCAACTGAAAAGCGTAGAAGCTCTTCCATTGTTTTACCGTTAACGAGTTCCTTCGGATTATAGTATTTAAAGGCGAACGGATTTTTTGATGAAGCACCTTCGAATTCAATTTTACTAACAGTTTC
The DNA here is from genome assembly GCF_030915505.1 of Neobacillus sp. OS1-2. Taxonomy (GTDB): domain Bacteria; phylum Bacillota; class Bacilli; order Bacillales; family Cytobacillaceae; genus Neobacillus. The sequence continues at coordinate 1,321,895 of NZ_CP133265.1, forward strand.
AAAATAAGCCATGTTACAGTCCTCCTAGAATTTTTTAGTTTTTTTTCGTGTTAATTTTTTTTATTTGAGATATCTAACCATACGGCAAATATTAAAATGAGACCTTTCACAATATATTGCCAGAAGGCTTCGATATTCATCATGCTCATACCATTATCAATACTGGCCATAATTAAAGCCCCAATTAGTGCCCCGACTATTTTACCCTTACCACCGATTAAGCTGGTTCCGCCGATAACACATGCTGCAATCGCATCTAATTCATTATTCGTGCCGGCACTTACAGTGGCAGCGTTTAGTCTGCTGGTCAAGAGAATTCCAGCCACACCTGCTAATGCTCCCATCAGGATAAAAATATACAAAGTATTCCGTTTAATGTTGATACCTGATAGTGCAGCGGCCTCAACATTCCCACCGATTGCATAGACATAGCGACCAAATGACGTCTTTTGTGAAATGAAAACAAATATTCCTGCTAATACAATGACAATCGTCATCGGTACGGGTACGCCCAAATATCTGCTAAGCACATAAACAATTGCTAAAATACAAAATGAAATGACCGAAACCTTTCCGTAATCAATTATATTTGTTGGAACGAAGAGCCCTAGTGATTTCCGCTTTGATCTTGAACGGACGGTGAAAAAGTAATAGAGAATAATACTGGCAATGGCTAAAATATACCCTATGCTGTATGGCACATAACTATTTCCTATTTGCTTAAAACTTTCATTCAATGGGGCAATCGTTTCACCCTTACTGAGACCGATTAGAATCCCCCTAAAAATGAGCATTCCACCTAAAGTAACAATAAATGCCGGAACGGCCCGGTATGCTACCCAATACCCCTGCCATAATCCTAAAAGTGCACCAATGACGATTGCAGCAAGGATTGCTGCAGGTGTGCTCCAGTCATACCAAACTTGGAGAATCGCTGCCACGCCACCTGTTAAACCTACGATAGATCCCACGGATAAATCGATATGTCCAGCGACAATAACAAGGGTCATTCCAATTGCTAAGACAGATATAATGGACATTTGCGAAAATAAATTTGATATATTACGAGAGGATAAAAACTCTCCACTTGTAAAAAAACCAAAAATAATGGCGATCAATACAAGGGCGATAATTAAAGTAAAGGATTGAATATCAATTTTAATACCCTTTTCCTTTATCCCAGGTTTCACTTGATCCGTATTAGTTGATAATTGGCTGTTCAAGGCGCACCCCTCCTGTTGCACAGGTCATAATTTTTTCTTGTGTCGCTTCATTTCGTAAAAATTCACCCGTTATTTTACCCTCTGCCATAACAAGGATTCGGTCAGATAATCCTAAGACTTCTGGAAGTTCTGATGAAATAATCACAATGGCTACACCTTGCTCGACAAGTTCATTAATAATTTTATAGATTTCATATTTAGCACCAACATCAATTCCTCTAGTAGGTTCGTCTAAAATTAGGATTTTAGGATTGTTGAGAATCCATTTACTCAAAACTACTTTTTGTTGGTTCCCTCCACTTAGCTGACTAACCTTTGCTTCCAGATTAGGTGCCTTTAATTTCATTTTTTTTGTTATTTCATCGGATCTTTTTACTTCAAGGGCCGTGTCGATAATATTTAATTTCATTACCTTATTCAAAGCAACTAACGTAGAATTTTTGGTAATATCCATTCCTAAGACAAGACCGTATCTCTTACGGTCCTCTGATACATAGGCCAGACCTGCATGAATGGCGTCCGCCGGCATTTTTATATTTGTCTCTTTTCCGTCAATCATGACTACACCTTGTTTTTTACCTTTCAATCCTCCAAAAATGCCCGTAAACAATTCCGTTCTGCCGGCACCCATTAATCCCGAAAATCCGAGAATTTCACCCTTTTTTAGTGAAAATGAAACATTATCAATAACTGTTTTTCCAGTTTTATTGTCGAATATAGAATAATTTTTTACCTCAAGGATGGTATCCCCAATTTTGTGTTCCTCGTATGGGAATAATTCGGTAAGTTCCCTGCCTACCATTTTCTCGATAATCTTTTCCTCAGACATGTCAGCAATCGGATCTGTGCTAATCGTTTTTCCATCTCGTAAAATAGTGACAGTATCTGCTAAGGACATGACTTCCCCCAGCTTATGGGATATGTAAATGCACGTAACACCTTTTGAACGTAAATCTCTTAAAATTCCTTTAAGAACTTCAACATCACTTTCTGTTAATGCGGCAGTAGGTTCATCTAAAATAAGTATTTCCGTATTATTCGTAAGGGCCTTAACGATTTCAATTAGTTGCTGCTTGCCAACTGATAATTCTCCAAGTTTTGTTTGCGGATCAATATTTAAGCCAATATAGCTTAGCCACTTTTGCGCTTCTGCATGGATCTTATGCCAATCAATAATCTTTTTTCGCATTAAGTCATGTCTAAGAAAAATGTTTTCCGCTACGCTCATTTCCCCTACGAGCGCCAGTTCCTGATAAATAATAGAAACTCCTGCTTTTTGAGACTCTTTGATGGATTTAAATGAGACTTCCTGACCATTGATACGAATTTTTCCATTATATGTTCCGGTAGGATAGACACCACTTAATATCTTCATAAGAGTGGATTTCCCCGCTCCATTTTCACCACATAAGGCGTGGATTTCACCCTTGCGGACAGAAAATGTCACATCATCCAAAGCTTTAACACCAGGAAATTCCTTGGTTATCCCTTCCATTTGTAATGCAAAAGCTTCCATATGAGGCTACCCCCTATTTAAGTACCGGAAAGGGGCGGAACCCCTTATCCGTTTTGTTTGATCTGTATTAACTCTATGGGCGTGGTGGACGTTCGTTCTCCGGAACATTCTTATATACATCATCATAAGGATGGAAACCATCTTTAATGATTGTGTCCATTACTTCATCTTTTCCAACCATAATTGGATCAAGTTTAATGAACGGGACATCAACTTTTCCGTTGTTGACTTTTTCGCTTCCTTCAACCTTTTCGCCTTTTGCTAGTTGAACGGCAACTTCCGCACTCTTTGTCGCAATCGTTTTAATAGGTTTGTAGACGGTCATCGACTGTTTTCCTTCAACAATACGTTGAACCGCGGCTAAATCAGCATCTTGACCGGAAATGGCCACCTTGCCATCCATGTTTTGTGCAGATAATGCCTGAATAGCACCGCCAGCTGTGGCATCATTGGATGCGACAACTGCATCGATTTTATTTTTATTAGCAGTTAAGGCATTCTCCATAATTTTCATTGCTTCATTGGCATCCCAGTTTTTAGCCCACTGGTCCCCAATGATTTTAATATCACCTTTATCAACTAAAGGCTGGATCACATTCATTTGGCCTTCTCTAAACATTTTGGCATTATTGTCTGTTGGCGAGCCGCCAAGCATGAAGTAATTTCCTTTAGGAACATTCTTTACAACATATTCCGCCTGCATTTCACCCACTCTGACATTATCAAACGAAACATATGCAGAAACATCACTATTATTTATTAAGCGGTCATAGGCTAAAACAGGGATTCCTTCTTGCTTCGCTTGATCCACTACGGTAGTTAAGGAATCAGAATTAATGGCGATAATAACGAGGGCATCGATTCCTTGTGAAAGCATGTTTTGAATTTGCGATAATTGCTTCGCTTCGTCTCCATTAGCAGATTGAACAAATACATCCGCACCTAAACCCTTTGCCTTTTCTACGAAAATATCACGGTCATGTTGCCATCTTTCTAATGTCAAATCTGAAACAGAAAGACCAATTTTTATTTTTTTATTCTGATCTCCTTTGCTACTGCTTGCCTTTTGGCTCGCTACATCTTCCCCACAAGCTGCCAACATGAGTACTAGGAGCGATACCAGGAATAAGCTTAGTAAACCCTTACATTTCTTCATTTTCTGTCCCCCTTTAATTTGTGATTACAAAAGAATAATATCATTCCAAACTTAGTTTGTCCATCCAATAAACTAAGTTTATAAAAATATTTTGAACATTTTATGACTTTGACTTACCGTTGAATTTTCAATAACCCCTGTAAGCTTACGCCAATACGACTGCAGCCTTTTGACAAATAGACTGATAACAAGCGTCAATGGCACGCATATTTAGAATCGTATTTTCTGCGGAATACGACGGTTGAGTATTTTCCATGATAGACTGAGAAAAATGCTCAATTTGAAGTTTATATTGGTCACCCGTTATCTTTTCGGTCCGGTCTCCCTGCTCTGACTGAACTATAATGAAACCTTCGCCGCCATAGGTATCAGGACGAAAAGCTCTTGGCACTGAAATGCGGCCCTTTGTACCAACCACCTCATACTCCTGTCTAAAGGCCATATCAAAACTGCAGTCAAACACAGCCATTATTCCATTGGCTAGTTTCATATGAACTAGGGCAGATAGATCCACTCCCGTATGAGGGTCAAGCGTAGCAAAGGTCTCAACTTCAATCGGCTCTGTGTGTAAAATAGAACGAATCGCATGAATACAGTAACACCCAACATCATAAATACTTCCGCCGCCCATTTCCTTTTTCATTCTAATATTGGATTGTTTATCCTCCATATAAAACGAAAAGCTGGCACGCATGAATTTTATCTCACCAATTTCTCCATCAGCGATTATTTCCTGAACCCTTTGGTGCTGGGGGTGAAATTGGTACATAAATGCTTCCATGAATTTTATATCCTTTTGTTTGCAAAACGCAGCCATTTCCCCAGTCTCTTCCGTTGTTAATGCAGCCGGCTTTTCACATAGAACATGTTTGCCAAGCCCAGCAGCTTTTTTAACCCATTTACTATGTAAATGATTAGGAAGCGGGATGTAAACTGCGTCAATTTCCGAATCACGAAGAAGCTCCTCATAACTTTCAAAGCTTTTTGGAATGGATAATCTAGCAGCCACCGCCTTTGCTTTTTCATCCCTACTAGCTATACCAACCATTTCAGCATTTTCGGATCGATTAATGGCAGGTATTACTTGTGTCTGTGCGATAGATGCGGTGCTTACGACTCCCCACCGAACCTTTTCCATTGCTATCATTCCTTTCTTATAAAATTCCTAAAATAGATCAGGTCCTTCTACATTTTTTGGTAATGAATGATTAGACAATCATCTGTCATAACCCTATACTTTTAGTAAGCTCATTATATCATTAAACATAAACTTTGTATATCCAATAAACAAAGTTTATGTTAAAATTGATCTACTTACTACGTTAGGGGATTTTTATCATGCAACCAAAAACCTGGAATCAACAAATCGTTAAAGAAAATAATAAAGCACTAGTCTTACAAATGATTTTGGCAAAGGAACCGCTATCACGGGCAGATATTGCCCAAGTTACCGGTCTGAATAAAGCGACAGTCTCTTCTATGGTAAACGAATTACTCGACGAGGAACTGATTTATGAATCTGGTCCAGGTGAATCCAGCGGTGGACGGCGGCCCGTTCTTCTTCATTTCAATAAAGTGGCGGGCTATGCCATTGGACTGAATATTGGGGTAAATTATATTTTATGTATACTGACCGATTTAAAAGGGAATATCCTCATTGAAAAAAATCAATTACTCCTAGATACCTCCTATCCTGTTGTGACGAGCTTAGTGATTGAAATGATTCACTCCGTAATGGACGAAATGCCGAAAAGTAAATACGGCACCGTCGGAATTGGGATAGGCGTGCCGGGAATAGTGGATAAATCCGGAACCATCTTACTGGCTCCGAACCTAGGCTGGAAGGATTTATCCTTAAAACAGGTGATTACGGACGAATTCAATCTCCCTGTCATTATTGAAAATGAAGCAAATGCCGGGTCCTATGGGGAAAAACAATTTGGTGTAGGTCAAAACTTTCAAAATATCGTTTATGTAAGTGCTGGAATCGGGATTGGTGTTGGCATCATCTTGAACGGAGAATTATATCAAGGGAAAAACGGTTTTGCCGGAGAAATGGGTCACATGATCATTGAAGCGAACGGTAAACCGTGCAGCTGCGGAAGTAGAGGATGTTGGGAGGCCTATGCTTCTGAGCACGCATTGATCAACGTGGAAAATCAAAAATATTTATCACTCGAATTGTTAATTGAATTAGCTGAAAAAAATGACCAGAGTGCCCTGAAGCTGTTTGAACAAATTGGCCGTTATCTCGGATATGGCATGAATAACATTATAAATACCTTTAATCCTGAACAAGTCATCATTGGAAATCGATTAGCAAAAGCGCAGAAATGGCTAGAGGAATCGATTCGCAAAACGATTAATACCCATACTCTTTCCTTTCATCGTCAAGAAGTGGAATTACAGTTTTCAACGCTCTCCATTTATTCAGCGGCATTAGGCGTAACCGCTTTTGTAGTGGAAGACTTTATCACAGGAGGAAAGGTAGAGGAGATTTCTAATTAAAAATGGAAATAGACCACGAAAAAGGCACAACTAGCTAGTTGTGCCTTCTATCTGTTTATGATAGATACTTTTTTATGCTTGCTTGCTTTCAAGCCTGCGCGCAATCAATGATAAGCAGTAGTTGACAATAAAGTACATGAGCGCGACGACCACAAAGATTGGAATCACGTAATTAACATTTTGGGCATAGATGATTTGAGCATTGTGCATGAATTCCGGCAGCGCAATAATCACGCATAGTGAAGTGTCCTTCAATAACGAGATAAATTGACTAACAATCGGCGGCACCATGCGCCGAAGGGCTTGTGGCATGACAATATGCCATAATGTTTGGATATACGTTAACCCTGATGAACGGGCAGCTTCAATTTGTCCTTTATGGATGGAAGTTAGGCCGCTTCTTACAATCTCAGCCAGCATTGCTGATTCAAACACAGTCAATGCCGAGATTGCCGCAGCTGTGGGGCTAAGCTTCAATCCCACTTCAGGCAAGGCAAAAAAGGTGAAGAAAATAATCAAAAGCAGCGGCATATTCCGAATCGTCTCGACAATCAAAGCCACAACCTTCGATAGGAACTTAATTTTGGCAAAACGTAAGGTCCCTAACACGATACCGATAATAAAGCTTAATACAATCGAAACAAAGGCAATGTAAAGCGTCACCTTAAAACCATCGGCGAGGAATTTTAAATGATCGACTGAGAGCGCTCCTGCAATATCCATAAATTCCCCTCCTTAATGGCTTCTAGCTAAGCGTTTTTCCAGATAACCAACGCCAAGACTTAATGGAATTGTTAACACGAGATAAAAGATGGCCACAAAAATATAGACATCAAAAGTAACGAATGTATGGGAGGATACAAGGTCACCAAAGTACATTAAATCTAAACCGGCAATCATCCCCAAAATAGCAGAGTTTTTGACTAGATTAATAAACTGGTTGCCTATTGGAGGAATGACTATTTTAATCGCTTGCGGTAAAATAATGACCCTCATCGCCTGCAAATAGGTAAGACCTGATGATCTTGCCGCCTCCATTTGTCCTTTCGGTACAGATTGTATTCCAGCGCGAATTGCTTCCGCAATGAAGGATGCCGTATAAATGGCAAGGGCAATCGTCCCTGCCACAAATCCAGTTAACGTTACACCTACAGCGGGAAGACCAATATAAAAGAAAAAGGCTATGATGAGTAAAGGAATATTTCTGATAAACTCAACATACGCGCTGCCAATCCAATTTAAAGGTTTAATCGGTGCAATTCTCATAACCGCTACAATCACGCCAATAATAAAGCTTCCGATCAAGGCAATGATACTAGACAGCACCGTATTCTTAAATCCTTCTAAATATGTATCCCAGTTATCTACCAGTATGGAAAAATCAAGCAAATAGATCTCCCTCCTTTTCTTAAAAAGTAGTCAGGATGGGCATAAAAGCGAAAGCGCCCTGATCAGCGGCGTATGGCCTGGAGCACTCCAACTGAGATAAAGGAAACACGATGAGCCGGAGGCGAATCGATGTTGACTTATCGTAGGGCGGAGCGCGAAGGACACTAGCCGCTAGGGCACTGGAGCTGGGCATGATAGGCCCATCCTGATTTTAGAAGATGTTAGTTGGACTTGATCCATTTTTTGTGAATTTCGTCGTACTTTCCGTTATCTTTCATCTTCTTTAGGGCGCTATTGATCGCATCAACTAATTCTTTGTTTCCTTTTTTAACAGCAATTCCGTATGGCTCTTCTGTAAAAGTTCCACCGACTAGCTGATAGTTTGCATCTTGGTCAACCATTCCATAAAGAATGGAATCATCCGTTGTTAAGGCATCTCCTTGACCGGATTTCAATGCTGTAAAGGCCTCTGTATAGTTTTCAAATTCTAATACAGTTGTCTCTGGAGCTTTTTCACGAATATTGATGGCAGATGTTGAGCCTTTAACGGCAAGAACCTTCGTACCCTTTTTCAAATCATCAAGTCCTTTGATCGGGCTGCCCTTTTTGACAAGTAGTGATTGTCCAGCATCAAAGTAGACATCCGAGAAATCAACCTCTTTTTTACGCTCTTCGGAAATCGTCATGGTGGCAACGATTGCATCAATATCGCCATTGTTTAACATCGGGATACGTGTTTTAGATGTAACCTCTTTAAACTCTACCTTTTTCTCATCCCCAAGAATATCCTTTGCCAACTCTTTGGAAATATCAATATCAAAACCTTCTACTTCCCCGGAAGATGGATTCTTAAGTCCAAATAATCGAGTATCATATTTTACTCCGATCACAATTTTGCCATCCTCTTTAATTTGCTCTAACGCATTTTTGGCTGCAGTCCCATTTGCTTCTTTTTCATCCCCTTTACCGCACGCTGAAAGCAGCATGGAAGCCGATAATAAAAGAACGCCCGCAATCTTACTTGTTCTACTCTTAAACATAGAAATCCCCCTAAAGTTTAATGATTTAATATACGACTGAGAAATAGACGCGCTCTTTCTTCTTTTGGATTCGCGTAAAAATCAGCCGGTTTCCCCTGTTCAAGAATTTGCCCGTGGTCCATGAATATGATACGATCGGCTACTTCTTTCGCAAATCCCATTTCATGGGTAACGACGACCATCGTCATCCCTTCTTTTGCCAGTGTTTTCATAACATCCAGCACTTCACCAATCATTTCCGGGTCAAGTGCCGAAGTGGGCTCATCAAACAGCATAATTTCAGGCTTCATCGCAAGTCCTCTTGCAATCGCCACCCTTTGTTGCTGGCCTCCTGATAACTGGGATGGATAAACATCTGCCTTTTCCGGTATCCCTACTTTTTCAAGATAATACCTAGCCACTTTCTCCGCTTCCGCCTTCGATTGTTTTACTACCATCATGGGTGCAATCGTAATGTTTTCAAGAACGGTTTTATGCGGATACAGGTAAAAATGCTGAAATACCATCCCGATATTTCGTCTTAACTCATTAATATTCGCCTTTTTGTCATTTACCTTAAACCCGTTAACAGTTAACTCTCCGCCCGAGATGGTTTCCAGCTGATTAATACAGCGAAGCAACGTACTTTTCCCCGACCCTGAAGGCCCAATAACAACGACAACTTCTCCTTTATTAATCTCTAGATTAATATCTTTGAGAACATGAAAGTCCCCATAATATTTATTGACCGAATCAAACCGAATCACACCAATCCTCCTCCCTGTTGTTCATTTCCTATGTACGACGCCTGTCATATTGCCACTTTTCTTAGAATTTCAACTTTTAAGAATTGACAAATAACTACAGGTATATTGACATACTACAGTTTTTTTCCAATTTAGTAAACATCAATTCGGAAATTTGCAAATATTCCTGCTGATTTTTGCTATCTTTTAGTGGATTATGGAAAAAGAAATGGGATCGATTCTAGCATTCTTCGGCAAAATTTAAGGTGTCGGGTAAAAAAGCCCAGGAAAAAAAGTGGAGCCCCCAAGCTGGGATAGCTTAGGCGACTCCACTAGTATTTATTCGCTCTTATAGATAAAGTAATCAAAGTCGGCGTGCCGTCTTTGCCCCGATGTATCCTGGCACTGGATTCCGACAAAGGCACCAGTAAAGAAGCCACCGCCTTGAATATAGTCGTCCGATAACTTATAGGATTGGAGTGTTACGGGGATACCGTTCCAACTTTCACCATCAAATGAGTAGGAATAGTGATACACATTCGTTTTTACTTCAACACGAAGGTACACATATTCAACCTCTTCAGGAATCACAATCTCCTCCCCTTGTAAGGGTTGGGCGAAAGTAAAGTTATCACAGGTCACAAGTTCTAGTATTCTGCCTTTGTGTTCGTTCCAAGAGATTTGACATGCGGTCCAGTTCTGTGTGTTATAGTAATTTACCAGTCCTGCCGATTGCTGGAAGGTTTCAGGATGAAAGGCGACCTTAGTCTCTGCGGTAAAGTGAAAGTGTTGCCATCGCCTTGCCACAAAAGCCTGCGTGAATTTTGATGTTAGGGACTCTTTCCCGTACAAGCGCAGGTGTCCAGGACGATCTTTCAATGAAACAATATCCTCTCCCAATGGTATCCGCAAATTTTGAAAATGAAGGTTTAGGCTGGTCGTATCAAAATCATCCTTTTCCGGAAAATCCCTTTCCCAGCGGACCTCTTCCAGTTTAGGACCTTCAATCTCAACCGCAGGCTGATTGCCCCCTACCACATAGGGCCAATTGTCTTTCCATTCCAGCCGCTGGATGGCCGTTTCCCTCCCAAGCGGACAATATCCGCGAGGATCTAATAACGGCTGACCTAATCTTGGTAGAGGCCTTCCAGTCAAATGGACAAGGAACCACTCGTCCGTATGCGTGTGGACGATAGAAGCATGGCCCGCCTTCTGAAGTGGATTTCTTGGGTACGGGAATGAAGTAATCAAAGGGTTCTCCGGATGTACCTCATATGGTCCCATTAACTGGGTGGAACGTGCAATCGTTGCTTGATGATCAAATTTTGTACCGCCCTCCGCCGTTAGGAGGTAGTAGTAGCCATGCATTTTATATAAATGAGGCGCCTCTGTCAGCCTACTATCTGTTCCCTTAAAGATGATTTCAGCCTTACCCACCAGCTTTTGTTCTTCCACACTATATTCCTGAAGGGCAATTCCGTAAAAATTATGATGACCTACCCGATGATCCCAGTACATATTAACTAAGTATTTTTTTCCATCATCATCGTGGAATAGGGAAGGATCAAAGCCAGAACTATTTAAATAAATCGGATCTGACCATTCGCCATCAATCGAATCACAGGTAGTAAGGTAATTGTGACAGTCCTTCCATTGACCTTCCACTACCTTTACATCCGTATAGATCAGCCAAAACTGCCCATTACGATAAGACAAGGCCGGTGCCCAAATCCCGCCCGAATCAGGATTTCCCATCATATTCAACTGACTTAACCTGTTAAGCGGCCTTGCTGCTAAACGCCAGTTTTTCAAATCCTTTGAATGATAAATACCTACTCCTGGAAACCATTCAAATGTGGAGACGGCAATATAATAGTCTTCTCCTGCACGGCAAATACTTGGATCTGGATTAAATCCTGTTAATATTGGATTTTGAATAAAAGCCATTTTTCACACTCCCGTCCGTTCATTCAGCTATTTGTTTACTTGAATCCATACATCCACCTAGTAGTCTCGCTTTTTTATAGGAAATCCGCTTAAAGCAATAATTTCCGCCAATCATGAATATCCATGCCATCGATGCACCCCCAAAAAACGGGATCAGCCCCGGCTGATACAGCATCAAGAACAGAATGGCTCCCAATCCTGCTAGAAGCAGCAAGGTGATATGAAAGTTAAGAACTCCAATGAAGAAAGCATTTTTTAGATAATCCATTAAGGTACCTTCATAATGAACATAGACTGGAAAGATATACAAAACGATGATGATATAACCCATTGTAATAATCAGTAATGGTGCTAATAATGCTAGCTGTAGTGCTCCATCCACCATTCTTAAAAACAGAAAATCACTGGCAAGAAATACTCCGCTGATGGCAAGACATATTCCCAAACCATTTGCTCGTTTGAATTCCCTGCGATATGCCGTAAGAAAGGTTTGCCAAACCGGTACATCCGTTTCTTTCATTAGCCATTTTCTTATGATTGTAAAAAGCGCCACAGTCGCAGGCATGATTCCAAAAAGAAGGAATCCTGCTATGGAAAAGAGGAACCATAAAAGATTCAGATAGGCTAGTTTCATCATCCACTCACAAACTATAAATAGTTTCCCCATTGTTTTTCCGGTTAGCATTTGATCCACTCCCCCTGAACATTTACCCTTTGACAGATCCCGAAGCAAGCCCTTCTACAATTCGATTGCTTAAAATAAAGAAGGCAATCAGGATTGGCAGGATACTGATAACTAGCGTCGCACCAATTGCCCCCCAGTCGGTCGTATATTGACCAATAAAGTTTTGAATTCCGACTGTCAGTGTTTTGAAGTGATCTGAACTAATGAACGTGTTGACAAAGACAAACTCATTCCAGTTGTAAATCATGTTGATAATAGCCGCCGTCGCCATTACTGGAGCGGTCATTGGTAAGGTAATCCGGAAAAAGATATGATTAATGGAAGCACCGTCCATTACGGCCGCTTCTTCCACCTCTCTTGGTAATGCCTCGTAAAATCCAAGTAGAATCATAATCGTGATCGGCAAGTTAAAAGCCGTATAAGCCAAAATAATGGATAACGGGTTATCAATCAGGTTCACTTTTGTGAAGGTATTGAATAACGGAATCAAGGTTGAATGGACCGGAATCATTAATCCCACCATGAATAGACCTAAAACCAGTTTGCTGCCCTTCCAGTTCATTCTCGTAATCGCAAAAGTCACCATGCTGGCCAACACGACCGTCAAGACAACCGCTGCGACCGTATAAGTGACACTATTGAGAAAGTACTGGCTGATATTTCCTTCTGTCCAAACCTTTTGGTAATTTTCCCATTTTGGACTTTCAGGTAAGGAAAAGGGCGACATATTGAAGACCTCTTGATTATTTTTCAGTGAAAAGAGAAATAACCAGACAATCGGAAAGATTTGAAAGACTGCCACAATAATCAGAAAGACATACATGATTCCGAGGGCCGTCCGATTTAGAAAGGAGTTCTTCCCGTGATTTATTTTCTGCTTGCTGGCGATTAGCGTGGACTCCGTTGCTTTGACGGTATTCATCTAAATCCTCCTCCCTTAATAGATATCATCGTTCTGAACGGTAAGTTTGCGGATCAAATAGGTAATGACTAAACAGATCACTAATAGGAAGAAACCAATTGCACTTCCGTAGCCGAAGTCAAAGCCTTTAAATGCTTTATGGTACATATAGGAGGCCATCACTTCACTTGAATTGTTCGGGCCCCCATCGGTCATGACGTATATTAAATCAAAGTATTTTAACGAGCCGACAACCGCCAGGACAATCGTCACTTTGATGACATTCATGATTAACGGAAGCTTGATTTTTAGCGCAATTTGAATGGGAGTGGCCCCATCAATTTTTGCAGCTTCAATGAGCGATTCCGGGATGTTTTTCAATGCCGCATAATAAATCAAAATATAAAAGCCCGCATACTGCCAGATAATTGGAATGATAATCGCATACAAGGCGATTTTAGGTTCTGCCAGCCATGCCGGTGGATTTTCAACTCCAAAGGAAACAAGAATATTATTTAAAATACCATTAGTAGGATGATAGATTTTCAGCCAAAGCTGGGCAATGGCCACGGATGCCAGCAGCATCGGAATAAGATAGATTTTTCTAAGCAAATCGGCTCCTTTAATTTTGCCCGCCAATACTATTGAAATAAATAGATAACCGATTAAGCTGAGTGTGGAAAAAACGGCCAGCAAAAAGGAGTGGTAGGCACTCTTCCAAAACAAGGAATCCTGAATGAGATGGGTATAATTTTTTAGGCCGATAAATTCCATCTCGCCAATTCCATTCCATTTCATTAACCCAAAATAACCTGTTTGCACGATTGGAATATAAATCAAGGCAACGAGTAGAAAAAGAGCTGGTGTAATATAGAGGGCAATGATTTTTTTATTAGACATCACTTTATTCATTTCTTTCAACTCCCTGTATATGAAAGAATAAGGACATACCAGCATAATGAGATATGTCCTATTCTTAAGAAAAGCGCAAGCGCCCTGTTCAGCGGCGTATGGCCTGGAGCGCTCCAACTGAGATAAAGGAAACACGGAGAGCGTAGCGATCCGATGTTGACTTATCGTAGGGCGGAGAGCGAAGGACACTAGCCGCTAGGGCGTTGGAGCTGGACAATTCTCAAAGTCGATTGATATAAATTCTGATAATATAAGATACGCAGCTTACTTTCCTTCATCTGCTTTTAATGCTTCTTCATGCTGCTTAGCAAAATCCTTTGGCTTTACCTCGTTCCCAAACAAAGATTGAATAAGGTTCAAGTGTGTTTCAGCAACAGATGCGCTCATTTGCACATCGGCAAATAATGTTAAATTGCTTGCTTTATTTAACTCGCTTAATACATCAATATAAAGCTGTGGTAATTTTACCTTTGCGGTATCCACTTTAGTGGCAGGAATAACCCCTGCTTTTTCAACAGATTGCTGGCCCCATTTTTCGACAAAGAACTTCACAAATTCCTTCGCCTCTGGCTTCACCTTAGAATTTTCGGAAACGAATAAGCCCACTCCCGGTCCGCCTACCCAGCTGTCGATGTTCCCCTTGCCGCCTTCAACGGTTGGGAACTTAAAGAACCCTACACTGTCCCGGAATTCCTGCGGGATTTCTTCATTGGTCGTAAAGTTTGGCAGTTCCCATGTTCCCATTAGGTACATCGCTGCTTTTCCATTTAAGAATTCTGATTTACCCTCGTCATTTGAAAGTCCGTTAAAACCTTTGTTAAATCCATTTTCATTGACAAGCTTTTGAATTTCTTCAGCTGCTGTCACAAGAGCCGGATCCTCAAATGAACCCGTACGATCGATAGCTTTGTTTAATACATCTGCGCCGCCAATCCGATCCGCAAGGTACATATACCAAAGGGATCCTGTCCAGCGGTCCTTATTCCCAAGTGCGATTGGGGCAACTCCGTTACTGGCCAGTGTTTTGACAACATTGGTGAATTCGCTGTATGTTTTTGGTACTTCAAGATTATACTTTTTAAAAATTTCTTTATTGTAGTAAATTGGAGCAATGTTTAATTCAAGTGGAAGACCATACGTTTTTCCGTCTATCGCATAAGCTTCTGTCGTTCCACTAACAAAAGAATCCTTCAAGCCGTCCTTCAATACATCATCAAGTGATGCGAAAAGCTTTCCTTTTACAAATGGAGTCATATACCCCGCTGCCCATGTAAAACCAACATCAGGAAGCTCGTTTGAGGAAGATAGAACCTTCATCTTGTTTTTGTATTGTTCATTTTCAAGAACTTCTACTTCCACTTTTACACCCTTATGTTCCGCCTCATATTGCTTGATGATATCTGTTACAATCATGTTTTGCTGTTTAGAGCTTCCTGCAGGCCATAGATGCATAAATTTAATCGTCTTCTTGGAACTGTTATCACCGTTCGCCTTGTCAGAACTGTTGCAGCCAGCAAGACCAGCTGTCAAAAGCAATGCAAGTACAAGCAGTAATGTATGCGCCTTCCTAAACATTTTACAACCCCCAATTATTTTGATATCGCTTACAAACTAAATTTTAGCACCTAGTAAAAATCGCGGTAAGGTAACCGCGATTGGGGAAAATACCACTATTTTTAGGTCTGAATTTCATCGAGAGCAGCTGTTTTACGATATTTGCTCGGGGTAATGCCCTCGTAATCTTTGAATATTTTAATAAAATATTTAGCGGTTTGATACCCCACCTTTAGCGCGATATCTTCAATTGGTGAATCGGTCGTTAACAACATGACTTTAGCTGTCTGCAGCCTTCTTCTAGTCAAATATTCACTAAAAGTTAGACGGGTTTGCTCCTTAAACAGGACACTAAAGTAACTGGCATTTAAATGCACCAAATCCGCCACCTCTTTCAGACTAATCTGCCTGCTAAAATGACGATTAATAAAGGAAATAGCCTCTTTTATGGGGGAATTAGCAAGATGATCCCGGCCGTCGATTGGCAGCAGCTTTTTATCAGCGACCTTTTCCATATATTCGGCCCTTTCCATGCTCGCTTCCGTCTCCATGGCCTGCTCTACTGCTTCAATCAGCTTTTGCTTACTAACCGGCTTCAGGAGATAATTAATGACACCAAGACGAATGGCTTCCTGGGCATATTGGAAATCAGGGAACCCGGAGATGATCACAACAACAGGCTTGTATCCTTTATCCTTTAGATTTTTCAACAGCTCTAACCCGTCCATTTCCGGCATACAGACGTCAGTGATTAAGAGGTGAATCCTATGTTTGCTAAACAATTCATAAGCCTCCGGTCCATCCGCTGCACTGATAATTTCATATTTGCCGGCCGACCATAGCTCCAATGTTTTTTTCAATCCCCGCCTTGTCATTTGTTCATCATCTGCGATAAGAATCGTCTTGGTAGTCATCTGTTATTGCCTCCCCTGTACTGGAATTTCAAATGTTACCATTGTTCCTTTGCCTTGTTCACTATCTAGATGAAGATGCTTCAAGTTGCAGCCATTATAAAAGAGTCGTAGTCGTTTATTGACATTTGTAAGGGCCATTCCCATTCCTCTAAAGGATGATTCCCCGTCATGCTCAATCGCATGATGAATCCGTGAGAGTGTTTCTGCTTCCATCCCCTGACCATTATCCGCTACAGTAAACATAAGGTCGGAGGTGTTGTCCACTTTTTCTACAGTGATAGAAATAGATCCTTGCTTTCTATTATTCTCAATTCCATGGATGATGGCATTTTCAACTAAGGGCTGAATAATCAGCTTTGGAATTTTCACATCCAGGTATTCCGGTGGTACCGCCAGATTCCATACCAATCGGTCACCGAGTCTCATTTTCATTAACTGCAAATAGCGCTCAATATGCTCGAGTTCGTCCAGCAGTGTGACCCACTCGCCATTTGTGTTATTCCCAATGGTATAGCGAAAAAGCTCTGACATCGCGATCACAATCTGGGCCAGGTCCTCTTCTCCGTTTTCCTCCAATGACCAGTAGAGGGCATTTAAGGTATTGTACAGAAAATGAGGGTCAATCTGTGCCTGAAGCGCCTTCAATTCAGTTTGACTGCGTAACAGCTCTTTTTCATAAACTTCTTGGATCAAATGATTGGTGTTCTCGACCATTTGATTGTACGTTTTGTTCAGTTCAATAATTTCCAGTGAAGCCGAACTTTCCGGATGCAGCTTTAATTCATCCATTTTCGCATCCTTCATTGTGCTTGTTAATCTCTTAATTGGTCTGGTAATCATAGTTGCTAGGAAAATGGAGGAAACGAGGAAAATGAAAAAGCCAATTGTCCCTGATAGGAATATTACCGGCCGTACTGCAGAAGAGCGCTCCATTAAGAAACTTGTCGGCTTGAGGATAACCAGTGTCCAGCCTGTTACTTTCGATGATTCTTTTACAATCATGAATTCCTTTTTATGCAGCGAAACGGTCTTTTGGCCCTCAAGAAGAATATTTTGAATATCTATCCCATAGTCAGAGGTTATAGGAGCTAAGTCACGGTCTAGGAGCATCATGTAATCCTTTTCTCCGTTCTCCGCCGTATTCTCCTTTACCTCAAATAAGCTATTGGAAATCCGGACAACTAGGTATCCGCCGCTCGAAAACCATTGGTCTATTAAACTAACTCTTCTGATGGCATAGGAATAATGTTCATTGAGAGGATCCTTCCCCACCCAAACCAGCCGCCCCTTCTGCTCATCCGCCAAATCGATCCAGCCCTGATGGATCAGGCTTGATAATCTTTTATCATCAAACGGATAAATTCTCTTTCCTTCACAACTGTATAGTTCAAAGGAAGAGATGCCATCTGAATAGGCATAAAAGTTATTAATGACTTTGATTAACGCTTGTTTCTTGGCAAAATCCATGGTATCCCCGTTTGTTAAACTAAGCATAAGCTGCTGAACGGTCCCATTCGTCGCCAATTGATTTGACAGCGTGTCAATTTGTTTATAAAGCGTTTCCATTCTTCCATTGGCTTCTACTGCTGTTTGCTGGATCTGTTTTTCCGCATTGTTCTTCATCAAGGTTCCAACTTGGCGGTAGACCATAATGGAAACGATGGCAAGGACTATCATCATGACAAGTAGAAAGACAGATAATATTTGATTACGTAATGTGTTCAAGCTTCTCAATCGTGAGCCAAGAATCGTAATCACCCATTCTCCAATAAATTTCTGTTAATTTCATTAAATCACTCTCCTTAAATACTAGCAATCAAATATGTTACTTGGATGGGGAACTTTTCAACGTTAAAATCGGTGTTGCTGGGCTTTTTTTCATGGGACTTTTTCCTTTACTCGGCACTTGTCCCCATTTACTCGCCAACACACAAATTAGACAGAGGGCCTTTCGCCCTCTGCCTAATTTGTATTTATTTGGGGAAAATGAAGTGCAAGAACACTCCCCTGCATCATTTTGCATCGCTATTTTTTAGTGCGTCTAAACCAATAAATGGTGTTGCTCCGCCAGTTACAGCCGGCAGTTTACCATCCCATTTTTCCAAGGCCTTTTCTTGGACTTCAATTTGTTTGAGTTGGATTAGTTCGGCTGTTACTTCTTGTTTCTTCAACCGTAAGGCTTCGGCCTCTGCACCTGCTTGAGCGATTTTCTGCTCTGCTTCAATTTTAATTCTCTCGAGGTCTCTTTGTGCACGCAAGGCATTTTGTTCGGCGGTTTGTTTGGATTCGATCGCTTTATTGAATTCTTCACTAAAGGCAAATTCCTTAATATTGATATCTTCGAGGATCATATAATATTTTGTTAACTTTTTTCCAAGCATCTCCTTCACCTGCGCTGATACCTCTGGGCGCTTGGAGATCAATTCCTCCGCGGTGTACTGCGCCGTTATCGCCTTAAGCGACTCCGCTATCGCCGGGTCGACAATCCGAGAACGATAATCCAAACCGATTTCTTGATAGAGCTTATTCACGGCATCCGGATTAACAGAATAGTTCACTGCTACCTTAGCCGTGACCATTTGCAGATCCCTTGAAGCAGCCGTCTGCGTACTTTCCTCTTTTTGCACCCGGACCTCAATCAATTGAATCGTTTGGATAAATGGAACCTTAAAATGAAACCCTTCTGTTAAAATGGTCGGTTTAACGGCCCCTAATTGCAACAGAACACCTCTATTTCCGGATGCTACGGTAGTCGTTGAAAAAAAGCCCACTACTAAAATGACAATCGCAATTAGTCCGCCGATAGTAGATTTCATATATTTCATTATGATCCCCCTTTTCAAGCTTACTTTCTACGAAAAAAACCATTCAGATAACCATATGAAAATAGCTCACCATTTATACATTCGTTTTATGTCAACAATAGAGTAGGCGCATGAAATTATTCATGCGCCTCTCACAGATCCGTACGTGCGGGTCATCGCATACGGCTCCTCCACTTTATCCCCGTTGGGGATGTAGTTCATTGTAGATATCCAAAAGAAAAACGAGTTTGATTTCACGAAACCTTTCATTAGGAATCGCAAAATGTACATGTTGAGTCTTTGAGTTCTTCCATCTTGTCATTGAAAGACGAGGAAGTTCACCCTCCCAATTCCTTTTTCGAAGCTCCCTGTGGAGCTTTCTTATTCTCTTCCAGCTTCTTAACTGAATCATCCTAAGCCTTCTTCTAATCCATGAGTCCAATTGTTGAAACAGCTTCTTTGAAAATCCAATACCAAAGTATCTTCCCCATCCTCTGATAATCGGGTTCAACCGGCGTTTGACGAATTCCTCCAAACCTACTGTTTGGTTTCTTCTCGTTACCGTTTTGATACTTTCCTTGAATTTCTTCACTGCCTTATCTGATGGTGAATGAAAGTATCCTTTTTTGAAGATGTATCCTAAAAAGATAAACGGTTCTTCAAGGTTGTCTACGATTTTCGTCTTTTCTGGGTGTATTTTCAACCCTAACTCATCTTCAAGGAGTTTTACTACTGTTTTTAGAACTCTTTCTGCACCCTTTCGTGACTTGCAACAGATGACAAAGTCATCTGCATACCTTGTTATGCGGTGACCTCGCTCCATCATCATTTTATCTAGTGGATGAAGAAAGATATTTGCTAACAATGGACTGATTACGCCCCCCTGTGGACTCCCCTTAACATTTTGATAGTAGACACCGTTTTCAAGTATTCCTGATTTTAGGAACTGTAAAATTAGAGTTAGTACACTGCTATCTACAACTTCTTCCTTAATTAATTCAAGGAGCTTATCATGGGGGATTGAATCAAAGTAAGTTTTTATATCAGCGTCTATAACATATGTGTACCCATCTTTTAAATCCTGCCGGATTTGTTCAATCGCCATATGAGCACTGCGATTCGGACGGAATCCAAAACTACAATCTAGAAACTTCTGTTCAAAAATGGGCTCAAGAATTCTTTTAGTTGCGGCTTGGATAGTTCGGTCTCCTACTGTGGGAATACCTAACGGACGTTTTGAGCCATCAGTTTTTGGGATAAAGACTCTTCTGACTGGTTTAGCACGATATGTTTTTGAACGTAAAGATTCTTGGAGCACTCTTAAGTTGTGTTCCAATTCTTTTTCAAAATCTTTTATTGTTACCTTATCCACACCGTGAGCACCACGATTCTTCTTTACATCATAAAAAGCTTGTTCCAAGTTTTGATAGTCCCAAATTTTATCAATTAGGCTGTACCACTTGCGTTTCTTTTTAGAGCTCTCAACTACACGTAAGCTTCGTTTCCCTATAGATTCATGCATGTATTCGTTTCCTTTCCCAATAAAATATCAGCAGTATAGTTGGTTCAATTACTGATACCTATATTAGTACTACGCCCTAAACAACCTACTTTCTTTCGGTCTCGATTCTTTGGCTGTCTGCCTCATCGACTTCTGTTTAGTACATGACGAGTAAATAAGTTCGTGTTGCTTTTCTTCCATGGACAGACGGGCTTCGCATCAGTTCACTGCCTTTTGAGTCAATGTCTGCCTTACCAATTTCATGGTAAGTCACTTGTCTTTGCGGCATTTCCGACAAGCTTATTCACTACTATCCCCT
This sequence comes from Neobacillus sp. OS1-2, assembly GCF_030915505.1. Taxonomy (GTDB): domain Bacteria; phylum Bacillota; class Bacilli; order Bacillales; family Cytobacillaceae; genus Neobacillus. Next base: position 1,342,989 of record NZ_CP133265.1, read on the forward strand.
GCTCTGACTTCTCACCTTCCATAGTCAATTTCTTGTCCATCGCGGCTTTGAAAAAGATTTACCACCTACGGTGGAGAAGATGAGATCTCCTTGGGTCACGTCATCGTCTTTCACTCGAAGCCAGTCCTCATAACTAATAAGATACAGAGTGGTATTGGACATTCCCACTTTTGGCAGGGTTATCCCATCTTACGAGCCAACATAGTTTCAGCCACCTGTTCCGAGTTTTGCCTTCAGGTCCTCCGCACGAAATCTCACGATACTCGCACTACCTGTCAGCTATACATTTCCGCCACAACGGCATGTTAGGGACTTTCACCCATTAGAGCGAAGCGCTGCCAAGCGCACCAAAAAACAGAGGGCATTTTGCCCTCTGTTTTTCATCTATATTGCAATTAGTTCTCTTGCACTTCTCGACGATTCTTCTTAAACATCTTCGATAAAATTTCATACACAATCGGTACAACAATCAACGTTAATAACGTCGAACTTGTCAATCCGCCGATTACGGTAACTGCGAGGCCTTTGGAGATTAATCCTCCGCCGCCGCCTGCGCCAAGTGCTAATGGGATTAATGCACCAATTGTAGCAATGGCTGTCATCAGAATTGGGCGAAGACGCGTTGCTCCTGCTTCTAGGACCGCTTCACGCATTCTCAATCCATCACGTTCCATATGAATAATCCGATCGACTAGGACGATGGCGTTCGTGACGACGATACCGATTAACATCAATAGACCCATCATGACAGATACCGAAATGGTTTCGCCGGCGATTAACAAACCAACAAAAGATCCAATAACCGCAAACGGTAACGAGAATAAGATCGCAAACGGCGCGACACCTTCACGGAAGGTAACCACAAGAATGAAGTACACAATCGCAATCGCTGCTGCCATGGCAATACCAAGCTGTGTAAAGGTTTCGGTCATATCTGCCTGTACTCCGGCAACGCTGACCGTTACACCTTTTGGTAAATCTAATTTATCTACTTCTTTTCCAACTTTAGTCGTTACTTTGGAAATATCCGTACTCTTAATTTTTCCTGAAACGGTTGCGTAGTATTCACCTTTACTACGTGCAAGCGTATTTTGCGTTGTTCCCTTTTTCACCGTAACAAGCTCTGAAAGCGGCATAGTGGTGCCAAGGGCTGTTGGTACTTGTTTCGCTAAAAGGTCATCGATTGATTCTGGTTGTGCTGCTTGTTCCTGCTGCACGATGACATCTAGAGAGCTGCCGTCCTTTTCAACCGTTGTTAATACATCCTGTGTTTTTTGTGGACTTAACATCATCACGAGCTGACCCGTTGTTAACCCGTATTTCAGTAAATTAGCCTGTTCCACACGGAAAGTATATTCGACGTAAGCGTCCTCGGCACTAGAAGTCACATCTTTTAAGTCATCATGTTTCTTCAGTACGGACTCAACTTTTTTCACAGATTGATTTAGCTTGTTTATATTTTCACTGTAAAGGGTGTAGCTAACTTCATTAGTGGAACCCGACATGGCGCCGAAATTCTGGCTCTTCCATTTGCCTGATTGATCAAGGCTGGTTACATCCTTTTCAATTTTTTCCTTCACCTCTGAGAAGTTCTCCATATCTGGGTCAAAAATCAGATACATTAAGGCTCCGCCTCCGCCGCCACCCATCATAGCGGACATTTGGTCGCCTTCTTCGGTTATGGAAACTTGAACGATATCAATATCTTTACGTTTTAGCATCTTATTTTCGACTGCCTGAACGTTTTCCAATGTATCTTCCTTCAATTCCCCTGCCTTTGGTGTGTACGTTAAGTACATCACTTTCTCCTCATCACTGCCCATAAAGCTGAAGCCGATTAACGGTGTTAACGCCAAGCTTCCGGCTAATAACACAATCGCAAGGATGGAAGCTATCACTTTATGATTAAGGGTCTTTTCAAGGAACCATTTGTACCATTTCGCTAATTCCCCGGCATCTTTATGGCGTTTTGTTGTTTTCTCACCATATAACTTTTTCCTAAATAAGAAGTGTGATAGGGCCGGAACGATGGTAATCGCGACGAGTAACGATGCCCCAAGCGCGAACGCCATTGTTAAAGCGAACGGTGCGAACAATTCACCAACCATGCCGCCGACAAAGATCATTGGCGCAAATACCGCCACTGTTACCAATGTCGAGGACATAATTGGTTTGAACATTTCAATCGTGGCCTCACGGACAAGGGCACGGCCGTTTAATTTCTCTTCTTTTAAATGCAGTCTTCGATATATATTTTCGACGACGACAATCGAGTCATCGATGACCCGGCCAATGGCAACCGTAATCGCCCCAAGCGTCATAATATTCAATGTAATATCCATCCAGTTCAACAGCAATAACGCCATGAAAATTGAAACTGGAATCGAAACGATTGAAATAATCGTTGATTTAAAATCACGTAGGAACAGAAGAATGATTAAGACGGCAATTAGCCCGCCAAATACTGCTTTTTCAATCATCGTCGCCACCGATTCTTCAATCGGTTTCCCTTGGTCAAGCGTGACATCAATGACGAGGCCACTAACCTTTGCTTTTTCCTCTTTTACTACCTTTTTCACCTTGTTTACTACATCAACTGTGTTTGCCTGCTGGCCTTTGACAATCTGAATGGCAATCGCATCTTTCCCGTTTGTTCGGGAGATGGATTGTACTTTTCCAACGGTATCAATGGTTGCGATATCGCTAAGCTTTACAAATGGTGATGGGCTGGCAGCTGTTGGTGTGACCGGAATCAGCATATTTTTTAATTCGTCAGCAGTCATGAACTTGCCGTCAATCGCAACAGCCTGCTCCCCCGCTTTAAACTCATAAAGTCCAAGTGACACAGCCATATTGCTTGCTTGAATCATTTGCTTCACTTTATCTTCCGTTAATCCAAACTCAGCCAATTTCGCTTTGTTATAGGTAAGATCTACTTCCTCAATATGCTGGCCGGTAATCGTTGCCGACGCAACACCCTCGATTTTTTCGATTTTTGGAAGCAAGCTTTCCTCAACGGTTGATGTTAATTCAACAATATCCTCTTTTGAACTGCTGACACTGAGCGCCACAACCGGCATCATATTCATGCTAATTGCAGTTGTTGTCGGCTCTTGTGCCCCTTCCGGCAATTTCAAGGAATCAAGCGCTGACTTTAATTCCCGTTTGGCTTCATCCATATCGATACCGTACTCGTATTCCACTTGAATACTCGACACGTTTGCGTTGGAATTAGAATAGACAGCTTTCACATGATCAAGGCCTTCTACCGCTTTTTCAATCGGCATGGACACCTCTTTCATTACCTTTTCAGGCGTGGCTCCTGGATAGACATCCATAACCATTAAGTATGGGATCGAGATATTTGGAATCGTCTCCATATTCATTCGCGTACCTGAATAGATACCAGATACCGTAATGATAATCGTAAGCAGCCAGACGGCTAATTTATTTTTCAAAACAAAATTGACTAACCCTTTCACTATTACACCTACCCTAAATTGACTTATTAAGCTCAATTACTTATACTAATGACCAGCAAGTCATTTGTCAATGAAATAGGAGCGACCATAAATGGTGAAAAAACAATTAATAATGGAAAAATCGCTGGAGCTTTTTGCTAAGCAAGGGTTTGAAGCAACATCCGTTCAGCAGATAACAGAACATTGCGGGATTTCCAAAGGGGCCTTTTACTTATCCTTCAAGTCAAAGGACGAATTGATCATCGCCTTAATCGACCAATTTATGATGCAAATCATTGCTGATATTGACTATATAGTCAGAAATACAGAAGACAGTCAACTTTTATATCAATTTTATTATGCCATTTATTATGCCTTTCAAAAGCATTCTGATTTTGCCAAAGTTCTCATGAAAGAGCATTCGCAAACATTTAACAAAGATCTGATTCTAAAAATGCAATACTACGACAAACTTCTTGAAAGCAATATCTTACTGCTGGTTGAACGTTTATACGCTGAAGAGGTCGAAGAGACAAAATATGATTTAATGTATTGTATTAAGGGATTCATGAATATGTATTCGCAGTTATTTGTGTTCTATAATGTGCCATTGGATTTACAGGTATTGTCGGAGTCGCTTGTGGAAAAAACATCCTTACTAGCTCACCATATGACTATCCCCTTTGTTACAAAAGAGCTCGGCCAAATGTTTAAGCAGCCCATGCAGGAAGAAGGAACGAAAGAACAGCTCGGTATAATAATGGAGCAAAAGATCGAAGAAATGGAAGAGTCTATTGAAAAGGAGTCCTTACTCCTGCTGCGGCAAGAGCTGTTGGATCCTTCGCAGCCGCCTGCGGTTGTGAAAGGCTTAATCGAGAATATTCGTAAACACCCCCATTGTAAATGGATCTCTTTCTTGCTTCGGCAATATTTTGGATTTTAAAAATGAATCGACCGGTTTCATGTGGAAGCCGGCCTTATTCGATTTTTCCTATGATTGGTGATTTCCTATCTTCCAATTTAGGCGATAATTTCCCGTTCATTTTTATATTTTTCATATTGTTTTTCGATGATGATTTTTTTGAGAGTTTGAACGACCTCCCATACCTCAGTGTAGGACGTATATAGGGCCACCGGGGCAAGGCGAATGATGTTAGGTGCCCGGAAATCAGGAATAATGCCATTTTCCTTCAAGGACTTACAAATTCGGGCAGCTTCACGATGCTCAAGGCCTACATGTCCGCCGCGGCGCGCATCCTCTCTTGGTGTCCCAATAAAAAAGCTCATACCCGCTAATTCATGATCGATTACATCCATTAAATACTGAGTGATTTTAAGCGATTTTTCACGGATATTCTGAATGCCTGCCTCTGTAATCATTTCCAACGACCCGATTAATGGCGCCATGCTAAGAATATGTGGTGTACCAATTTGGAACGCCCCTGCCGAGTGAGCTGGTGTTAGGGTATGCTCCATGTCGAATTGTTTGTCTTTATTCGAACTAAACCAGCCGGCAAGACCAGGCATTTTTCCAAAATGCTTGCGATTCACAAATATACCGCCCACCCCGCCAGGTCCGCCGTTTACATATTTATAATTGCACCAAAACGCGAAATCAACCTCCCATTTGCTGAAGAAATGAGGAACCGAACCAACGGAGTGACAGCCGTCAAAACCGATTAAAATCCCTCGTTTATGCGCCTCTTTCGTTAATCGTTTCATGTCTATTATTTGACCGCTGCGATACAGCACTGTCGGCAGGACGATCAGCGCAATCTCATCGTTCATCGCATCGATCATGTCATCTTCTTCTATAAAGCGACCATCGCGGCTTTTCACACGGACGAGATGTGTATTCGGATCGTAGCCATGAATCTTTAGCTGGCTTTGTAATGCATAAATATCTGATGGAAATGTGAGTTCATCCGCTAGGATTTTTGTGCGCTTCCCTTCCGGCTTGTAGAAAGTAGAGACAAGCTGGTGCAAATTAACTGTGGTAGAACCCGTGACAATGACCTCTTCAGCGGAAGCCCCAACTAACGGTGCCAGCTTTTCTCCCAGCTGCTCCGCCATAAAGAACCATGGATGGTTCCCCTTTGTCCAGCCATCAATCCCATATTGCTTCCAATCCTCTAAGGATTCTAAGAGCGTTTTTTCAGCCCTCCTCGAAAGAAGTCCTAAGGAGTTCCCATCCATATAAATCATACCTGGCTTTAAATAAAACTCCTCACGAAAACGTGAAAGAGGATCCTCTTGATCTAATTGTTTTGCAAAATCTGCTGTTGGTAAGAAATTTGCCTCCATCGTAGTCCTCCTTTCCTAAAGCTAAATGGTGCCTGACACCATTTAGGATATTATTCCTTTGCATATATGTTAAAAGATTTTTACCTATGACGAAAGAATAATCAGTTGCAAATCACGAAACTTAACAGAAGTTCCCACATATGATAGTGATAATACCAATCTATTCATTTCTTCACTATGCCTGTAATTTTCCCCGAGTATAATGAAACGGAGGGTTTTTCATGAAAAGGTGGTTACCTGTTTTTTCTGTTGGTCTTTTATTCCTCTTAAGCGGCTGTTCTTACCTAAACAATACGTACGACACACTTGATTACGTAAACGATGCCAAAGATTATTTAGACAACGTCGTAACTTTCGCCGATGAAACCTCAGTCCTCCTACAGCAGGCTGTAGACGACCCTCAAGCAGCAGATGAACTTCAGACAACCCTTCAACAAATGAAGGATGACGCAGAATCCTTCGATACCTTGGACGTACCAGAAACAGTCGCTGCTTTCCATCACGAGCTCATGGAACAAAACAATCTATTGTCAGACCAAATTGACATGTACCTACATCACATAAAAGACGGCAAACTTGACCCTTCCTTCCTTGAAAACAGCGAACTCCTTCAGCCCATCCAAGAAATCACCAACACCATCAAACAACTCAATCGACTAGGCACCCAGGTAAAGGAAACGCTCAACGCTTCACATGGTGCCTGACACCATTACTAACATATACACTGGATTTACGATTACTATAGATGAAAAGCTCCTCTCATGATGAGAAGAGCTTTTATCGTTTGGTATTCAATAAGAATAAGGGATTGTCTTTATTATTTCATCCAGTCCGGTTTTCCAAATCCTTTGAATTGGTCGTCGATGATTTTTTCAAACTCTGCCGATTCGACAACGGCTTTAATATCCTTTGCCAGCTGGGTATCTTTATTTTCTGTTTTGACAGCAACGACATTGCGGTATGGATTAAGCATATTTTCAAGCGCTATTGCGTCAAGCAAGTCCATCTTAGCAGCCAGGGCGAAGTTTCCAGGAACAGCAGCTAAATCGGCACTGTCAACAGAACGAGGCAGTTGACCTGCTTCAATCGGCTGGAATTTCAAGTTTTTCTTGTTTTCCGTAATGTCCTTCTCTGATACAGTAATCGGATCGGCTTTTTCATTGATTGTAATCAAACCTTCATCGCGGAGAGTATTCAACGCGCGGGCCGCATTCGTTGGGTCATTCGGTAGGGTCACCGTTGACCCATCCTTTACTTCATCTAATGATTTATACTTTTTTGAAAAAATCCCCATTGGTGCTGTTGGAACCGAAATCAAAGGAGATAAATCCATGTTATTTTCTTTCGCAAAACTTGCCAGGTAGATTGAGTTTTGGAATAGGTTGGCTTGAATATCGCCATTATCTAATGCCTTGTCTGGTTGGATATAATCACTAAACTCGACAACCTCCACTTTATAGCCCTTTTTCTCTAATCCTGGTACAATTGCTTTCTTCAACATATCACTATACGGACCAGCAGTGGCCCCTAATTTAATATCCTTCGATTTGGCACTTGCCTTGTCCTTGCTTTCGGAACTGCCGCCGCAAGCCGCTAACGCTCCAACGACTAAAAGTAAAACCATTGCTAAAAACCATTTTTTCATCATCATTTCCTTCTTTCCTATTTTCTTTTATCGACAGCTTTGGCAATAAAATCCCCAAGAAGCTGAACAAACTGAACTAAGACAATTAATATGACAACAGTGGCAATCATGATAGTGTTGTCATAGCGATAGTAGCCAAAACGAATCGCTAAGTCCCCGATTCCGCCGCCGCCGACTGTGCCGGCCATTGCCGAAAAGCCAATTAAACTAATGAGGGTCAACGTAATTCCGGAGATAATCCCCGACCTTGCCTCAAGGAGCAGGACATCTTTAATGATCATCCATGGGGTAGCACCGGCAGCAATTGCCGCTTCAATGACGCCCTTATCAATCTCCCGTAACGCTGTCTCAACAATTCGGGCAAAAAAAGGAATGGCTGCCACGGATAGTGAAACACTTGCCGCGGTTGGTCCAATCGTTGTTCCAACGATAAGGTTCGTTAGCGGAATTAACGCAACCAACAGGATAATAAACGGAATCGATCGGATTAAATTGACGAGAAAGCCCATGCAAACCTGGACTGCACCATTTTGCAAAAACAAGCCTTTATCAGTGACATATAAGAGAATCCCCACAGGCAAACCGATGATAATCGCAATCGCCAGTGAAATAGCAATCATATAAATCGTCTGTAAAAAGGCTGTATTGATATCGGGAATCAGTTCGATCAGATGATTGAAATCAATACCCATCACGTAACACCTCCACTTGCGCTGCACGGTCCTCGATATACCGAAGTGCCGTACGTACTTCCTCCTTCTGACCATTCAGTTCCATAATAAAGATACCAAGCGGCAATTCCTGAATGTACTCAATCGAACCATGAAGGAAGTTCCCTTTTACCTTAAATTGCTGCAGCATATCGGAAATAACGCCCTCGCCTGCGACTTTTCCTTTGAAGGTCACTTTAATGATAGGACCCTGGCAATTTTTTAAAATAGCCTCCGGAACATCAAAGGAAACAACACTTTCGATAAACTCTTTTGTCAGTGCAGCCTGAGGGCTGGCAAATAAGTCATAAACCGGTCCCTCTTCAATGACCCGTCCCTCTTGCATAATCGCCATCCGGTGGCAAATTTCCTTAACCACATTCATCTCATGGGTAATTAAGACAATGGTGATATCGAGTTCTTTATTGATTTTTTTCAATAGAGTCAAAATCGATTTAGTTGTCGTTGGATCTAGTGCAGAAGTGGCTTCATCACACAAGAGCACCTTGGGGTTATTGGCAAGTGCCCGCGCAATTCCCACCCGTTGTTTTTGCCCGCCGCTCAATTGCGCCGGATACACATCCCGTTTATCCGTCAATCCTACGGTTGCAAGCAGTTCTTCGACCCGTTCTTTGATTTCACTCTTCGGATAGTTGGCAGCCTTCAGGGAAAAAGCAATATTCTCAAACACGGTTTTTTGACTGATTAAATAAAAGTGTTGAAAAATCATCCCGATTTTTAACCTTGCTAAGCGAAGCTTCTCGCCTTTTAATGAGGTAAGGTCAGTTCCATCGACGGTAATAGCGCCTGTAGTAGGCCGCTCTAGCAAATTGATACAACGCAAGAGCGAACTTTTTCCGGCACCGGAATAGCCGACTATCCCGTAAATTTCGCCTTTTTGAATGGTTAATGATACCGCATCGACACCCTTAACCGTGCCATGCTTTGTTTTGTAAATCTTTGTAAGATTCTGAATTTCAATCATAGGATGACCTCTTTTTCAAAAGATTAGAAAGTATAAGATTTTCGACTTTGAGAATTGTCCAGCTCCAGCGCACTTGGGCATTTCTTATTGTCATTATTTTTTAGAAATAATAAAATGCCCCTTTCACCTGAAAGGGGCATCGAAATACAAAGAAATATTTCGACTTATCTTTCAGAATGAAGGTCATTCTGCAGGAATTGGCACCTTCCCGAAGTGGGGGTTGCCGGACGTCATAGGGCCTAGTCCCTCGGTCGCTCTCGATAAGTTAAATTGAGTTTAGTAAGATAGTTTAGATATTACTCATCTATGTTTATTTTGTCAATCATCAGAAAATAGTATTCTACTGCAATAAAACGCTTCCATTCCTGTTATATCAATCTACAAAGTGGGTTTTAAAAACTTTTTGAAGCAAAAGAACCGTCCCCTGCTTCCTTTTTTGAATACTCATCCTAAAGCACCATTTTGTTATTGACCCCGTGACAAAAGGGTGTAGTTTTCTTATAATCTTGATAGTTCCATCTTTTACCACCATTTAAATAAATTACGTAGCGGTTTTTTTAATTAATCGAGAGGTGACCATATGGGATTTGATGTTGACCAGGCTGTCTCACAGGCGAGAAGGTTAAGCCAATATGCAGATAAACTGCAAGATATAAAAAAGAGCATGGAAACCTATAAAGGCAATTTAACTGTCCATTGGCAGGCAACGGAAGCAACGTACATAAACAATGCGATTGACCATCTTAGTAAGAAGTTTTATTCAATATCGCAAACGCTAGATGAGATTGGTGAAGATATTGCCCGCACTACACATGAAATTAGAAATGAAGAAATAGCGAAAGAAAAGGCGGCTGCAAAATCACTATAAGAGGTAATTAGCTGGACGAATGGTGCAATATATTTCTCGGTACCACAAAATACATGATTTACTTAGAGAGGGGATTTCTTTGGATCAAATCAAAATAAACGTAAGTACGATAAAAGGGTATCAAAGCAATTTAGAAAGAGATAAATCAAGTATTTCAGATGTTAAACAAAGTGTGTCCTCATTAAGGAATCAAATCAGCAGTAAAATCCTGTCCCGAAGATCTATTGGGCAAAAACTGAACACAATTGTTCAGGATATTCAAGACGCTGAAAGTCAATTAAACAAACTGAAGTCCTTCATGGAGGAATCGATTAACCAATACATATCAGCTGAAAGAAAAGTAGATGGCAAGGCTGCAGCTTTGCTCGGGATCGATCGTGTCATTATGGACAGTCAAAAGGGCGGTGCTGCTGCCAGGCAGAAACATGTGTCTAAATCTGATAGTCAATGGGAACAATGGCGTAACGGCATTATTGAAGCCCTTACAAATGATGAAGGCGGACTAGCCAGCGAGCTGCTTTTAGGAGGCTTCTCCGCTTCCTTAGTCTCGAAATATTACAAGATGCCAAAGTTTTTTAAGGACGGTAGATACCTCAAGGTTTTGAATAGTGAATTCTATAAAGGCGGCGAGGGACTAGCGAGAAGATACACGATAGAAAACGTCAAAAACGGCAGATATCCCAATGTGTCAAAGCTAGTAAATATAGATAAAGGTTTAAAAATTGCTGGGAAGGTAGGAGTGGCAGGAGCATTAATCACCGGCGCTGCTCAAGTGTATAAAGAACTCACAACAGATACTTCTGTGTCAACAAAAAGAAAAGTGATCAACGCTGGGGTGAAAGGTGCAGAAGTGGCTGCTGTAGCAGTTGTTGGGGCAAAATTCGGGGCTGCAATCGGGACGGTCATTGCACCGGGAGTTGGGACAGCCGTTGGTGCTGTCGTTGGTGCCGGAGTTGCAGCCATTAGTTCCTATGTCATCGACAAGGGTTTAAATTTAAACATATGGGGTTCTGGGAAAAATAAAAAGTCAACATTGGATGTCATTGGGGATGGCGTTGAAATAGGGGTTGATGCCGTTGGAAATGCAGCCAAAGGTGCATCAAGGTGGTTCGGGAATTTATTCAAGGATAAACCAAAGCCAGTAACAGGTGCAGGCTAGTAATGGTTCGTAACCACCAGTAAGGAGTGAAGAAAATGGTTTATAATTTTTCAAAATATGATATAGGTTTTCTAAGTCTTATTTTTCATCATCCATTACCATTAATTGTAGATGATCCATTCAATGATAGGACAAAGGTTCAGATCCAAAATGAATGGCAGCTATTTACCGAAAGCTTTCGTTCAAAAGGACTTCTTCGTACAGATGTACTTGGAAATGTTATTTTGGATACTAGTCTTATAGAATCATTAGTATCCATGTTTGGTGCCGACACCATGATCTCAATTATTCAAGAAGAAGAGATTCAGTCCGTCTTTTATTTACATGGAGAGGATAGGTCACTATTAAAAAAAGAGGATATTGGTTTTTCTCTTAAACACTTTGAGGGCGAGGAAGATTTTTCCCATGACTTTTTAGCCAACATGAGTATGGAAATGGCCGCCTCACCACCCCCTTTTGAATACTTTTCACTTCAACTCCCTACTAGTCAATTTGATACTCTTCTTGGTTGGTATAACAACAGTGAAATTGCCAAAATCAGCGATCTTTGCACCATTAAACAAGTAAGCTTCGAGACTTGTATTTCTTTATTAAATTCAGCCCATCAACATGAAGGTCTATCCGTTCTCACGGAGAGAATAGGCGGGACTGGAACGATCATCACGAAAATAGTTAATGATTCCGGTATACTTACACTGGTTAAAATGATTTACACGGAAGAAAAGGAAATGACCGCATTACTTCAATGTCCTCCTAACAAATTAATTAAGACAATACTAGCGTTTTAGAAAGAGAGAAACCAGATGAAAACAAAGCAATCAAAAACGTCTCCATCCCCAAACGATACATTTAAGAAAAATATACTTTTCATAAATGTGGTTTTATTTGCCATTACGGCTTTTTTCGCATTAGTCTGCTTTCAATATTCAAATGTTATCCCAAATCAGTCTTTACTTATTTCAGTGTATATTGTGCTATTGGTAAGTTTAGGTCTTTTTATTTATGGATTTTGGCTGCGAAATAACATAAGGCTCAACAGGCAGATGGGGATTTTCAGCTCCGTATATTGTATCCTAGTTAGCATCCTGCTTTTCTTAACCGCAAATATTTTGTATACAGCTGGTGTAGAAGAGGGAACAATTGTCGAAGAGGTTCATTACTTCTCCTTTTCATTACTAGAGTATTTGATTATTATCTCTATTTTGTCAGTACTCCTATTTATCCTCTCATCACCAAAAGTATTAAACCGGGAAATCAAAACGGCGAAGGCTTATGTTTGGGCAAGTGTCCTCGGAATTGGACTGGTCATCATGGCCTATATCATTATGATAGTGATCATGAACAAGATTTTTACCAATCCTGATTCAGTAAAGGATTCCTATGAAATTTTAGCTGGTTCAGTTGGGTTCGGATATATCGGCTGCGCAATGATGATTGTTATACGTCGATCAAAGACGAAAGGAACGAAAAATAATGGATAAGTATTTACCGATTGGTTCTGTTGTCCTCTTAGAAGGCGGCACTAAAAGGGTGATGATCTACGGCCGCAAGCAACAGGAACTGAATACCAACAAAATTTGGGATTACATTGCCTGTCTTTACCCCGAAGGTAATATTAACGAACAATACATGTATTTATTTAATCATGACCAAATAGAAAAAATTTATTTTATTGGCTATCAGGATGAAGAAGAGTTTGAATTTGTAAAGGAGAATTTGTCCGAAAACGATTAAATAGGAATTTGAAAAAATCCCCATTGGGGCTGAATTTGCTCTTCGAACGTCATAGGGCTTAGTCCCTCGGTCGCTCCCAATCGTCTCTGCCCCAAATTGGTGAAAAGCAGCGAATGACTAAGATAACAAGGGGGATTTTCGCTTATATGAAATGATGTTGTCGTTTTCAATTCAATTGTTTCCGTCTTCACCGATATTGTGTCAATGCCCCGACTTCCTCATAAAGAAAAGCAAAGGATTCAATCCTTTGCTCCTAAGCGGCTGATATCTCTTTCACTTCAGGTTCCTTCTTGAAGGCAATTTTCTTTTTAAATAGGCTGGCAGCAACAAATGAGAGGAGTGAAAGAATTAAAACGTACGTCCAGATTCGGGCCATAGATGGCGTATTCCATACACCTAAAAAGTAAAGCAGCGCGGGGATCGTTAGTGTGACCCATGACTGCACGAAGGCAACGATTCCGAGATAAGAATCAATTTTCTTTTTCAGCGCATTTGATAAAAAGAAGAGAAACCACAAAAATGACCACATTCCCCATGTTAAGGCACTCACTACATCATGAAAGTGGACAATTGAAGTTATGGTGTAAACGACTGCAATAATGGCAACCCATAAGCAGAACCAACCGAGACCATTGCCCTCGAATCCCTTCAATGCAGTGGTTCCTACATATAAGTAAGTCAAGCCAAATAAGAAAATGGCCGCATCATTATAAAGTTCCCAATTAGTTTGATCCGAAACCATGAGTAAATAAAATGGAATAATAACTTGAATACTTCCTACGAAAATATTAAAAACGCCAACACTCTTCCCATCTGCCTTCCCTAACAACATAAGACTGTTTAAAAATAAGACAGCACCCGATAGAAATAAACCCACATAGCTCACTGCATTCCACTCCTTTAAAAAAGGAAAAGGCAGTTTCTCTTCTTGATGAAGAAAAGAAATTGCCCTTTCAAACAAAATTTTATCATAATAGTGATCATCAAATCTTTATATTTCATTTTTCAAAGTAACTATAGCACACGTCATGAACATATGTTAAGCCAGATTTGAAAAAATGTAAAATTAACTTATTTCCATTATCTCCATAATCGTCCTATAAGCGTTAAGAACCAAAAAGGTGCCAGGCCCCACCCATTTTAACTGGATGGAGCCTGACACTTGTGGTCGTCCCCTACTTTATTCATTTTTATAAAAACGTTCACCTGTATCAGGGTTATAATATACTCTGGTTTTTTCACCCGTTACGGGGTCAATATTTATTTCCTCTGTCGATTGGAATCCATCCGGAACTTTTATACCATGATTTCGGTTAAACCGTTTGTCGTAAATAAAGTAGCCAAGGAGGATGCAAAAGATAACGATAATTATTTCTATGGCATAGAAACTAATGACGAACTTCATTAAATTGCCTCCACAATAACAGCCGTTCCATATGCCACAATTTCACTCATATTTTTGCCGATTTCACCAGAATCAAATCTCATCATCACTATCGCATTTGCACCCATTTGGTTGGCATTTTTAATCATACGGTCCAAGGCTTCTTTTCTTGAATCTTCAAGCATCGCTGTATACTGCTTGATTTCTCCGCCTACTAGCGATTTTAAACCTGCCATAATATCGCCGCCAATCCCTCTGCTTCTAACAATCAGTCCGAATACAGGTCCTTTTATTTCTACAACTTTGTAGCCTTCAACTTTTTCAGTGGTAACCACTAACACAATAATCACCTCCATCATTATATTTTTGGTTGTGTTCAATTCCTATTCATCATCAAAACAGTGCAGAAAGTCGCTAGATTTCTTTAGAAGAAACAGGTAAAAATAGTTTAATTCCCCGTTTATTAAAGGGTAGGATTTTAAGATCTGCCAGCAAATGACTGATGTAACCGGCTAGGCAGGTATAAAAGATACCACTAATTCCAAGCGATACCTCTAATTTGGATGCGATAATCCCAAAGAAGATGACTCCCAATAGCGAATGGGTATAGCTGCGGTGCGATACAAAGGACGCAATTAAAATATAAATTCCAAGTAGGATCAACCATAGTTCTTGTAAGGAGACGCCCCCCGCAAGTACACCAATTCCCGTGATTGTTAACATATGCTTTTGCTTGATTTTCGAGGCTACTCCTATAATTGCCAATCCAATGCCTACCCCAACCCATTTTTCTGTCGCTCCACCCTCAAAAAAACTATAAAAGATCATAAGAGCCCCAATTAGCTGAGCAGCCGTCCGAATTACCTTATGTGATAAAGTGATTTTGCCGCGAAGACTCCCATCAATGTCAAGATCAGGGATTAAAGCAGATATTCCTCCTAATCCGACTAATAAGAGGGTGGTTGAGGGAGTAGATTGAAACTGGTTGGCAACGATAAATCCCGCAGCTGCTCCAATTGCCGCATGTGCTGTACCATTCAATTGTATGTTCACCTCTAAATAAAATTGTTGTGGTTATTTCATAAAAACACCACACTATATTTAGTTTACACCAAAACATTTGTTCTGTTTAGAGGGAATTTACGTTTGGAATGGATGCAAGCAAAAAAGGACCAATATTTCCACTCCAGCTGTTAAGCAAAATTTGTTACTCCTCTGCTTGATTTAGTCTCGAATAACTACTAATTTTCTACAAACAAGTCCGAAATCCTTCAAAATCTCCCAGGAAATCTTCGGCTTTCGACTAATTGAAAAAACGCTGTCGGATAAAAGCCGGCAGCGCATCTTCTTGTTATAATAATCAAATTTCCAGCAAATCAGACAAAATTCTGTGTGGTATTATTTCTGCTGAATTTGTAGACGGCAATTAAGAAGAAGGCAGCCGCAAAGGCAATGAGAATCAGCAGATGTAAAGATAACTCGCTAAACGAATGGCCTTCCTGCAGTTTGGTTAAGGTATCAAGTGTCCATCGCTGCGGTAGGAAGTTGGCTATTTTTTGCAGTGAAGTTGGCATTACTTCCACAGGCCAGAAGCATCCGGAAAGCATCACAGTTGGTGTGATAATTAAGTTTTGCAGGGCACTTGCGGCACTGCGGCTGTTTGAAAGCGAGATCATGACGAGCGATAGCCCGACGGCAATCAAGGAAAACAGGAACATGACGACTGCCGCTTCCCAATAAGCCATATTCAGGCCAATATGAAAGACGATTTTCATGACAGTTAATGTAATCACAACTTGAATGCACATTACAATCATGTTCACCAGCACATTCGCCAGTAAAAATTTTCTAGCATTAATCGGTGTCGATAATAACCGAAAATAGGTGCGTTTTTCTTTTTCCAGCAATATGATCTCGGACAGATTGGTTGCTGACATCAGCATGATCATGATTAAAAAACCAATCGTTTGATTTGTCATGTTCTTATTTTTCGATGTATCCGCTAATGAATGTGTCTCGAGCTTAAAGGCCGATTGCTGGTAGTCCTGAACCATTTGCCGAAAAGTTTGTTGATTTCCATCTGCCGCACGGCTAATCGTCGAGATATTTTCGATATATTGATATAAATAGGATTTTACGAATCCTGTAACTTGAGCACCTTTGATGGAGGTAATTTGGATATGGTCAGGGCTTCCCGCCAAGACACTGTCCGAATACCCCTTTTCAAAGGTAATGACGCTGTCGAGCTTACCGGAGACAATTTCTTTCTGAACGTTCCCGGCTTTCATTTCCGTCATCTTCACATTCTCTAACCCTGCTAAAAACTGGATCGTATCTGTGGTAATCTCACTTTTATCCTGGTTGACTACGCCGACATGCAGGAGCATTTTTTGATCACCGCCATAGACGAGCAGCGAAATAAAAATTCCGATTAATGGCATAAATAGATACATAATAATGTTTTTCTTTTTTCGAAACGTACCTTGTAATGTGTTTTGGATAAGCCAGAGGATATCCTTCATTATAACCCCTCCCTCCTTTGCAGTGAGATGATTGCCACTAGTAACAATAAGAATGATCCAATCAGATTGATACCGATCGCCGGAATGGCGGCAGCAAAGTCATTTGCATAAATGATTTTCGTTATAGCTGTATTCATCCAAGTTAACGGTGAAAGGTCGGTAATGAGCTTAAAAATTCCCTCGGGATTTTCAATTTTAAAATAGGCCCCGCCAAAAAAGGATGATAGCTGCACAAATAACATAATGATGACTTGAGGTGCCCCACTTGTTTTCGCTAGGAAACTAAGACCGATTCCGATACTAACCGCAAGCACCACCTCAGAAAGCAGCACTAGAAATACCAGCCCCAGATGGTTCCCCCAGTTGGCCTTGAAAAATAGTTTGCTAAACAGAATGACTAATATGACACACAACCCATTACTAATGAGACTCCCTAACACTTTTCCGATAAAGATTTCGCTTTTCCTTACTGGTGCGGCAATCAGACGATCGGCTGTCTTTCTAACGCGCTCACCAACAATTAACGAGCTCGCTGACATCGCTCCGTACAGAACAATCATCGTCGTAATGGCAATCGCATAATAATCCAACGACCCCGGCTTCTTTTCGGGATTTAGAGAGGTCTCCTTAATAAAATTTGCCTGGGTTCCACTCGTAAAGGCCTCCTCCAATTTATCAGGAGCAGTCTTCCTAATTTCAAAAGCAATATTGAATTTATCAACATAGGCAGTGAGCATGCCTTGGAGGATATTCGCGTTAATACTATTTCCATTGTTGATATACAACTGTACACCTTTATCACTCACTTCTATATATCCATCATAGGTATCTTGCTTCACTTCTTTTTTTCCGTCCATATTATCGGCGGCTTTCTTGAAATGAATCCCAGATGCTTCAGCGCCAGCCCTAAACTGCTGAAAGCTTCCTTCTTGTGTCGTATCTTTATATAAAACGTGGAGATCATCCACAGGAAGACTGCTTGTAAACGTGTTCGACAAGGCCGTTCCAAGAACAAGTATTAAGAGAATCGGAAAGGCTAACATAAAAAACAAGGTTCTTCTATCCCGGAAGTCTGATTTGATCCCCTTCCAGGCGATATGAAGTATATTCAAAGGTAATCCCCCTTATTGGTCCCGCAGATTTCTTCCGGTTAAGGTTAAAAATACGGTCTCTAAATTCGGTGCTTTCTCTTGTAAGGCGCGTATTTCAATATGGCTGTTAATAAAGTGCTCAATGATTTTATTTAGATTATTAACACCTGTATCCGAGTTGATTTTTATAAAATTTTCATCCACGACAACGGCTTCTACACCTGGGATATCTTTAATCGACTGAAGATTTATATTTTCGGTCGATTTGACCTCAATCCATAAGTCTTTTGTATTGGTAATGATCGATTTCAGTTGTTCCTTCGTACCCTCGGCAATGATTTTTCCGTGATCAATAATAGCGATCCGCGAACAGATCTCCTCCACTTCCTCCATATAATGGCTTGTATAAATGATGGTGCAGCCCATTTCATTTAACTTCCTAACGGATGCCAGGATGTAGTTCCGCGACTGCGGATCAATGCCCACCGTTGGTTCATCCATAATGATCAGCTTCGGCCGATGGGCGATGGCACAGGCAATATTTAAGCGGCGCTTCATCCCGCCGGAAAAACTTTTTGGGTAACTTTTATGTTTATCTTGAAGACCGACAAATTCTAACGCTTCCTCCACCCGATCATGTAGTTCCGCACCGCGCAAACCGTATAGCCCCGCAAAGAATTTTACGTTTTCATAGGCCGTCATGTCCTCATAGATCGCCAAATCCTGTGGAACCATGCCAAGGTTCATTTTAGCAAAACGGCTGTGTTTGGCCGCGTTTTTCCCAAGAATACGAATGAGCCCATCATTGCTTCGCAACAGTCCGGCGATCATATTAATTGTTGTACTTTTACCGGCACCATTTGCCCCAAGGAAACCAAAGATTTCCCCTTCGGCAACGGATAAGCTCATATTATCAACCGCAATAAAATCAGCGAATTTTTTTGTAACATTTTTTATCTCTAATACGTTCATCTTTTCACCTCAAGGTCGTTAGTATAGTTCAAGTATAAAAAAAAGAATGAACCTGCATAAGTGCAATCGTTCATTCTTTTCACATGAAGATATTCATATTGTCGATGTGGGATTCTCATATGGAGATGGGCAGGAGCGTGGTGACGGAGAAACCATGCGTACTGTCGACAATAATCTTCCCGTTGATTGCGGCAGTCCGCTCCTCCATCCCAATAAAGCCGAGCCCCTTCTTGATTGTCTTTGTTCCAGCGCCGTTATCCTTCACCTCGACCCTGACCAGCTTGTTTAATACCTTTAAGTCGATTGAAACAACGGTAGCCTGGGAATATTTCATGGCATTCGTGAGTGCCTCAGTGACATTCTCATGAATAATTTTCCACTGGATCGGCGAAATAATTCCTAAATTTCCTTCATACGTTAGCACCGTTTTGATGGGTTGTTTGGTATTAAAGTCATCGATCATCAGCTTCAAGCGGTGAATCCCTACTTGTTCGGTTGGGGGCTTCATATTTTTCAGTGTCAAGCGGATATTTTCGATGCCATCCTTTGAGATATTGATCGCATTTTGCAGCAGCTCGGCTGCCTTAGGTGGATCAGTTTCGATAAGTCGTTTGGCGGCTTCCATTTGAAAAAGGGCCCCAGTCATCGAGTGGCCGATTTTATCATGAATCTCCTGTGAAATTCGATTTCGTTCCTCTAATTTGAAGGTATATTCCGACTGCCTAATGTACTCGGTATTTTCATTTACGTGTTTGGTTAATTTCTGCATTGCTTTTCGCATTGAATCGATCTGCGCTTCATCCTTCACCAGCATCTTATTAAAGCTTGCGGTGACAGAATAGAGCATAAAGCAAAAGATGGCCACTAATCCGTACAACGGCTGAAACGATTCTTGTATATAAAGAATCGGGGCGATGGAAAGAAGCAGAACCGGTATTTTTTTTTCAAAAAATCCTGAGGCTAATTCTACTATCGATAATGGCAATGAGATACTAAATATTGGATGAACCATCAGACAGGCTACAATAGAAACGCCTATTGAGATAACGAGCAGAATTCGTTTGACAGTGGGTTGATTAAATAGATAAAGCGTGATATTGACACAGAAATAGCCAAGAAAGGTAAGAACCACTAAGGCGAAATGATCAATCTCCACCCGAACAAAATAAAAAGCAAGATAAAGTAAGAGTACTAGCTTTGTGCTAATCATCCAAAACTCCATCTTATTCCACTTTCCCCTTCAGGTAGAAGATCGCGATCTGGGTGCGGTGCTCAAGCCCAGTCTTATTTAAGATGGAAGTAATATAATTGGCCACCGTCCCTTCGGAAATAAACAATTGTTTCGATATCGCTTTATTGGAGAACCCCTTTGCAATCAGAGACATGATGTCTCGTTCTCTTTCGGTAAATTGGCTGAGGTCCATTTGCGTCTCTGCTGCCTTTTTTTCCGTAAGATTCGACTTTATTTTTTCTAAAATCACATCCTGAATGATGCTGTTTCCGTTATAAACACTCTTTATGGCATCACGAATTTGTTCAGGGTCATTATTTTTCAATAAATAGCCCTTCGCCCCGTTTTTGATCGCATCGAGAATATATTCATCATCATCAAAGGTGGTCAAGATGAGGGGCTTTGTGCTGGTTTGCTCGGTAATCAATTTCGTAGCCTCAACCCCATTCATATTGGGCATGCGTACATCCAGCAGGGCTACATCGACTGAATTTTTCAAGCAATAGTCAACTGCCTCTTTTCCATCATTCACCGTATCAAGTACGTCAAACTCTGCATATGTATGGAGGATAATTTTCAAACCTTCGCGAATAAAGGAGTTGTCATCCGCAATAATGACCTTTATTTTCATATGTCCCTAACCCCCTTCCTCATTTTCACTGCTTTACCCGCTATTATAGCAAGAAAAAGGGCTGTCAGCATCATCCTACTAATCATCTATCCAGATTCTTTGTATATCGACAATTTGGGAAATGACTGTATCAAAAAATTTTATTTTCTACAAAGAAATCTGAAATCCTTCAATATCTCCTGGGAAATTTTTTATTTTTCGACAAATACGATTGAAAGTAGATGAAGTGAAAAAGAGCAGTGAGATTGATCTCACTGCTCAACTTTCTTTAGTTGGTTAGAGCCCGCCTTATGCTAGCACGGCGGAAAGGCTTTTTGCTACTTCTGCCACTTTTGCTAAACCTTCTGCAATAATGGTTTCAGCTTGTGCTGGGTTAGCATTGTGACCTTCGATGATGACTTCATTAACGATTTGCATACCGAAAACGCCGCCAAATACATTTTTCATATAAGTTGCCGCCATTTCCATTGGGGCTGCTTCTGGTGTGGAATAAATGCCGCCGCGTGCACTGAGAATTACAGCCTTTTTATCAGTCATTAAGCTGACTAATTGGCCATTTTCATCGTATTTGAAGGCAAAACCTGATGCATATACATAGTCAACAAATGTTTGTAATTTAGCTGGGATGGTTAAGTTCCACAATGGGAAAGCAAATACAACGACATCTGCCGCTGATAGAGCATCCATTGCTTTTTGCTTCGCTGCTAAAATACGTTGCTCAACATCCATTAACTCTTCGCCAGACTGCATTTTTCCAAAAGCGTTGAATAAATCCTGGCCAAAGTAAGGCATATCCTCTGCAAATACATCGTAGGTCGTAACGTTCACACCTTCTACGTTCTCCATGAAAGTCTCATACATTTTACTAGACACAGCTTGAGAAGATGGACGGTTATTTGCTTTTACTACTAATATGTTCATTTATTTTAATCTCCCTTAGTTATCTTGGTTGTGATTATCTCGAATTCATATTATATGAATTTAAAAATTATTTCAATCAAAATGATTTGGAAACAGCGGAAACTTTTCCCCTGTTTCAAATGGACAGAGAGACTTCGGTTTTCTCATTTCTTTTTTGTCTGACAACCCATCCCCGTTCCTCTCGACCTGATCTGGCAAAGATTTCACCATTTCAAAGAGTAAGCAATTCTTGTCATAAAAAAGCGAAATTAGGAATAGATATAGATCACTAAATTTTTTAAAAAAATGGATGGTGAAATAAAAATGGAAATGAATGAAGTGCTATACGAGGGTAAGCTTTACGCGGTGATCTATAAGTATACCTCAGGTTATTTGGAAATTCGGGAGAAGAGCAATAGATTTCATATCGAATTAGTTCACGAATCTGATGTACAAAACGTGTCTGAAATGCCGTATGTTCAAGAAGTGTAGGTTCCAGGGGCAAAGGTGCATGCACGGTACTAGTAATTTTAAAAAAGAGGCTGTTCCCCACCGGAACTAGCCTCTCTCCCTTTAACTGATTTTCTCATGATCTAAAATTCCATCCATATTCGACAAACTTACAGACGTGCTGGGCGCGGGCAGCCTTGGGAACCTAATCGTAAAGGCCGTCCCCTGCCCTAGATGGCTTTCTACCGAAATGACTCCTTTCATGGCGTGAATAAGTTGAAAGGAAATGGTTAATCCCACACCGGTCCCCTTTTCTTTTGTTGTATAAAAAGGCGTCCCTAATCTGGCTAGCTGGCTCTTGGTCATCCCTTTGCCACTGTCAATGATCTGGATAACAATCTCTCCGCCCTCTTCAAAGGTATCAACATGAAGATCCCCACCTGTCTCCAATGCTTCAATGCCATTTTTGATAATATTGACTAAAACCTGTTTCACTTCACCTTTATTTCCTTTTATGTAAAGCCCATCTTGCACATTCATTCGAATCGAAATATTTTGGATATTCGAATATGAAGTCATAAGTGCGACCGTCTTCTTCACCTCTTCAGAAATATCGACAATCGTCAAACCTTCCGTGTTCGGTTTGGCTAGGGACAGATAATCATTGATGATGGATTGCGCATGGTCTAGTTCCGTTATAGCAATCTCAATATACTGTTTCTGTTCATTTTTTAAATTCTCGTCTTCTTGCATTAACTGTAAGAAGCCACGAACAGAGGTTAACGGATTTCTGACTTCATGGGCAACCGAGGCGGACAACTGACTAATTACATTTAATCGTTCATCTTTCTGTAATCTCTCCCGCATTTCGGCCTGCTGATTGACATTTTCCATGATAAAAACAACCATCACCAAGCAAATCCATGTGATAAAATAAAACACAAACATAAAGGGAATTTGCGCCAATTGATTCTTTGTCAGTAGCGTGAGGATGACAATGATCGTGTTAGCCCAGAACACCAAACTAACAAACATCAACTTATTTTTCTTTTTAAAAAGCTCATATTGATCTTGCATCAAAATGAAAACGATGCAAGAAAGCGAATAATTGATCAAAACGATATAAAAGCCATCTCCGCCAATGAAATAACGGTATCCTAAAAGAACCGCCGCACTTAGTAAACCTGGAAAGGTTCCACCATACACAAATGCAATAATAAAGGGGACAATTCTGAAATCATATATATACCCCGTAGAAAACTTCACTGGGAATGACATCGCAAGTACTAGAATCATAATCAGGATGAAGGAAAGTTTTGATAGAGGTTTTCTCCGCTCACTGTCTTGTTCATGAAAAAATAAATGATAGACGGAGATGGGCAAGAGGACACTAACGACTTGATATAAAAGAATGTCAACATCTAGATTCATAGAAAAACTCCTTGGCTTTATGATCAATCAAGGTAAACTATCCCATTCATGTATATTCTATTATAAAAAATTATTTAAATCATGTAAATTTTAAAAATAGTAAGGCAATAAGGCAGGGGACGGTTCTTGCGCTTCACAGAGTACCAGGAAATGATGCAGGAGAACCGTCCCTTGCTTTAAATGCTTTTTTCACCTTTCACACCATTGATGGAGTAGCTTACGGTGATTTCTGCGTTTAAGGAATGGGACACGGAACAATATTTATCCTTTGATAGTTGGATGGCTCGGATCACCTTATCTTCCGGCAAGTCTCCGTCGAATGCATAATGAATGGTAATGGCCGTGAACCGCTTGGGATGCTCTTTGGCACGTTCACCTGTAACATCCATTTGGAAGGAAGATGGCTCAAGGCGCATTTTATGCAAAATGGAGATGATGTCCATTCCTGTACAACCCGCAACCGCCTGTAATAGTAATTCTGTCGGTCTTGGGCCGCCGTTCTCTCCCCCTACTTCTGATGCTGCATCCATGTTAAATTCATGGCCGGATGGAGCAACACCCCCAAATGCCATTTTCCCTTTCCAGTTAATTGTAAAATCCATTTTCAACCCCCTTTCATTTTTTATCATAACCAATTGAATCCGACCTTATTTTTTCTCACTAATAAAATCCTTGTCATTTCAACTATAGTATACTATGATTAATTTTAGCATATTATCTACATATCGTTTATTTATTCGAAAATAAAACTATATATTGTATTTACCTTAGGAAAAGATGCCGCTAGCGGCTTAAAAGGGAATCCGGTGTGAATCCGGAGCTGCCCCCGCAACTGTAAATGCTGACGAAATGAGCAAACCACTGTATGAGAGAGTTTATGAACATAGACGCTTATATGGGAAGGGCTCAGAAGTAGGACGAAGCATAAGTCAGGAGACCTGTCTTTCTTAAGTAGTTTCACCTCTTCGGGGACTTAAGAGGATGAACGGTGGCAGCACAAGGCAGCTTTTATTTTTCCTTTTGTGTAGTGTTCCGTTTCATCCGCTCAGGATTTCCCGAGTGGATTTTTTTATTGAAGGAGATAGATTTATGACCACGAAGGTAAATGATGAAATGCAACTGGTACTAGATTGTATCAAACAAGCTTCAGAGAAATACCAATTAGATACGAAGGTACTTGAAAAACAAATCAGTGAATGGGATGCGGCAGACGCCTGCCAGCAAGCGCTTCTCTATGCTGTCAATCAGATTGCAATGGACCAGCCAAATTGGACGTTTGTCGCGGCCCACTTATATTTGAATGAATTATACCAACAGGCGGCAACGAACCGCGGTTATGAGCGCCAGCTGAAATACGGGGATTTTTTTCACCTCATTAAACAATTAACGGAAATCGGCATATATTCTACCCATCTACTAGGCAGTTATACAAAAAGGGAAATCGATGAATTTGCGAAAGAGATCGACGCTGAGCGGGATGGCCTTTTTACCTACATCGGTCTATTTTTACTGGCAGACCGCTACCTTGCCCACGATCATGAGCGAAAGGTGTATGAGTTGCCACAAGAGCGATTTATGATCATTGCGATGACGATCATGCAAAATGAACATCCATCTAAACGGTCCCACCTAGTAAAAGAAGCCTATTGGGCACTTAGCAATCTCTATATGACCGTTGCCACACCAACACTCGCGAATGCCGGCAAACGTTTCGGCCAGCTTTCCTCCTGTTTTATCGATACGGTCGACGATTCGCTCGACAGCATTTATTTAAATAACTGGGATATTGCCCGGTTAAGTAAAGATGGCGGCGGGATTGGGCTCTATTACGGAAAGGTCCGTGCCCTCGGCTCCGATATTAAAAAATTCAAGGGCAACTCTTCGGGGGTTGTGCCGTGGATTAAGCTTGTCAATGATACAGCTGTCAGCGTCGATCAGCTGGGGCAGCGCCAAGGCGCCATTGCCGTGTACTTGGATGTTTTTCATAAAGATATCATGAACGGGTTTCTTGATTTGAAAACGAATAATGGCGATGAGCGCCGCAAAGCCCATGATATTTTTACCGGCGTGGCCATCCCCGATCTGTTTATGAAAAAACTGCAGGAAACTGACGAGTATGGCAGAAGTATCGGCGAGTGGCACACGTTTTGCCCGCATCAGGTGAAGCAGTGCATGGGCTGGAAGGATGCAAACGGGGAGCCCCTTGGACTCGAGGATTTTTATGATGAAACCGACAATCTTTATTTTTCCAAAAAATATGAAGAAGCTGCAGCACACCCGCTCCTGCCCCGAAAAACGTACAGGGCAATGGATATCATGGCGCGGATCATGGTGTCACAGTTGGAAACCGGTACTCCCTATATGTTCTACCGAGATGAAGTAAACCGGCAAAATCCGAATAAGCATCTTTCCGGCGCTGGGCGCACCTCGATTTACTGCAGCAACCTCTGCACGGAAATTGCACAAAATATGTCGGCCACAACCATTATCAACGAGTATCAAGATGAGGAAGGAAACATTGTCATCGTTCGCAGGCCTGGTGATTTCGTGGTTTGCAATCTATCTTCTATTAATCTTGCAAAGGCGATTCCGGCCGGGGTGGTAGAACGATTAATCGGCATTCAAGTAAGAATGCTGGATAACGTCATCGATTTCAATACCATTTCGGTGGGACAGGCACAGGTAACCAATCAAAAGTTCAGAGCCATCGGCCTCGGAACATTCGGCTGGCATCATCTGCTTGCCCTAAAAGGCATTCACTGGGAATCCGAAGCTGCGGTTGAATTTGCCGACCAACTGTATGAGGATATTGCCTACTACACCATTCGTACCTCTAAGGAATTGGCGGTTGAAAAAGGAGTCTATCGCGCGTTTGAAGGCTCCGAGTGGCAAACGGGTGCCTATTTTTCGCGGAAAGATTATCGTTCTGACCGGTGGCTGAAGTTAGCAACGGACATTGCTGAACACGGGATCCGCAATGGCTGGTTAATGGCAGTTGCACCTAACTCTTCTACAGCGAAAATCGGCGGCTCTACGGATGGAATTGACCCGATTTATTCCGTTGAATATGCGGAGGAGAAGAAAAATTTTAAATTCAAAGTCACAGCACCGGATTTAACGCATCGAACCTATCCCTATTACCGCCGGGCGCGACATGAATTGGATCAGGTATGGAGCATTAAACAAAATGCCGCCCGCCAGCGCCACATTGACCAGGGGATCAGCTTTAATCTGTATGTCCGCCATGATATTAAAGCAAGGGATTTATTAAATTTACATATGGAAGCTTGGCGGCATAGACTAAAGACTACGTATTACGTTAGAAGCACATCGCAAGCGGAAATTACCGAATGTGAGGCGTGTCAAAGTTAGCTTCGACATTTAATGAGGCTGTATTCGTAAAAAAGTCGGAGTTAATCTGATCTATCAGCGCATTTAAAAATGCAACAAACTTTTATAAAAGAGCCCATAATGAACAAGGAGGTTTTTTCAAATGGATCCCCATGCACCATTAGCAAAAATAAAACTATTAAACCCACAGTTTCCTAATAAATCAACCGGAATCATCAACGGTGAGTCCTCTGGCCTGCTTAACTGGAATGATATCGCCTATCCGCAGATGTACGGCTTTTATCAGACCCTATTGGGCAATTTTTGGAAGGCCCAAGAGATCAATATGCAGGATGACATTAAACAATGGGACACACTCAGTGCAACAGAAAAGGATGTTTTTCTAAGAATTAACACCCAGCTGGCATCGCTCGACAGTTTGCAGACACCAACGATGATGCAGGTGATGGATTATGTGACGGATTCCAGCTTTAAATCGATCATTGCCGTCATTGCCCAGCAGGAGGCGGTGCATACTGAATCGTATTCATACATTCTTAGCTCCCTTGTCTCTTTAAGTGAGCAGAATGCTCGGTTCAATCAAGCAAAAAGTGACCCGATCGTGCAGAAGCGGAATCACTTGATCCTACAGGCATATGAGTGTTTCCGCGAGAATCCGACGCCACAGCATTTGTTTCAGTTGGCGGTGAACTCGATTAATCTTGAGGGGATTTATTTTTATGCAGGTTTTGCCTTTTTCTATCATCTTGCCCGCCAGCAGAAAATGCTGAAAACGAGCACGATGATTAGCTATATCCAACGGGATGAAATGCAGCACGCCTATTTCATTGCTCAATTTATCCGGATACTGCTGACCGAGAATCCTGAATTGAATCATCAGGAAAATATCCAGTATATCTATCAAACCATTGAACAAGCTGTCGAATTAGAAAAGGAATGGGCCGCTTTTATTCTCAGGGATATTACGGGGATTGATTTGGACGAATATAATGGCTACACGGAATACTTGGCAAATAAGCGTTTGCGCCAGCTTGGATTAGCGAATTTATATGAAGACCGCAGCAACCCGATGCCATGGATTCATGTGTTTAGCGATGAAATGATGAACGGCACCAAGTCGGATTTCTTTGAGCAAAAATCACGGACCTATGCGAAGGTATCACAATCGAACGGATTCGATGAACTATGAAACTAGCCATCGTGTATACCTCGAAAACAGGGAATACAGAAGATCTAGTCCAGTTCATAAGAGATTTATTTTTAGAGAAAAGGATCATGGCGGAACTTTTTCGGATTGAGGATGTTCCCGTAGTGAAGCTATTTACCTTTGATGCGGTCATTATTGGTACGTACACATGGGGTGATGGGGAGATTCCAGTTGAAATGCTCGCGCTTTACCACGCATTTGAAACCGAGGAGGTAGACCATATCGTGACCGGTATAATCGGAAGCGGGGATAGCTTTTACCCTCAATTTTGCGGTGCAGTCGATGCTTTCAGGGACATGCTCTATGTTCAAAGTCGCTTGGCGGCCACCCTGAAAATCGAAGTCGCCATGCAAGTGGCAGACCAAGAACGCTGCAGTAGATTTGTTGATATCATTTGGAATAAAATTGAAAATGGTGCCTGACACCAAATGAAAGGAAAAAAGCATTCCGCAAAAAATAGGACTTTTTTGTGGGATGCTTTAGCTTGATGTATGTAGGTTATGGTTTTTCATAGGTATTATGCTTGTTGTTCCTTTTGATTTAAAAAGGCTTGAATGGATTGAATGGATAATCCCAATTCTTTTGCCTCTAAAATGAGTTTCAACCATTCTTCGTCAATGTCCATCATTTCCTTGTCTACCGTTAACATTCTTATCACCCCTAAAATACAATCGTATTCCAGGTAACCCGGCCATCATAGCAAGCAACCACCTGCCTTAGATCCGCGGCTTTGCGTCCCCTTTTTTCAAAAGGTTTGCCTTTTTCTGCCCCTAATCCCAATGAAACGACACCATCTTATCATTTCTGCTCAAACCCCATAGGGCCATATACTCACTCTTGAGTGTTATATTTATTATACCTAGTCCCAATTAATCATTTTGTTACATTTTGTCGATTTGCTTCATTTCTTCCATTTTTTTATTTTTACATATTTCTACAAAAAAACAGATTTCCCCCCATACCCAAACAGTAAAAATGGAACAGTGAATATGGAGTCGAAGAATATGTTCTTTATAGTGAACCAATGTATCGAGTATAAAACAAAATACCGTATTAGAAAAACCCGATAAACAGGCATTTTCGCCCGAATAAGTGCAATTATTGTTCTTTTTATCGCCCATTCCCCTGTTTTCTCATAATTTGCACTTTTCTAAGAACTAACTGCTCATTATTTCAAGTAGGATCCTCGAATTAAAGTTTGCTTTTTTCTATCATTTTACCTATATTTTTGTTAATCTACTAAATGAACGTGGTACGAAACGACTACCTCTGCACATGTGCAACGTAATTTAAATTCAAAATAGAGCACTCGAAGAAGCAATGACTTTAGTAGGCAAATACAAGCGACATAAAATAATGGAAGAAAAAAATAGATTCAATCACTTATAGGGGGTTTTTCGAGAAGCAAACTACATGCCTTTGTATTAATGAATAATTTTGCTAATAAGCATCTAATAAAGTATAAAGAGCATCAGGTATAGAATAACCAGTCAGTGGCTACGCCGATAACAGTGAATCTGCCATGAAAGCTTATGGGAAAAATAAAGGAATATTGGGAATGAATGTAACGTAAACTTCCACAATTTTTTTGTATCCACACTTCCTTTTTTTTGCTATTCTATATGGTAGATGTAAAATAATTGTATATTTTTTGGAGGAATTGTCGAATGAGGACTGCTAAAAAGAAGAAAAGAAAGTGGCTAAGGGTAACAGGAATTATCTTGTTGGTTCTACTAGTTGCCGGTGGTGCCTATGCCTTCACCGTCTATAAATCTTTTAAAAATGCCGTAGATACGATGCACCAGCCAATTGACCGGAAACAATCCGAAAAGCGCCAAGAACCAGTAAAGTTCAAGGAAAAAGACCCATTTTCTGTATTGATGTTAGGAGTCGATGAACGTAAAGGTGACAAAGGCCGTTCCGATACCATGATCGTATTAACGGTTAATCCGAACAACAATTCAGTCAAAATGCTCAGCATTCCACGTGACACCCGTACGGAAATCGTTGGAAAGGGAAAAGAAGATAAGATTAATCACGCCTATGCCTTTGGTGGGATTCCGATGTCAATGGATACGGTTGAAAACTTCCTTGATATTCCAATTGATTATTATATGCAGGTGAATATGGAAGGATTTAAGGATATCGTCAATGCGGTGGGCGGCATTACCGTCCAGAATGATTTAGACTTTACACAAGATGGATTCCATTTTACAAAAGGACCCTTAACACTAAATGGTGATAAGGCCTTAAGTTACACACGTATGCGATACGAGGACCCTAGAGGGGACTTTGGTCGTCAAACCAGACAGCGTCAAATCATTCAAGGGGTCATTCAAGAAGGAGCAAGTGTATCAAGCTTGACTAACTTCTCAGATATCTTCGCTGCCCTTGGCAAAAACGTAAAGACGAACCTAACGTTTGATCAACTAATGGACATTCAAAAGAATTACAAAGAAGCAGGCAAGAACATTCAGCAAATGGAAATAAAAGAACAAGGAACAAAGATTAATTCAATTTATTATGGATTAGTGTCACCCGAAGAGAAGCAAAGAGTCCAAAATGAATTAAAAGCACAATTAGAACTGAACTAAAGGTAGCAAAAGCTGAATGGATAATGGGTCCATTCGGCTTTTTTCTATTAATACGGAGAATTGACAGTAAACATAAATCATTTCCGATAAATTAGAAAATCAAATTGAGCAACATTCCGTTTTACGATATATTAAATCTATACTATCAAAATATAATGAAAAGTCTAAAATTGACAAAAGAAATAATGTAATCAATCTCTGAACTATTTTGAGGATGATTTGAATGGAGGCTTTTACCAGGTTGAGTAATTTAATGAAAAATTAACCTACTATCCATTTTTAAGGAGCGAATGCCATGAAAACCGTGTATGACTTTCAAGTAAAAATGCCGAATGGTGAAGAAAAATCATTGCAAGAGTACGAGGGCAAACCATTAATTATCGTCAATACAGCCAGCAAATGCGGGTTTACTCCCCAATTTACAGGACTTCAGAAATTATATGATACCTATCATGAGCGCGGGTTGGAGATTTTAGGCTTCCCATGTTCCCAGTTCAACAATCAGGAATTTGCTGAAATCGATAAAACAACTGAATTTTGCCAGATTAACTACGGGGTTACCTTTCCTATTTTTGCAAAGATTGACGTAAACGGCCCTTTTTCGGACCCCCTATTCAAGTATTTAAAGGAACAAAAGACGGGACTTCTATCCCCGCGGATTAAATGGAACTTTACCAAATTCCTTGTCGACCGTAACGGCCAGGTAATCAAACGCTATGCGCCAACGGTGGATCCGAGTAGTATCGAGGCGGATTTAGTAAAGATATTGGCTTAAGCTTAAGAGCTTTCCTTCGCGGAAAGCTCGTTTTTTATTCCACTCCCTGCTTCAAAACGGATTATAAAACCGATTGCCGTCATGAAAGGTGATAGAAAGTGAAGCCCCCAAAATCAGAATGAATAGAATAATAGTAACAATATCTATTTTTTGAAAAGGACGTGCGCGATACCAGGTGCGCCTTTTGTTTTTTCCAAAGCCGCGCAGTTCCATCGCATTACTGATGATTTCGATCTTATCAAGACTTGAAAGAATAAGCGGGATGATGATCGAGGCGGCATTTTTGATCCGCTTCGGTAGTTTTTCCTTACGCGACATATCCATTCCCCGTGCCTGCTGGGAAAGCGCAATCGTCCGAAAATCCCGTTGAATATCAGGAATATAGCGTAGCGCCAGTGCGACAGCATAAGAAATTCGGTAGCTGATGCCGACGCGGTTTAACGATGCAGCAAATTCACTCGGGTTGGTGGTCACGATAAACAAGATCGCCGCCGGAATGACAGTGAAATATTTAAGCGTGACATTCATTTGGTAAAATAGCTGCTCTAGCGTAAGCGAATAGCGCCCGCCACCGATGTCTACCAGCACATGGCTCGTACCATAAATCGCCACACCCTCTTGCGGTGAAAACACATAGATGGCTAGATTATTAATCATGAGAAAAGATAGTATAAATAAGAGGACAAAAGCTACTTCCTTCAGCTTTACCTTGGAAACGATAAAAACGCCTACACTTAATAGAAGAAGAAAGACCAAAACACGCGTGTCATAGGTGAGCATCGCAATTGTCGACCAAGTTATAAAACAAATCAGCTTGGTAACACCGGTAAGCCTGTGGACCGGTGATTGCCGCTCAATATAGGAAAGCATCTCTACTGCCATTTCTGCCTCACCCCTCGATCATACGCAATAAATCGCCGGACAAACTCCTTCGTTTCATTAATTCCCGCTCGCTCCGCCAGTTTAAAAAGGGAGGTTTCCTTTAGGTTTGCCTGTTCGATCATCGCAGAATCGGCCAATACGTGAATCGCTGTGTCATCGGCTATTTTTCTCCCGCCTGCCATCACAATCGCCCGCGGTGTGTATTCGAGCATGAGATGCATATCATGAGTAATCATGATGATTGTGACCCCATGTCGGTTGAGTTCCACCAAGAATTCCATTATGTCAGTATAATGGCGAAAGTCCTGCCCTGCCGTCGGTTCATCGAGAATCAGCACCTCTGGTTCTAAAACCAAGATCGAAGCAATCGTCACCCGCTTTTTCTGGCCAAAGCTTAGCGCCGAAATCGGCCAGTTTCGAAACGGATACAAGCCGCAAATTTTCAACGTCTTTAGGACACGCTCTTTTATTTCGTCCTCCGGGATACCGCGAATGAAAAGACCCAGCGCCACCTCATCAAAGATCATTTGCTTGGAAATCATCTGATTCGGATTTTGCATCACCATGCCAATCCGTGCTGCCCGTTCTTTAATGCTATCGCCGCTGCTATCCTGGCCGCGATAATAAATTCCTCCTGCGCTCGGCTTCTCAAAGCCACAGATTAATTTGGACAATGTCGATTTGCCGGCGCCATTTTTTCCCACAATACAGACCATTTCTCCTTTTTCAATTGAAAAAGAAACATCATGAATGGTCTCTTGTCCAGGTTTGTACCCAAATGTGATATCCTTTACTTCCAAAATAACCTCTGCTTTCACTCTTGGCTGCGGGGAGTTCACTTTTGTAAACCAGTCTACCAACTGAGATTTGCAGCTTTCGACTTGGAAGCTATCAAGATGGGCAGGCTTCATTTCCGGCGTGATCGCACACCCGGCATATTTGGCTGCTTTCACATATAAGGGCTCGCGGACAGAACACCGCTCCAACAGCGGTGAAGCCAATAATTCATCGGGAGTCATGTCACCGATAATCCTGCCTTCATCTATGACAATGATGCGGTCAACCGAGCAATGTAAGACATCCTCTAGGCGGTGCTCAATAATCACGACTGTTTTGTTTGTTTTCTTTTGAATCTGGTCAATGAGTTCAATTGCATATTTTCCTGTTGCCGGATCAAGATTGGCAAGCGGCTCATCGAATAACAGTACCTCAACGTCATCGACCATGACACCCGCGAGCGAGACCCGTTGCTTTTGTCCCCCAGAAAGATGATGGAGCGAGGAATCCAAATACTCCTCCATTTCGACCATTTTCACAACGTCTCCAACCTTTTCAAGCATTTGTGGTTGTGGTGCACAATCATTTTCGAGCGCAAATGCGATATCTTCTGCAACCGTAAGTCCAATGAATTGTCCATCAGGATCTTGGAGAACGGTCCCTACCTTTTTGGAAAGTGTGAAAATATCAAGGTCCATTGTATCCTCACCATTGATTTTCAAACTTCCGGACACATTTCCTTTATACGAAAAGGGAACAAGGCCATTGAGACAATGACCAAGTGTGCTTTTTCCAGACCCAGAAGGGCCGACAATCAGAACCTTTTCTCCTTGGTGTATCGTTAAATTGATCTCATACAAGGTTGGTGCCGTCTGACTGCTATATTGAAAACTATAATTCTCAAATTGAATAACTGGTATTTTCATAAAATTTCTCCTAGGGATTGTTGCTTTTTGGAATTCGCTCATTGCATGATAAAATTCGCTCATTGAACAGAGGAATTCGCTCATTGCATGATAAAATTCGCTCGTTGAACAGCGAAATTCGCTCATTGCATGATAAAATTCGCTCATTGAACAGCGAAATTCGCTCATTGCATGATAAAATTCGCTCGTTGAACAGCGAAATTCGCTCATTGAGGGATTAAATAGTTAAATAAATTATGAAATATATATAGTAGTGGTGTAAATTTACACCTTTTCAGAGAGCCAATTTGATTTATCAGCGAATCGAACCACTATATCAGCGAATCCAATAGCACAACAAACTTTTTATAACAACACCTAAACATCTTTCGTTAAACTGCCGCTTTGACTGCGGCTTTTTGCATAAATGCTTAGCAGTAACGTGCCTAGGACAGCGACCGTTACCATGTTTAAACCCCCGGCGACAAGGCCTTGTAAATAAACCTTGTTCACTGGTTCAGCATAAATCAATACATCCAATGTTGGCGCAATCACGAACCAGCCAATCGCTTGGACGACGATCTGAACCACGTTAAAGAGAATAATCTTTTTTACCGTAAAAGCACCCGATTCAATCTGGATTTTCTTCGCTGCCAGGCCAATTAAGAAACCGACGATCCCCGAGACAACCACCCAGCTCCACCACGGCGTTCCGTAGAAGATCGCATCCTTTAAGGCATGGCCGATTAACCCAATCAAGCCACCGGCAACGGGTCCGAAGATAATAGCCATTAACGCCAAAAAGCCATAGGAAGTATCAAAGTTTGTATTCGGAACCCCAGTTGGAATCGCCGCAAATCTTCCCAAAATCACGAATACAGCTGCTCCGATGCCAATGGCCACAATCGTTTTAATTGATAATTGACTTCTTTTCATTTTCTAAAACCCCCTTGTGATTAAAGTTTTCGGATGATGATTTTCCAAGAAGCCCCCGTTTCAATATGATACGCCTTGGCAAAAGATCCTTGGTTTAGCGCCACGCCAATTTTGTCGAGTGAATTCACATAGAGTAATGGTTCCCCTAAATGAATATCAGCGAAGGTCCGGCCAAAGGTCATGATATTTTTATAGACTTGGCGGGTATCATTTTCAATGGTCACCTCAAAGGAATCGCCATATCCGGCAGATAAATCTTTAAAAAGGACGCGGTCAATATTAGTCCATAAATTCCCGAATCGTATGTCTAAAATATCGATGTGACCGGTTAGGACTTGATTGGTGATGCTTGGCTCCGCCATGGGCAGCTCAATAAGGGAATCCACCGGCACCTCGGGACCTACCTGCTCAAATGGAATCAGGTTGGAAGCAAGCCGTGCTCCGGTAAAGGCATAAACATCACGTCCATGAAACGTATAGGATTCACCGGAGCGTGGCAGGCGATTGATCGTCTCATCAATGATTCTCGCTTCGGCAATGCCCATACATTTTTTCAAATGGGTAAGCGTCCCGTTATCCGGAGTAATAATAAACTGACCTAACGCCGTTTTCACGGCAATACTTCTCCGTTCAGAGCCAACACCCGGATCCACAACTGAAACAAATACCGTGCCAGCCGGCCAATAAGAAACCGTCTGGTATAAGCGGTAGGAGCCTTCCCAAATATGATATTGCGGGATGTCATGGGTTAGATCAAAAATCCGAATGGCCGGATTCACTCCAATTGCCACACCATACATCGCACTGACAGCACCATCACTTATACCAAAATCAGTTTGCAACACGAGATTGTTATTCATTATATTTGCCTCCTCCGTTTTATATTCTTGAAGCAGGGGACGGTTCCCACTGCTTCCCACATCCCAACAAAAAAACCACGCCCCTATCCATTTAAAGAAAATAGATAAGGACGTGGTTGTTCGCCACGTGGTACCACCTTAATTCACTGTTTGCTCACACAAAACAGCCTCTGCAAGTACGCAAGCACAAATGCTGCTCTTCATACTGTGGTTTGGATAACGAGTACCAACTCTCGTCGGAACCTACTCCAATCTAGTGGGATTGTTTCAGCCCGAAGCTCTGAGGCCATTCTTCGGATTCGTATTTTTGCTTCTTTTCAGCTCCCGAAGCTCTCTGTGTAAAATACCCGAATCGTACTTTCCCTCTTCATCGCCACGTAATTATCAGAAATTTATAAAAATTATATTATTTATCCTTTAAATAGTCAAGCGTCTACTTGTCAGAGAATACCTTTTCCCATTAAGCGCATTCACTGTATTCCTAACTTCATAACCTAATAACAAAATGAAGCAGAGAACCGTCCCCTGCTTCTCCGCTTAGCCCACGTTGAGCATTCTGTATTGGGCTTTTATTAGTTCATAGTAAGCTCCTTGTTCTGCCATTAATGTGTTGTGGTTTCCATGTTCCAGGATATTTCCGTGGTCGAGGACAATGATTTTATCTGCTTCTCTAATGGTGGATAATCTGTGGGCAATCATGATGGCTGTTCTGCCTTTTAATAACGTTTTTAAGGCTTTTTGTATTTTTACTTCTGCTTCCGTGTCAATGCTTGCTGTTGCTTCATCTAGAATAAGAATTTTCGGATCAGCCAACAGCGCTCTTGCAAAGGAAAGCAGTTGGCGTTCTCCAACAGATAAGGCGTTTCCGCGCTCTTCCACCTCTGTCAGATAACCATTTGATAACTGGTTGATAAATTCATCCGCACCCACTGCCTTCGCCGCGGCCATCACCTCTTCATCACTTGCCTCGGGATTGCCAAAGCGGATATTCTCCTGGATCGTCCCCGAAAAAATAAACGTATCCTGCAGCACGGCACTAATTTGCGAACGCAGGCCTGGGATGGACAATTCTTGAATGGGATGACCATCAATTTTGACAACTCCCGCGGTCGCATCATAAAAACGGCTGACTAAATTCGCAATGGTTGTCTTTCCGGATCCAGTATGCCCAACCAGTGCCGCGGTTTCACCTGCTTTTATCGAAAAAGAAACCCCATTTAACGCCTTCCGTGTGGCATCATAAGAAAATTCGACATCCACAAAATCGATATCCCCTTTGATGGACGGAAGTGCCCGTGGTTTTGCGGCCTCTGCCACAAGCGGCTTTTCATCTAAAAACTCAAAAATCCGCTCCGATGAAGCCATCCCGATCAGAAGTTGGTTATACAACTGTCCAAGCCTGGAAATGGGTTCCCAAAACATGCCTAAATAAAAGGCAAAGGATACGAATTCTCCAATCGTACATGCACCACCAGAAACAAGATAGGCCCCGTACCAAATTAGGATTGCCGTCCCCACCGCATTGGTCATCTCGACAAAAGGGCCAAACATCGCATTTTTTTGAACGGCCTGCTTCCAATTTTCATAATTATCATGGTTAATTCCTTTAAAAAATTGAATGTTTTCCTTTTCCTGGCTAAATGCCTGTGTAACCCGAATTCCTTGTATACTTTCATTTAAATGGGAATTCATTTTTGACTGAATCAGCCGAACCTCCTGCCACGACATCCGGATTTTTTTTCTAAGGCTAGTGGAAATGAAAAACATAATCGGCAAAATAACCATAATCGCAATGGTGAGTTTTGCGTTCAAGGAAAACAAAATAAAAATGGTAGCAAACAAAAGCAGAAAATCGGTTAATAGATTAATCACACCACTTGTAAACAATTCCTGCAGGGAGTTAATATCATTCATAATCCGTACCAGAATAGAACCGGCCGACCGCTGGTCAAAGAATCTATGCGATAAGGACTGGACATGTGTGAATAAATGCTTTCGTAAGTCATAAATAACATTTTGCCCAAGCTCGTTCATCCAGCGGATTCGTAGTAAATTGACGACATACGATACGAGATAAAGCACCGAAATAATGAAAACAAGCTTCATTAATAATGGCGTATCTTTTTCAATAATCGCCTTATCAAGGGTGTAAACGCCAATCAAAATCGGAATAAGTAAACGGATGGCGGTTGAGATGATGACCGTGATAAACGAAAGAGGCAGTAACGTTTTGGCATAGGGTTTTAGATATTGCAATAATCGC
Organism: Neobacillus sp. OS1-2; assembly: GCF_030915505.1. Classification (GTDB taxonomy): domain Bacteria; phylum Bacillota; class Bacilli; order Bacillales; family Cytobacillaceae; genus Neobacillus. Next base: position 1,381,017 of record NZ_CP133265.1, read on the forward strand.
CACATTTGTTTCCAGTTGAATGATTTATCAATCACTTGATCCTGTGAGTAATGGAACCTCTCCACGATCAGTTGTTTCTTTTGATCCTTTTCCATGATCCACCTACCTTACAGCCTTTTGAATAATTGCTTCTTGGTCCTGGTATTGAATGTCATAAATTCGTTGATACGTTCCATTGCTGGCCACTAGCTGCTCGTGTGTTCCGCGTTCAATAATTTTTCCATGATCCAATACTAAAATTTCATCTGCCTGTTTCAAGGATGAAATACGATGGGCAATAATAAAGGTGGTCCGTCCCTTCATGACCTCCCGAAGGGCTTGTTGAATGTGAAATTCGGTTTCCATATCCACGGCACTTGTGGAATCATCTAAGATGAGGATAGTGGGATTCAGACAAATCGCGCGGGCAATCGCGATCCTCTGTTTTTGGCCCCCGGATAGGCCCATTCCCCGTTCTCCCAGCATCGTGTCATAGCCATCCTTCAACTCCATGATAAAATCATGTGCTTGAGCACGCTTAGCAGCATCGATAATCTCTTCCATCGACGCATCTGGTCTTCCGAACGCAATGTTTGCCTTAATGGTGGAGGAGAACAGGAACGTTTCCTGCAATACGATGCCGATTTGCGAACGGAGCATTTTTAACCCATATTCCTTAATCGGGCGGCCGTCAATCAGGATATCTCCTGCCGTTGGTTCATAAAAGCGGGATAGAAGCTGGATGACACTGGTCTTTCCCGATCCGGCAGCGCCAATGAAGCCAATGGTTGAGCCCGGAGCAGCATCAAAGCTCACCTCTTCTAGGGCAGCTGTTTCCTCCTGATGATAGTGAAAGGAAACATGCCGAAAAACAACATGCCCATCCAGTTCCCCGCTGCATCTTACATTTTCTTTATCGTAAATAGTTTCATCCGCTTCCAATACTTCAAGAAGCCGCTCCCCCGAGGCCTTTGCCTGTGAGAACATATTAATGGTAAATCCGAGGTTCATGATCGGCCATAAAATATACCAAACCAAGCTGTAAAAGGCTACCAGCTCCCCTGGTTTTAAGACCCCCTCAATCACCTGATAGCCGCCAAATGCTAGTAAAGCGACAACAGAGATATTTCCGATCAGCTCCATTAAAGGAAAATACGTTGACCAAACCGATGCCGTATGAAGCTGTTTCAGCCTGTAATGTTGATTGGAGGCAGTAAAGCGCTCGATCTCTACCCCTTCTTTCGAAAGGGCTTTAACTGTATGGATCCCGCTTATATTCTCCTGTACCTTTGTATTTAAGCGGCCGAACGATTCACGAATCCCACGAAAAGCCGGGTGTACCGCTTTGTCAAACTTATAAACAACAATACTCAAGAAGGGGAGTGCGATAATGGTGACAAGGGTAAGGGAAACAGAATAATAGAACATGACACATAAACTGGCACTGACTTGAATAACAAAACGAAGTACCTCCGCAAACCCGAATGAGACAAAAAAGCGAAAGCCTTCCACATCTGCGGTTAAGCGTGACATTAAATCTCCTGTCTTCGCATTATCATAATAGCTGAATGACAGCCGCTGCAGTTTTTCGTATAAGGCATTTCGCAAACTGTACACGGATTTAATGCCGAACATATCAGCCAAATAATGCTGAATATAGGTGGACAGTCCTTTTACAGCCATAATCATGATAAATCCAAGGGAAATCCATGGCACCCAGCGATAGTGTCCGCCAAGTACTACATCATCAATTGTCAGCTGTAAAATGACCGGATAAACAACGGTGATCCCCGCCATGATGATGAGAAAGAGCGTTGACCAAATGAAATCCCTTTTATATGGAAGATAAAACGATTGTAACTTTTTAAAAACTAACATTTTTTCCTCCCATTGATTAATATTTTGGCATGCTTTAATCATATAAAGTAGGACACAAAAATATTTCTACATTTTAAAATTTCGTTTATCTAAATTTATTTCAACAAAAATTTTTCCATAGAATATGATCAAGATGTAGATAGAAAAAGGCCGATTCATCATGACCCGGCCACTTGCAATTTGTATCGTTGAAACCTACTCTCCATTGAATGCCTGCTGCGCAAGCAAAAGAGAGCCTGTAATCCCAGCATCATCGCCTAGTCCGGGACTTACTATATATTCCCTCAGATCTGGCAAGGAAACATAACCCTGAACCAGCTCCGGCAGGTACTTATAAATGGAGGAGAATACTTGCTTTTGGTTCATTACCCCACCGCCAAGAATAATCCTTTTTGGGGATAGGATTAAAATATATTGCATCAGTGCTTGCGCAATATAGTAGCCTTCTACATCCCATACTTCCAATCGTTCTACTAGCTCGAACCCTTTGTGCCCCCAGCGTTCTTCGATTGCCGGACCTGCTGCAAGACCTTCTAAACAATCCCCATGATAGGGGCATTTACCTTGATACTCATCATTCGGATGGCGCCTTACAAGAATATGGCCCATTTCGGGGTGGGACAGTCCTTGAAGAAGCCTTCCTTGAACCACTGCACCCGCGCCGATTCCCGTCCCAACCGTAATATAAAGGCAGCTATCCAACCCTTTTGCCGCACCGTAAACGGCTTCCCCTAATGCCGCTGCATTCACGTCGGTATTGAAACCAATCGGTACGGAAAAAGCATCTTGTAATGCCTGGACAAACGGAAAGTTCCTCCATGCCAATTTCGGTGTAGAGGTAATCATCCCATAGGTGGGACTTTCCGGATTCACATCAATAGGGCCAAATGAGCCGATTCCAATGGCATCAAGCTCATATTTTTTAAAAAAGGCGAATACCTCAGTCATCGTTTCCTCCGGAACTGTCGTAGGAATCTTAATCCTGTCAATAATCGTCCCTCCCTTGTCTCCAACCGCACATACAAACTTTGTTCCACCAGCTTCAATTGCACCAAACATTTAGGTTCCTCCCTGTCGTTTCTTTTATCTTCCTGATGCTGCTTATCCCTTCAAGAAATGAAACAAAGCTCCAATTAAATTGGCCTCGTTATCAAATTGGCATGCCTCCACTTCAGTTAAAAACCATTGTGTTCAGCTACCTGTTTATACCATCTGCCGGATTTTTTAATCGTTCGTTTAAAATTGTTCTCTCTATCTACCTCTACTAATCCATAGCGGTTCTTATAGGCATTTGTCCATGACCAGTTATCCATAAAGGTCCAAAGGTGATAGCCAAGGCAATTCGCCCCTTCTTGCAGACCTTTATGCACCCACTTCAAGTGTTCCTGGATAAACTCAATCCGGTAATCATCCTCGATAAATCCTTCGGGATTACGGAACTTCGCTTCCCCTTCCACCCCCATCCCATTCTCTGAGATAAAGAATGGAAGATTGCCATAGTGGTCACGAATATCGATCATTATGTCATAGATGACTTCCTCACAAATTTCCCAGCCCCGATGCGGATTGATTTTCCGGCCTGGCATGATATATGGATCAAATAGATGCTCCGGCATAAACGGAGTCCCTGCTGGTACCGGCTCTTCTTTTGCTTTGACACGTCGCGGCTGGTAGTAGTTCACACCTAATAGATCAATGGGATTGTTCCTGATGACCTCTAAATCTCCCGGTTCCACTGTCGGAAGTACCTCTTTATCTTTTAAAATCTCAATCAAGTCTTTCGGATATTCCCCTTTTGTGACGGGATCAAGGAAGCTGCGGTTAAAGAATTGATCGGCAATATGAGCAGCTTTCACATCTTCCGGATCCTGACTTCTTGGATAGGACGGCGTTAAGTTTAGGATAATGCCAATCTTTGCATCGCCGAGATGTACCTTTTTAAATGCTTCTACAGCCTTAGCATGGGCCACAATCGTGTTGTGAGCCACAGCCGCACCTCGTTTGAAATCTATTATATGGGGGTAATGCAAATCATATAAATAACTAGCCTCAACGGGAACGATCGGTTCGTTAAAGGTAAACCAATACTTCACCCGATCCCCAAATAATTGAAAACAGGTTGCCGCATAATTCACATACGCATCGACGACTTCCCGGCTTTCCCAGCCGCCTTTTTCCTGCATGCACATCGGCATATCGAAATGGTAGAGATTCATGAATGGTTCAATATCAGTTGCAATTAGTTCATCAATGACACGATTGTAAAAATCAACTGCCTGCTGATTCACTTCCCCGACTCCATTTGGAATCAACCGCGACCATTGAATCGAGGTTCGGAAGGAATTATGACCCGTTTCCTTCATTAGTTGAATATCTTCTTTAAACTGATGATAGAAGTTAGATGTATTCTCGGGCCCTACACCATGATGGAAACAATTTGGTTCAATGCTGTACCAGTAATCCCAGATACTTGGTTTCCTTCCATCCAAATCCGCAGCACCTTCTGTTTGTGGACCTGAAGCCGCACTCCCCCACCAGAATCCGTTCGGAAAACGATAGTTTACTTGATTTTCACATGAAACTTTCTCCATACATTCATCACCGTTTCTGTTTTAAATTTTCCTCCACTCACTTGGTGTCGTACCAACCGTTTTCTTAAATTGTTTATAAAAGTAAGTCGTATCGGAATAGCCTACTTTTTTTCCAATTTCACCTGCACGATAATGGGTGGTTTTTAATAATTCCTTTGCTTTTTCTAATCGATAGCGATTCAGGTATTCAGAAAAGACAACCCCGACTTCTTTTTGAAATAATTGCCCAAGATAGATGGCGTTTACATGAAACTGTTGACCTAAAGTTTTCAAGGATATCCCTTCATCGTAGTGGGCATGAATAAACTTTAGAATATTTTGTACAATGGGGCTTCGCATATGAACTTGATTATTAATAGAAAGAAGTAATCCTTGGCAATACTCCTCCAAAATGGCCTTCAGCTGAGTAACATCCGAACTATATACCATTTTTTCAACGGCCGCAGTGTACTCAGAAAGGTCATCTGGCTGGATGGAATAATGAATATACGAAATTAAGTCAAATGTATATTTTTTCGCCACTTGTGGGGATATGAATTTTGCCTTCCTCGTAAGATATTGAAAAAACAAATCAACCATCTGCAATGTTTCTTCATTTGCTTTAACAAGTTGTTTTACGATATTTTCTTTACATTCCTGCTGTTTTTTTAATTCGTCTTGTTTATCTACCGAGATTCTGCCTGATAGAAGAACATTTGGTTCTGAATAAAGTTGAAGAAGGCTGTATTCACTTGCAATGGTAAAACTCTTTTCTAATTCATCAATGGTAGTAACCGGCTTTCCCATAGATAAATAGAATTGACCGATTCCCCATTGCTCCTCACAAAGTTGACTCACAAGGAGTTTATTCCATTTACCTAATTCTTCTTCATTCGTACTTCCAAAGAGAATGATTAATTCTTGATTTGGACTATAGAGACATGTCGCAGAGTAATATTCTTCGATAAAGTTCCGAATATCCGTTAATACCGGAGTCTTATGGTAATGTTCAAAATTTAAAATCGATACAAGATAATGCGGTTGGTTAAATTGGATATCATATAATGCCATTCTTTCAAGCACATCATTTTTGTCAATTTCACCATTGATAAAACGCCATAAGGTATTATCCCGCAATGTGGTCGTTTCTTGTGGATGATCGGAACCCATCACAGCATTCAATTTCTGGCCAACATTTTGGATGGTCGTTAATAACTCTTCCTCATCCACAGGCTTTACCAAATAGTTTTCAATGCCTAATAGCAGCCCTTGTTTAACAAAACCAAACTCTTGATAGCCAGTTAATACAATACTTTTCATCTGGGGCTGAATTTCTCTCACCGCATGAATTAATTCCAATCCAGACATTTCCCCCATTAAAATATCGGTGATCAGTAGGTCAACCGGATGATCCTTAAGAAAGCTGAGGGCTTCTTCTCCGCTTTCCGCTGTATAAACAATTTCAAACCCGTAATCCTCCCAATCCAGAAGCGCCTGCAATCCTAATGTTATTAGAGACTCATCATCAGCCAGCAGGACTCTAAACATGGTTAGTCCCCTGCACTGGAATGGTTAGAGTGACAATTGTTCCTTGATTTTGAAAGCTTTTCAGTGTAATCCCAAACTGGTCTCCATATCTAATTTTTAACCGTTGATGGATATTTCTTAACCCGATTGAATTCATTTCATCGCCCTCTTCACGATTGATATGATGCACAAGGTTGGAAAGTTCTTCTTCGGACATTCCCTTACCATTGTCTTCTACACGTATTTCAATTTTGTCTCCCAGGTTTACAGCACGAATGAATAGCTCATTATCAGGCCGATCCTTTTTAAACCCATGGACAAAATAATTTTCAATAATCGGTTGCAGAATTAATTTTTGCACGGGTGCTTGTTCCAGTTCACTTGGAATATCAATATGCACCTCTAGTTTATTGGGATATTTGAACTGCATTAATTTCAAATATTGATTGACATATTCGATTTCGGTATAAAATGGAACCATATCTTTGGACTCTAACGAGTATCGAAAAAGCTTGGCTAAATGGAAGATCATTTTACTCGAGGTTTTTGACCCCTCTACCACTGCAACCATCCGGATCGCTTCAAGCGTATTAAATAAAAAATGAGGATCAATTTGTGCTTGAAGGGCTTTCAATTCTGCCTGCTGCTGCTTCATATTCAGCAGGTAAAATTGTTCGATATAATTATTCAATTCCGTCAACATTGAATTGATATTAACAGCAATCTTGGATAATTCGTCCTCGTGCTTAGATTCCGGTATCCGCGCATCAAGGTTTCCTTTTTCTACCTGGCGGATAATAGAAACAATGGTATTAATTCGCCGCGAGTAATTGAACGTAAACGAATATGAGATTAAAATGGCAATACTAATAAGGAAGATAATAACGACCCACATGGTTCCCCTTACAATAGATAACTTAAGCCAGTCTTTGTCAGGAATCACACTGACATACGTATAATCTCCCTTGTTCGCGATGGTATTAATATAATAATTTTCCTGTTTCCACTTTACCTTCGTCTCATTCGTTTCATGTTCTACCTGACTGATCATCTCTAGAGGAACACCATTATTAAGCGAATAGAGGATCTTGCCGTGCGCATCCAGTAAGAAGAAAGAAGCTGGCGCCCCATCATGCCTTTTCAACATTTTATCTAGACGTTCTGTTGAGTAGAAAATGGATAGTTCCCCCATTTTCGTAAGTGTAACCGGATTGTTAATTTCAACCTTTCTCGTAATGGTGTTTCTTAATTCCCTTCCCTTTGGAAGACCCTCTTCCATTACTCTTGGCGGCCCTTGGGAGAGCGATGGTTCTGAAGGGGTGACATGACCAATAATGCTGTTATTCCATCGTAAATTATTATTGATTAACAAATATTCAATTGACGAATTTTCCACCGAACGTAAACTAATCGCATTTAAATCACTATCTTGGCTGAAATAGCCTTTAAAATAGGTTTCAATATTGCTCGGTGTAAACGATTTGCTTTCCGAATATTTATCTAAGCGGTATTCTAAATATTTCCCATAACCATTGTGAAGGGCAAAGGAAATATCATCAATCATATCGCCATTCGTATAAAGATCCCTCATCGCCCTACTAATATCTGAATCCTTAGCAGAAAAGTAATCCTCTACTCTTTCTAATATTCTTGTATTTATATTGACTTCCTTTTGAATAATCACATCTGAATAATAGTTGGTAATCGTAACAATTAAGATAATGACCGTCATAATGATGGTAATGGAAGATGTTAAAAATAATTTATTAAAAATGTTTTGAGTAACGCGTCTCTTTTTTCTTATCTCCATTTAGCTGTCCTCTGATTTGGCTGAAATAAAATCAAGCTGGAATATTCCACCCAGCTTGATTTTTACTCTTATTTTTGCTTGCTTTTCCAGTCATCAAATTGCTTTTGAATCTCTTTTAATACCTTATCAATTCCAGCTTCTTTTAACTTTTTATTGTATTTTGGCAGATATTCTTCTGGATCAACAGAACCTGTTGCCAGTGCTGGATAGAATTCTTTAGAAATATTTGTAATCGAAGCAATTTCTGATCTCACTGGATCACTGTTAAAATGGAAGCCAAGGGTTGGTGCTGGTTTAGCAGCGTCATTAAATTCCTTGAACTTCTCCCATTTATCCTTTGGATCATCTTTATATAAATCCAAGACGAAGAAGTTACCGATTGAATAGGTTGGGATATTATAGTTATCAATACGTGCTGGAAGATCTTCAATTGTGCCATCATCATTCTTTTTGTAATGCACGCCTTCAATTCCTTTATCAACAAGGTTGCGAAGGTATGAATCTGTGTTAAGAAGAGTTAAGAACTCCATTGCTTTTTTAGGATTCTTAGATGTAGCAGAAATGGCCTGAATAGAACCAGAAACAGAATCGTTAAATGTGGTTGGCTCTTCAGCCGGTACAGAAACGACGTCATATTTTGCTGAACGGGACCATAGTAAGTCAGCATATGGCTGAGAATCACCCATACGGACAAACCAATTCTCTACATCCATTGGCCAGCTGTCTTTGCTTGTTGCTGCATCTTCTTTAAGGTAGCCTGCTTTGTAATACGAATGCATGGTTTTGTAGGTTGACATCGCTAAATCCGTTTCAAATTGGTTCATCACATGGTCTCTGTCACCCTCAAGCGGGAACGCAAATGGCATTTCATTATTAAAGGTATAGTCAAAGGGAAGATACGCTTTAAAGGTTGCCATTGGAGTAATGCCTGGTTCATTTTCCTTAATGGTTTTCAACATTGGTGCAAGATCTTCTAAGGTTTTTACTTTTGTAAGATCAAACTTGTATTTATCAACAAGACGTTTGTTGAACGTATAAACGGACTGTCTTGCCGCTTCTTTATTCGTAGGAACACCATAAATTTTACCATTAATCTTATTTCCCTCTAAAAGGGCTGGATCGATGGCATTCTTCAGATCCTTGCCTTCTTTATTTAACATATCATCGAGTGCCACAAAAGCACCCTTTTGTGCATTTTGGACATAATCAGTACCATTTGTAAAGATTATATCAAATGATTCACCCGCATTGATCATTACTTGGGATTTTTGTGTCCAATCTCCCCAGTCAATTTGCTGCATTTTAACTGTAGCATTAATTTTCTTTTTGACATACTTATTGACTTCAGCAAATACCTTATCCGTATCCTTTTGCGGAGTTCCAATCGTGTACCATTTAATTTCATATGGCTCTCCATCTTTCCCGCCTTTCTCCGAAGTAGAACTTTCTTTACCGCTGCAGGCAGAAAGTATCGTTCCAATGGATAAAACGAGCGCCAGTAAAAATACTAACCTTTTCTTCATCGTATCTCTCCCCTTTTCTTTTTTTATTCTTTAACGCCGCCAATAGTCAATCCGCTAATAAAGTACTTTTGAAAGAACGGATAAGAGACTGCTATCGGTAGTGTGGCGATAACGACCATGGCCATTTTGGCTGAATCCTGCGGCAACGTATCAAATAAACTTTGCTGCATGATCCCCACTTCAACATTTTGCCTCATGAATTCAAGGTTTGCCTCGATCTTCATCAATAAGGCTTGGAGCGGCACTAATTTTGGATCATCAATATAGAGTAATGCCGTAAACCAATCATTCCAATACCCCAATGTACTGAACAAAGCAATCGTCGCAATGCCCGGAAGCGAGAGCGGAAAGACGATTTGAAAGAAGATTCTCCATTCACTTGCCCCATCAATCCGCGCAGATTCCAAAATGGATTCGGAAACGGATTTCATAAAGAAGGTTCTCATGATGATAATATAAAAAGCATTCATAACAAGGGGCAGGATTAACGCCCATATGGAGTTTTTCAATCCTAAAAATTGCGTAACCACAATATAGGTTGGTACCAATCCACCACTAAACAGCATCGTAAAGAATGCTAGGAAGGTGAAAAATTTTCTATATTTAAATTGAGGTCGTGAAATCGCATACGCATAAAAGGAGATCATCAACACACTAATGATGGTTCCCACTACCGTAATCAATAGTGTTACACCATAAGACCCCAGCAATTGATCCTTCACATTCCATAAGTAATGGTACGCATCGGTACTCCATTCCGCCGGGAAAATTTGAAAGCCATGTCTGACAATACTTTCCTCACTTGTAAAGGAAATAATGATAACATAGATAAATGGAAAGACACACATGATGGTGAAAATACCTAACAGTACACTGAAAATGGTATTGACAACGGGATGCAGTTCATGATAATTCCTTGTCTTTTTCCGTTTAATCTTTGTTCCACCCCCTTTCAACTGATCCAACGGCTGTGATGCGACGACTGAAACTTGAGCTTGATTTAGATCATTGGGCATTTATTTTCCCCTCCTCTCTGAGAAATGCGTAAGCGCCTTGGTCAGCCCCGACATGCAGCTATTAAAACAACGCACTTTCCTCATCGACTTTTCTTACTATATAGTTTGTTATCATCACAAGGATGAAACCTACAGCTGACTGATAAAGACCTGCTGCCGTACTCATACCAATATCACCCAACGTCATGAGCCCCCGATATACGAATGTATCGATAACATTTGTGACTGGAAATAGGGCTCCGGAATCTCTTGGCACTTGATAAAATAGTCCAAAATCCGAGTTGAAGATCCGGCCAATATTCATGATGGTTAAGATAATCATCAATGGCTTTAGCATGGGAAGGGTA